>NZ_CALWJM010000002.1 GCF_944381005.1 uncultured Butyricicoccus sp. | reverse complement strand
ATTTCCTTTTTGCCATAATAAAACACCCCTTTTGCTATTCAGTATAACATACTGTCTAACAAATGGGGTGCAGTTCAAACCGGATATTGGTTTTTCAGGGGGATTTTTAATCGTGGTCTTCGTGCGCGAGTTTGGCAACCACGCCGCTGAGTGCAATCAGTGCAACGAGGTTCGGGAATACCATCAGACCGTTAAACAGGTCGGACAGGTTCCACACAAGGTCAACCTTGAGGCTGGAGCCGAGCACGACAAAGACAACGACAATAGCGGCATAGATTTTAGTTGCACCTTTGCCGAACAGCGCTTTTACATTGACTTCGCCGAAGAAATACCAGCCGATAATCGTGGAGAACGCGAAGAACAACATACAGATGGCGATAAACACGCCGCCAAAGCTGCCGAATGCCGCATTGAATGCGGTTTGCGCCAATGTCGAGCCGGTCTGACCGGTGGACAGTGCGCCCGACGACAGAATAACCAGTGCGGTCAGAGTCAGAATGATAAAGGTGTCGATGAACACGCCGACCATTGCAATAACGCCTTGGTCTTGGGGTTTGTCAACCTTTGCCAGCGCATGAGCGTGCGGGGTCGAGCCCATACCGGCTTCGTTGGAGAACAGACCGCGTGCAACACCGAAACGCATAGCTTCCTTGACGGTCACACCAGCGATACCGCCCGCGAGTGCCTGCGGCTGGAATGCGCCGATGAAGATAGACTGGATGGCGCTGAGCATGGTTGCATGATTGATGCACAGGATGATAACGCAGCCCACGATGTAAAACAGCGCCATGACCGGCACGATTTTTTCGGTCACCGAGGCGATGCGCTTGACGCCGCCGAGGAAGATAAAGGCGGCTACAATTGCCACAACAACGCCGACATAGAGCGAATTGACGCCGAAAGCGTTGTGGAACGAATCGCCAATCGAGTTAGACTGCACCATATTACCCGCAAAGCCCAGTGCAAAGATGATAGCCAGCGAGAAGAAACCGGCGAGGAACTTGCCGAACGCACCTTGGAAACGGGCTTTGATGTAGTAGATGGGGCCGCCGGTCACATGGCCATCTTCGCCGACCGTCTTATATTTCTGCGCCAGTACGGCTTCGCCGTAAATGGTGGACATGCCGAAAAAGGCCGAAACCCACATCCAGAAAATCGCGCCGGGGCCGCCGGAAGCGAGTGCGGTTGCGCAGCCGGTAATGTTGCCGGTGCCGACCTGTGCGGCGATGGCGGTAGTGAGCGCCTGAAAAGAGCTCATGCCCTCATGGTCAGCTTTTTTGCCGTTGAGACTGAACGAACCAAACATGCGCTTTAAACCGGTGCCCAGATGGCGCACTTGTACGAAGTGGGTGCGCACCGAAAACAATACGCCGGTCAGCACGAGCAGGTACAAAAGCAGATTGTTCCACACGAAGTCGCTGACCTGTTTAACGACTTGTGCCAGTTGTTCCATATCCATGTTTTACCCCTTTTCTTGACTGCCGAACAAACCAAAAGAAAAAAGCGAGCCGACACCCCTACCCGCGTCATCAATGACGACTCGCGGTTTTGGGATAATGGTTCGCTCTGTTATCCGGCGATGTGCGCAACATTTCCCCCTGCGGGCAGCCCACATGACCGGCATATGATTCCACTCTGTCCTTTTGCCTGAGAGATTAGCGCACTTTGCGGCACGCCTTGCACCTTCGGCACCCGTGTGAGGGATTCTCCAGAGCCACATCCGTTTATAGTCCTTTTCCGGTTGTATACCGGAAACCTGAGAGTTTTACTCCTTCGGTAAGCGCATAGCTTTTTCCTAAAAACTTCGTTTGTCGGTATTACATTTTCCTTTAGACTATCATATTTGCAGGAGTGTGTCAAGCGGGGTGCAAATATTTTCGTGGGATGAAGCGAAAAAATATGTGACCCGGCATGATTTAGGGGGATGGGGCACAAAAAAGAGCGCATAAGCGCTCTTTTTATGGTATACCGGGTTTAGCCGTTTGCGAATTTGACGGTTACATTGTCAAACTTGCCCATATTCTTGACGGCAATCGAAATGACGTTGGTCAAACGTTCTTCGGCCTTTTTGACCTTGTCGGTGTTATACACTTCATTCTCTACGACCGATTTCTGGTCGGCGCAGAACTCGTCAAATTGTCCGAGCGTGATGGGGGTGAATTTGTTTTCGTCCTCATCGTAGCAGGTAATCGAATCCTGTGCAATCTCATGGGTTAAAATTGCGATATCGGGTACGGTTACCGTGACCGTTTTGCCGGAGATGGCGATGTTATCTTTTGTCACCTTGGTGGTATCGGTGCCGATATCCATAGAGCCTTGATACATGATGGTAAATGCGCCGCGGTCAGCCGCATTTTCCCAGCCATAATACGCATCGTCGCGGGCTTCCTGCTGCAAGACACGGGTGTAGTCGTAATCGACCTGTACGGTCTGCCCCAGACCCTGAACGGCCTGCGCGATTTTTTCTTCATTGACACCGCCGCTCATACCGCGCCCCCACAGGGCGCCCAGACCGAAAATAATCAAAAAGATGACGACAACCGTGCCGATGACCGCCAATTGACGCTGTCTGCGAATCTGTCTTTTCGATTTGCGGGTCGGCTGTCTCCTCTGTTGCTGTGCCATATACTCCCCTCGTTTCCTAATTTCACTACTACCATAGTAACGGATTTTCAGCAAGAAATCAATTAAGATTCTCTTAAATTTGCGAACTTTTCAGAAAAATTTTAGGTTTTGTCTGAAAGCTGTACAACTTGGTCGCCCATAATCGTGCAGATGGGCGCGCCCTTTAGGGGCATGTTGGTATACGGTGTGTTGATTCCCTTGGAATAATACGTTTTGTATACCTTGTCGCAATCCCAGTCCAGTACACATAACTCGGCGCGGTGGCCGATTTCAATGGATTTATCGGCAAAACGATAGACTTCGGCCGGATTCTTGGACATTTTCTCTAAAAGTTGTCGTTTCGTCAACACACCGGTCTGTACCAGATAGGTGTTGCACACCGAAAAAGCGGTTTCCAGTCCGGTGATACCCGACGGCGCCTGCGCAAAGGGGCGGGCTTTTTCCTCAACCGTATGGGGGGCGTGGTCGGTGGCAATCATGTCCACCGTGCCATCCTGCAAGCCGCGTAAAATGGCCTGTCGGTCGTCCTCGCGGCGCAGCGGCGGATTCATGCGCGCGTAGGTTCCATATTTACATACCGCGTCCTCGGTCAAAGACAGATGGTGCGGCGTGACCTCGCAGAAAATAGAAGCGCCCAGCGCCTTGCCCGCGCGAATCAGGTCAATCGACAGCCCGCTGGAGATGTGCTGGAACACCACCCGCGCACCGGTGCGCAGGGCTAACGCGATATCGCGCGCGACCATCGCTTCTTCCGACGACGGCTTTGCACCGGGCACGCCCAATTCCTGCGCCGCCTGTGAGCCGAAGTTGACACCGGGCGAATAGACAAGGGACTTGTCCTCTTCGTGGAAAGACAGAACGGTATCGTGCTGTGCGGCAAGCTCCATCGCGCGTAGACAGATATCCATATTGGTTAGATTGATGCCGTCATCGGTAAAACCGGGGGCACCGGCTGCCAGCAGCGCGCCGAAATCGGTCAATTCTTCGCCTTTCAGTCCTTTGGTTACCGCGCATGCCTGATGGACATTGACAAAGCCACCCTCATGCTGTGCGGTTTTTTGAACGTACTGTAAGGTTTCGACGGTATCACAAGTCGGAACCGTGTTTGCCATGCACACGACGGTCGTGAAGCCGCCCGCCGCGGCTGCCCGCATCCCCGATGCAATATCTTCTTTCTGGGTCTGTCCGGGGTCACGGAAGTGTACATGGGTATCGACCAGACCGGGCGCAACCGTTTTGCCCGCCGCGTCGAACACCGGACAGCAAGCGGGCGGATTGATGTGCGGTTCCATGCGTGTTATGATTCCGTTGTCATCTATTAACAGGTCAAGACCGGCATCCAAACCGGTATAGGGGTCTAAAACCTGAGCGTTTTGAATAAGCAGCATATAAAGTATCCTCCTGCGGTCGGTTTCTCTCCTGTGCGGCATTTTGCCGAATATGGGGTTACATGTGCTGACAGTAGTATAGCACATTCTGCGGCCGATTTCCATTTGAACGGGCAATCTTTTTTGTATCTGGTGTACGCCATTACCCAACAAAACGCCCTGCCGCAAGGGCAGGGCGCAGACCGGTTTACAGGGTCATTTTGTGTTCCAGCGTCACGACCGGACAGTATCGCTTGTCGCGTGCTTTGAGTCCGGTGTGGATACGGGCGCGGATTTCCTCTTTCTGTTCGTCGGTGTAGCCAAACGGCACGACTACATCGAAAATCAAATTGATACGCCGTTCGCCTTCAACGACCCGAAAATCGTGCATCGTGAGTTCGGGGTTAATCTTTGCCAATACATTGAGCGTGGTTTCCCGCATGGCATCAATGCGCGGGTCACCCACGCGCACGGGGTCCATGTGGATGACCGTATATACGCCGGTCTTTTCCCACACCGCGCGTTCGGCTTCGTCGATAAGCTCGTGTACGGCGACAATATCGGCGGTGTCGGGCACTTCGGCGTGCAGCGAGGCCAACGACTTGCCCACCCCGTAGTTGTGTACGATGAGGTCGTGAATCCCCAAAATCCCCGGACTTTCCAGTACGGTGTCGCCAATCGCCTTAACGACTTCGCGGTCGGCCGCCTGCCCAATGAGTGGGCTGAGCGTGTCGCGAGCAATGCCGATACCCGCCCAGATGATGAACAGCGCAACCAATACGCCAATCACGCCATCGACGGGCAGGGTGGTAAAGCGGCCGGCAACCATGCCGATGAGCACAACACCAGTAGTGATGACATCGTTGATGCTGTCCTGCATGGCAGCCAGCAGGGTGGGCGAGTCGATGCGCGTGCCGACACAGTGGTTAAACGCGCCCATCCACAGCTTGACCAGCATGGTCAGCACGAGCACCACGGCAGAAACCACGGTAAACGTGACCGGTTCGGGGTGCAAAATGCGGGAAGCCGAGGTTTGCAGAAATTGGACACCGACCACGCAGATGAGCAGCGACACGATAAGTCCGGCGATATATTCGGTTCTGCCGTAGCCGAACGGGTGCTGGGCATCGGGCGCACGTCCGGATACCTTAAAGCCTATCATGGAAATCAGCGAGGACAGACCATCAGATAGGTTGTTGACTGCATCGGCGGCAATCGAGATGGCGCCGGTTGTGAATCCAATGAGTAATTTTGCTGCGAACAGTAAGAAGTTACAGAATAAGCCGACCGCGCCCGAAAGCAAGCCATACTTTTCGCGCACGCGCGCATCTGCTGTTTTATTGCGTTCCTCACCCAAAACGTGCCGGATTAAAAATTCGGTCATGGCATCCAACCCCCTTTTTGATACAATATGTATAGAATCGCGGTGACTGCGGCGATTTGCAGCACAAAGATTGCCGGAATACCCCACATAAAGGAGCGATGGCGGGTTTTATGGCGGCACAGTTTCATCGCCAGATAAACGAGCGGGCAGCCGCCCAGCCACGCATAAAGGAACAACGTGCGCTCGCGGATGCGCCAGCGTCCATGCTGTGCGCACCATTTGTCCAGCACGACTGCACCAGCGCCCAACAGATTGACCGCTGCCAGATATAACACCAGTATCCAACCGATTGGCTGCATGGCGTTCGACCTCCTATCAAAAATCTTTTCCTGTTATTATAGCAAAGATGCACCCACCTGACAACCGCTTTCTCACCCAGCACTTGAACCCATGCGTCAAATGGTGTATCATGAGAACAAAGCGTAGAAGGGAGTTTGTTTATGTTCATCCGCCGCCTGTGCGGTCTGCTCCTGACCCTGCTTGTGCTGGTCAGCGGTGCGGCAGCCGCCGACGACCCTGTATTGCAAGAAGAAATCTATGGCCCGGAAGCGCTGCTGTATTGCGTGGAATCCGGTCAAACGCTGTATGAAAAAAACGCCGATACACCCGTGCCGCCCGCTTCGGTCACCAAACTGATGACCGCGCTGGTGGTGCTCGAACACGAACCCGACCTTTCCCGCACGACCACGGTTTCGCAAACCGCCGTAGATATCGAGCGCGACTCCACACACATTGCACTGGTGCCGGGCGAACAGGTCACGCTGCAAGATATGATGTATGCCACGCTCATGCAGTCGGCAAATGATGCAGCCAATGTGCTGGCTGAGGCGGTCGGCGGCACGCAGGCGGATTTTGCCGCGATGATGAACGAACGCGCCGCCCAACTGGGCTGTACCGGCAGTCACTTTGAAAATGCGCACGGGCTGGACGCCGACGGCCATTTGGTCACGGCGCGCGATATGGCGCGCATTACCGCCGCGCTGCTGGACGACCCGCGCTTTGTCCAGATTGCGGGCGCACTGACCTATACCATGCCCGCCAACAACAAACAGTCCGAAGCGCGTACCTTCTATACCAAACAACGTATGCTGCGCGCCGATTCGGCGTTCTATAACCCCTATGCGATTGCCGGAAAGAACGGTTACACCACCAAGGCACAGCACACACAATGTATGGTTGCGCGCAAGGATGGCTTGACTTGGATTGCCGTTTCGCTCGGCTCGTCGGGCAACATGTATTACCCTTGGCGCGATATGCGCACGTTGTTTGCCTATGCGCTCAACGGATTTCAGGCGGTCACGCTGTCACCCGAACAGGTTGCCGCCCTTGCCGAACAGGCTGGCGCGGCACAGCCTGACCAGTCTGCCTGCCCGTCGGTAACGTTTGCATTGCCGCTCGACGCTTCGGTGGACGACCTCAGACTATCACAGACCGCCGATGCGGCTGGCCTGCGCACGCTGGAACTGACCCGGAACGGACAGATACAGCCTTGGTGCGTGCTGCCCCAGCCGCTTGCAACCGACCTTGCGCCAGCCGACCAGCCCACCAACACAGACCCAGTGGCACAACCCGACAATCCGGCACAGGTAGTGCCTTGGTTTCTGGCAGGATTGGGCGCGGTGGCCGTGTTTGCGGTCTGGTCTGCACTCGCCATGCGCCGTGCACGCAAGATACGCCGTCAGCGTGACCGCAGGAGACGGCGGCGCGCCGCCCGCCGCCGAGATGACATGCCCTAAGCGCAAATAGTACCCAAATCCATTTTTGGAGGCCTCTTTATGACAGAAAAGTTTTATATCCGTCCCGCAACACCCGACGATGCGCAAGCATTGCTCGACCTGTATGCGCCCTATGTCCAGCAAACCGCTATTACATTTGAATACGATGTGCCGTCCTGTGCCGAGTTTGCCGAGCGTATCAAGCGGATTTTGCGGGAATACCCGTATCTGGTTGCCGAATGGGATGGGGAGCCGGTAGGGTATGCGTATGCCATCCCGTTCCATGCGCGCACGGCATACCGCTGGGATGTCGAACTGTCTATCTATCTGTCACCCCGCGTCCAGCGCCAGCACTTGGGCACGCGCCTATACCGTGCGCTGCTCTCGCTGCTCGAACAGCAGAATGTGGTGACCGCTTACGCCTGCATCACCTCACCCGGCGGCAGTATCGCCTTTCACGACGCACTGGGCTTTCAAAAGGTGGGCTTATTTCCGCGCAGCGGCTGGAAGTTTGAGTCGTGGCACGATATTATCTGGATGGAACGCCCACTTCGCCAGCGCGTGACCGCGCCCGAACCGTTCCGCCCGTTCCCAACGCTTCCGGCTGATTTGGTCAGCCGTCTGTTAAACGAACCGGTGTGACAAAATATAAATTTTGGTACAAAAAAACCGCTCAAATCGAGCGGTTTTGTTTTTTTTTGTCAGGCAATTAAGCTCTTGCGTATACGGTTTCCTGCTCGGATACATACGCGATGTTGATGATGGACGACACACACATGGTCGTTACCTGGCAGATGTATTCCATATCACTGACAATCCCGTGATGGGGCAGGGCGCAATATTTGCGGTGCAAGGCTTCAATGCGGGAAATCAGACCTTCAACCGTGTAGGGTGCAACGACACCATCGACCCAGCCTTCAAAATGGGTTGCGGTCAGGTTGCGGCGCAGACAAAGCGCGGTGCGCTTTTCGTAGACATAATGCGCAAACAGGCCGTGGGGGTACAGGTCATCGTTGTGCGGATAGCAGAAGAAGTCGGTCAGGTAGTGGCAGATTTCGCCCAAATCAACCGACAAATCGCGGCCGTTGACTTCTTGCAGGGTATATTTCCGGCAGAATGTGCGGATTTTGTCCTTTACTTCCTCGAACATAATGGACGGGTAATGGCGCTTGGTCAGATAGGTGCCGGTCAAGTCGGGTTTCAGGTTGCCATAGCGAAAGGCGTTCGCGTCAAAGGTCACACCGGTGGTTTGCTGGATATGAGCCAACAGCAGGTTGGCGACACGGGTATGTGAAATGGAATCCATGTTCTTCCTCCAAACAAAAATGAATCCCGCGGCGTCTGGCGTCGCAGTATTTTCTCTTCTCTTTTCATCAAACAAATGTACGTCGGGGGCTTCTCTCATACCGCCCGAATGTAGTCATTATACCACTTTTTTTTTCATTTGTCATGTGAAATCATAGAAAAAGACGCCAATTCCTGCTATAAAGTTTTGGGCTTGTTCCGTCGTCCTGCACCAAACGCTGTCAGATATTGTCAAACGGACGGGTCAGCGCGCGCGGAACGCTTCGTTTTTGAAGCGCACCTGACCGGCGAGCGCGGCGCGCAGCTTGTCGCACATGGCGGCGCGGTCTTGGTTGAGGGTGCCCGCCAGATTGACATAATTCGAGGCGTGGTTGGCGCGGAAAATACTGCCTTCACAGTCGATGTGTTCGAGAAGCGTCAAGGTTTCCTGCGCGATTTCGACCGGATTCATTAGGTAAAAGCGTCCTTGCTGCCAGTCCTGCATCAGCGGGGTGGGCAGGTCAAAGAGCAGCGTGAGCAGTCCAATATATTCTGGTTTCATGCGCGAGAGTGCCTGCGCGGTTTGAATGGCGTGGATTTCGGACAGTTCGAGCGAGCCAAGACCGGCGATGCAGGTGACCGACAGCTTCATGCCCGCCTGCTTGACCATCAGCCCGGCGCGTACGATTTCATCGGCTGTTTCGCCCTTGTTGACCCGTTGCAGCACCTCGTCCGAGCCGGATTCCAAGCCCAGATAAATCATATCCAGTCCGAGTTCGTGCAGCAAATTGAGTTCGTCCTGTTTTTTGACCAGAATGGAAGCGGGCGAACCGTAGCTGGTCACGCGCTGACATTCGGGGAACCGTTCGCGGATATAGCGCAAAATTTCTGCCATGTGTTCCGGTCTGCACATCAGGGCATCCCCGTCGGCAAGAAAAATGCGTTCGACGTGGCGGTAAGCCTGACGTGCGATGTCAAAATCGCGCTTTACATCGTCCAGCTTGCGCACGCGGAATTGTTTTTCTTTGTACATGTCGCAGAAGGTGCATTTATTGTGGCTGCACCCGATTGTGACCTGTACAATCAGGCTGTACGCTTCAGACGGCGGACGGAATACGCGGCCCTCATAGGTAATCATAAAGAAATCCTCCTTTTTCACATGGCAGACAAAAAGCAGGCGAAGCACATGGCCCCGCCTGCTGGGTTCGTCATCGGGTTTTATTCTGCTGGTTTTTCGGTCTCGTCGGACGGGATATCTTCCGGCACATCCTCTTGCTGTTCGTCAGCGGCTGCACAGGCTGCCGCGCACGAACAGGCATCGCAATCCAGTTCGTCGTCGCCCTCGTTCATCATCTCATCCAGCTCATTCATGGCTTTGAGTTCGGCTTCGTGGTAAATTTCCTCACGTTTTTTCTTGCGAACCAGAGCGGCTGCCAATGCGCCCGCTGCTGCTACTGCACCGACCAGCGCAACACCGTAACCAAGTTCTTTTTTCATTTCTTCTTTCACCTCTGTTAGCGGTTTTATCAATATCGTATACCGATTCTTGGAAGATATACTTAGACTTTAGCACATTGGAAACACAAAGTCAATGAACGGTATGTGAATTTCGCATATACCCGACCGGTTTCACAATTTATCCATTTTTGGGTGTAGCAGAGTGTGTTATAATGAATCAACATGAATTTCTGTTGTACGAAAGGAGACGGTTTTGTATGCCCCGCCGTTCCGCCCGCCCGCGCTATCGCATCGGCCTGCGCACGGTCAAAACCGGCACCGCTGTCATGCTGGCGCTATTGGTGGATAGCTTGCGCCCGTCCGCCCTGCCCATTTTTGCCGCCATCGGCGCAATCGTGGTCATGAGCCGTACGCTGTCCGACGCCATCACCGCCGCCACCACCCAGCTTGCCGGTATTACTTGCGGTGCATTGGCTGGTTGTCTGTTCACGCTGCTGTTTCCCAATGACCGGTATATTGCGATTGGATTGGGATTGATTTTGCTGATTCCGCTGTGTCAGCCGCTGCGCATTGGATTTGCCGTGCCGCTGACCTGTATTGTGTTTGTGTCGGTGTGCCTGTACGACCCGGCTTCCGGTTCCCCGATTGCCTACGGCATCAACCGATTTTTGGATACGTCGATTGGGCTTTCGGTCGGATTTGTGATTAACGCTGTACTCAAGCCGTATAATAATTATGGGCTGATTTTGCGCCTGTTCCGCGAGTACCTCGCCGCCTATCCGCCCGCCCTGCGCGAACTGCTGGTAAACGGACATTATCCCGATTTGGTACCGTTTGAGCAAAAATGCCGCCGTCTGCACGATGAAATTCGCATTTTTGCCGAGCAGCCGTTCCCACACCGCCAAAAGCGCAAACAGGATGCTGCGTATTTATGGGGCTGCTTGCAGCTTGCAGAGAAAATGCACATGGCACTTTCGGTCATTTGCAGTATGGATGTGTTGGGGATGCCCAACGACACTTGCCGCGAACGGCTTGCCCAGATAGGGCTGGACTTGCCCGCCGCCATTCCCATGCCCGGACTGGACGAGGACAGCCGGGTACTCAGTTACCACTTAAAGCATCTATTGGATGCCAACACCTTCTTGACCGAATTTTTAGCCCTGCCCAAGACATAAGAAAAAGCCCTGCGGCTGTGCCGCAGGGCTGGTGTTTACTGGGTTTCGGTCGCGGTTTGGGGCTGGAGTGCAGGTTCCTTGATTTTTTCCAACAACTGCTCTCCGGTCACATCCTCGGTGATGTTGAACCGCATCAGATTGTACAGGCAGGTCGGGTCGTCGCGCACCAAGGTGTTGATACCTTCGCGGATGGTCACGGTCAGACGCACGCCCATGCTTTGTAGCATACCCTCGGTAACGGCGTTGTGCAAGCCGAACGGATAGGCAAAGGACAGACAATCATAGCCAAAAGCATTCAAAATGCCTGTGCGGGACTGTTCAAAGTCCGAGCGGAACAAATCCATGTAGGTGGACAGTGATTCGTCCACACGCGGCAATACTCCACGGCGATATCCGGAGATATCCAGATTGGATACATTGTGCATGTCATAGGTGTGACTTTGAATGTTGATGACCCCTTTTTCTACCCACGGTTTGGCCTGTTCGTAGGAGAAATGGGGGATAATGGGGACACCGGTGCCTTTATAGGTGGATTTGCCGACCGAAACGCCGATGCAGTAAATGGTGGCGTTCAGGCCGTTCTGTTCGAGCGCGGGGGCGGCGTAATCCAAGTTGCTTTGATAGCCGTCATCCATCGAAATCCAGACCGGTTTTTCGGGTAATGGGGTGCCGTTGTCCACATAGTCTACGATTTGCTGTGGTGTGACGGCGGTATAGCCTGCATTTTTGAGTGCGGCCATTTGTTCGGCAAAGCGTTCGGGAGATACCACCATAGTGGAATTGCCGGGGTTTTCATCAAAATGGTGGTACATTAAGACGGGTAAATAATCGGTTGCGGGCGCAGTTGCGGCAGAAGCCGTCTGAAAGGGTGGAATGGTGTCGGCGGCGCACGCAAATCCAGCCAGCAACCCCACCATCAATACAACGGCCGCCAGACGGCGCAGCAGTATTTTCTTTGCGAAATGCAAGGGTATTTACTTCCTCTCTGCGGTCATTTTTCTTAAAGTATAGCACAATAGGCTGTGTTTGAAAAGGGTATGTGCTGGGATACTGCGGTTTTTTTGAACGTCTTTCCAAGTTTATCCAAAGAGTGCCGCGACGGCTGCATACACAAAAAGATTGTATCCGCGCAAATTTTGCAGTATAATTGGCTGGAACCCGCGGCAAATCGACCGCTTTTTCAATAAAGGCGGCCGGTGGGGCGGTGTTCTACTGTATTAGATTAAAGGAAAATGGATTTTATGCTACAAGAATTTTCACGCGCCGCGCTGTTGCTGGGACAGGCTGGCATAGAACGGCTTTCACAGGCACATGTTGCTGTTTTTGGTGTCGGGGGCGTGGGCAGCGCGGCAGCCGAAGGGTTGGCGCGTGCCGGTGTGGGCGCTATCACGCTGATTGACAGCGACACGGTTTCGGTGTCCAACCGCAACCGCCAGTTGTTGGCGCTGGCCTCGACGACCGGACAGCCCAAAACCGAAGTCATGGCGGCACGGATTCGGGATATCAACCCAAATTGCAAGGTCACGCCGCTGCAAGTGTTTTTAACTCCCGAAAGTACGCTGGATTTGAGCCAGTTTGACTATGTGGTGGACGCAATTGACACCGTGACCGCCAAATTGTTTTTGATTGAGCGCTGTAACCAGCTCGGTGTACCGCTCATTTGCTCGATGGGCACGGGCAACAAGCTCGACCCCACCCGTTTTCAGGTTGCCGACATTTTCCGCACATCGGTTTGCCCGCTTGCACGGGTCATCCGGCAGGAGTGCAAAAAACGGCACATCAAACACTTAAAAGTCGTATTTTCGACCGAAGAAGCCATCAAAATTCCGCCCGAACGATATGCACTGTGTCCGGGCGAGTCCAAGGGCACGGCGGGCAGACCCGTCCCCGCCAGTGTCTCGTTTGTGCCGCCGGTGGCCGGCTTTATTCTGGCGGGTGAAGTCATCAAGGATTTAACGGAGGGACTACGATGAATATTTTGGTCAGTGCCTGTCTGCTGGGCATGAATTGCCGGTATGACGGTTCACATTGTTATTGCCCGGAGCTGGAAAAGCTGATGGAGCAGCATATTTTGATACCAGTTTGCCCCGAACGGCGCGGCGGGCTGGACACGCCCCGCGAACCGGCAGAGCGGCAGGGCAATCGTATTATAGCGCGGGATGGAACCGATGTGACCGATGCGTTTATTTTGGGCGCACAGGAGACTTTGCGCTTGGCAAAGCAGTATGATTGCCGCTATGCGATTTTCAAAGAACGCAGTCCTTCTTGTGGGGCGGGCGTGATTTATGATGGAAATTTCAGCCATACCCGCGTGCCGGGCGATGGCGTGACCACACAGCTTTTGCGGGCGAATGGAATCGTTGTGTTGGGAGAAAGTCAAATCAGCGCACTGTTACACAAATAAGCAGCCGCCCGTAGGGCGCAATCGGGGTTCGGGGTCTGAGACCCCGACGCGCTCCAGCCGCGTAGGCTGGTCGCGCCCCGCAGGGCGCGAAACACTCAATGAAAAACCAATATCCGGTTTGGTTTTTCACCTGAAATTTGATTTAAAAAAAAGTCGGGCATTGCCCGACTTTTTCTATTTGGTACAATTTGGGGAACATCCGGGGCGTACACCGGATGTTCCAAGGGGATTGCGCTATCTGCGGATAGCGCCTTGAGGCGCTGCCTCAAGACTCCGCAAGCCTTTTGAAAAAGGCTTGAGCGAAAACTTTTGTTAGGGGTGCGGTTATGGGGTGGGGGTAGGCACTTCGATGACCGTTTCCGGTTCCATCGGCGGCACAATCGGCGTGATGGATTGCTGTGTGCTCTCTGTTGCCGGTTCAGTGGTGGATTGTTCCATCGGTTGCGTCTCCTCGGCTGCTGGTTCGGTCGGTTCAGTGGTTTGGAGTTCGGGTTCAGCCGTCTGCGGCTGCGCACTGGTTGCCAAACGGACGGTCGTTGTCTGTTTTTGGGCAAAATCCGTCCAGCTCTGCGGCGGTGCCGAAAGCACTTCAATCTCACTCACACTGACAATATCATTGATATCCTTGCCATATAGAATCCGACGGATAGCCGTTCCGTTTTCATCAAATACGGTCAATGTGCGGTTTTGCTGCATCCCGTCGGCAATCACACAATTTTCGGTTTCGCGTCCCAGCTTGTCATAATAGTACACCATACGGTAGGTATCTTTTTCACGCCATAGGGGGCGGCCGTCGGGAGCGTAGCAGGTCAGGTCGGGCACAAGGTCGCCGTCTGTGACCGTGCGCACGACGATACCTTCGTCGGTCTGTTCGCGGGTGAAAGTCTCCCGCGATACCAGTTTGCCATCCTGATAGCTGTCTTTTTGCGTCAGGTTGTCGTCCTCATCATAGATGTATTCATAGGTATAACTGGTTTCGGTCACGCCTTCAGGGGTGCGCGCCTGATAGACCCAACTGGTCTGGTCGCCCTGTTCGGTGTAAGTATAGGTGCTGTGTACAAACTGTTTGCCGTCGTCAAAACTGCGCACTTCCACCTTGTTGCCGTCTGCATCGTAGGTGGACACCGTGATAATCGGGCTTTCATCCTCCAAAATAGAGACAACGGTATCGCCGTCCGCATTGTAACCCAGCGACATCACGATATCGGCGCCCATTGTATTTTTTTGTGTCTCGCGCGTCCAGCGCACGACGGTATTATATGGTTGGGCGGCAGGTGCGACGGTTTCCGACGCATGTGCCTGACCATTTGTTTTTCCAGAAAAGGTCAAAGCCGGAACAACTGCGAGCAGCGCACAGCCGAGCACAGCCGCAACGATAGACTTCCAGCGCATAGGCTTTCCTCCCTCAGCCCAAAGCACACAGATGTGTAAGGGCAAAAATTTCGTACTGTACACTAGTGTAAAACCTTTGCGCTCAAAATACAAGGGAAATTATGTGAACTTTTTGGAAAAGCCGTGTTCTGCGCAAAAAAAGACCGTCCCAAAAGGGACGGTCTTTGTAAAAGCGTTGGGATTAGTCCACGCTGTACAGAGCCTGGAGCTTCTGGAGATGGGTGAATCTCTTCTTGGAAGCCTCTTCTGCCTCCGTGAACAGCTTTTCTGCACGCTCCGGGAAGGAACGGGTCAGAGCGGAGTAACGAGCCTCGCCCATGATGAAGTCGCGGTAGCTGGTGGTCGGCTCCTTGGACTCCAGAATGAACGGGTTCTTGCCTTCAGCCTTGAGTGCCGGATTGAAGCGGAACATGTTCCAGTAGCCGCACTCAACAGCCTTCTTCATTTCCTTCTGGCAGTTGGTCATGCCGCCCTTGATGGAGTGCATCTCACAGGGAGCGTAACCGATGATGAGGGACGGGCCGTGATAAGCCTCAGCCTCAGCGATAGCCTTGAGGGTCTGAGCCGGGTTTGCACCCATTGCAACCTGAGCAACGTAAACGTAGCCGTAGCTCATAGCGATTTCAGACAGGGACTTCTTGCCGATGGTCTTACCAGCAGCAGCGAACTGAGCAACCGCACCGATGTTGGTTGCCTTGGAAGCCTGTCCACCAGTGTTGGAGTAAACTTCGGTATCGAATACCATAACGTTTACGTCCTCGCCGGAAGCCAGAACATGGTCCAGACCGCCGAAGCCGATATCGTATGCCCAACCGTCGCCACCGAAAATCCAGATGGACTTCTTGGACAGGTATTCCTTCTCAGCCAGAACTTCCTTGCACAGGCCACAGCCAGCAGCAGCACCCTTTTCGAGTTCTGCAATCAGAGCCTTGGTAGCGTCTGCGTTTGCAGCGCCGTCTTCCTTGGTCTCCATGAACTTAGCGATAGCATCCTTGGTTTCAGCCGGGGTGTTCTCGCCCTGAGCCATCTCTTCGAGCTTAGCAATCAGGCGCTCACGGATAGCCTTCTGGCCGTAGTACATACCCAGACCGTGTTCAGCGTTGTCCTCGAACAGCGAGTTTGCCCAAGCCGGGCCACGGCCTTCCTTGTTAACGGTGTACGGGGAAGTAGCAGCCGGGCCGCCCCAGATGGACGAACAGCCAGTTGCGTTAGAAATATACATGCGGTCGCCGCAAACCTGAGTGATGAGGCGAGCGTAAGCGGTTTCTGCACAACCTGCGCAAGAGCCGGAGAACTCAAGCAGCGGGGTCTTGAACTGCGAATCCTTGACCGAATTGTTGGAAACCATGTCGGCCTTTTCGGAAACCTTTGCAACCATGTAGTCGAAGGTCTCCTGCTGTGCTGCCTGCTGTTCCTGCGGAACCATGGTCAGCGACTTGGTCGGGCAAACGCCTGCACATACGCCACAGCCCATGCAGTCCAGCGGAGAAACAGCCAGGGAGTACTTGTAAACGCCCTTGCCCTTGCCAGCCTTGATGTCAACAATCTTAGCCGATGCCGGAGCAGCAGCAGCTTCTTCCTCGGTCAGTGCGAACGGACGGATGGTTGCATGCGGGCAGACATAAGCACACTGGTTACACTGGATACAGGTAGCCTCGTTCCAAGCCGGAACGGTAACAGCTACGCCGCGCTTCTCGTAAGCAGCAGCGCCCTGCTCGAAGGTGCCGTCAACGTGGTCGCCAGCGAATGCGGATACGGGCAGCGAATCGCCGTCCATACGGCCAACCGGCTCCATGATGTCCTCAACCATCTTAACGGTCTTTTCGCGGCCAACCAGCTTTTCGCCCTTCGCCTCGTCCTGTACGTCAGCCCAGGAAGCCGGAACATCAATCTTAACGAATGCGGTTGCACCAGCGTCGATTGCCTTGTGGTTCATGTCAACGACATCCTGGCCCTTCTTCAGGTAGGACTTGGTTGCAGCTTCCTTCATGAAGCGGATAGCGTCTTCAGAAGGCATAACCTTTGCCAGAGCGAAGAATGCAGATTGCAGGATGGTGTTGGTGCGCTTGCCCATACCGATTTCAATTGCAAGGTCGATTGCATTGATGGTGTAGAGCTGAATGTTGTTCTTTGCAATGTAGCGCTTCTCGGAAGCTGCCAGATGATGCTCAAGCTCTTCGGGAGTCCACTGGCAGTTAATCAGGAATACGCCGCCCGGCTTTACGTCGCGCACGATGGGGAAGTGCTTGGTAACGTAGGACGGGTTGTGGCAGGCAACAAAGTCAGCCTTATTGATGTAGTACGGGCTCTTAATCGGCTTGTCACCGAAACGCAGGTGCGATACGGTTACGCCGCCGGTCTTTTTGGAGTCGTACTGGAAGTATGCCTGTACATACTTGTCGGTGTGGTCACCGATAATCTTGATGGAGTTCTTGTTTGCGCCAACCGTACCGTCGCCGCCCAGACCCCAGAACTTACATTCGGTGGTGCCTTCCGCAGCGGTGTTCGGAGCGGGCTTTTCCTCAAGAGACAGATAGGTAACGTCGTCGGTGATGCCCAGCGTGAACATGTGCTTGGGCGCATCCTTGGACAGTTCCTCGTAAACAGCGAATACAGATGCCGGAGGGGTATCCTTGGAACCCAGACCGTAACGGCCGCCGGTTACAACGATGTCGTTCTTGCCAGCGTTGCGCAGAGCGGTTACAACGTCGAGGTAGAGCGGCTCGCCCTGAGCGCCCGGCTCCTTGGTGCGGTCGAGAACGGCAATCTTCTTAGCGGTTGCCGGGATAGCAGCGATAAACTTGTCAGCTGCGAACGGACGGTACAGACGAACCTTTACCAGGCCGACCTTCTCGCCGTGAGCGGTCAAGTAGTCGATAACTTCTTCTGCTACGTCGCAGATAGAGCCCATTGCGATAATGACGCGCTCTGCATCGGGTGCGCCGTAGTAGTTGAACAGCTGATAGTCGGTGCCCAGCTTGGCATTGACCTTAGCCATGTACTCTTCCACGATGCCCGGAACAGCGTCATAATACTTGTTGCAAGCCTCGCGGTGCTGGAAGAAGATGTCGCCGTTTTCGTGCGAGCCGCGCATGACCGGATGTTCCGGATTCAGAGCGCGCTTGCGGAATGCTTCCACAGCATCCATGTCGCACATCTCAGCCAGGTCGCTGTAATCCCATACCTGAATCTTCTGAATCTCGTGGGAGGTGCGGAAGCCGTCGAAGAAGTTGATGAACGGAACGCGGGACTTGAGCGTTGCCAGATGAGCGACAGCGGACAGGTCCATAACTTCCTGCGGGTTGGTTTCGCACAGCATAGCGAAACCGGTCTGGCGGCAAGCCATAACGTCGGAGTGGTCGCCGAAGATGTTCAGCGCGTGGGACGCAACGGTACGCGCGGATACATGGAAGACACAGGGCAGCAGTTCGCCTGCAATCTTGTACATGTTCGGAATCATGAGCAGCAAGCCCTGAGATGCGGTGTAGGTGGTGGTCAGCGCACCGGCTGCCAGAGAGCCGTGTACGGTACCGGCTGCACCGGCTTCGGACTGCATCTCGATGACCTTAACGGTCGTACCGAAGATGTTCTTCTGGCCAGCGGCAGCCCACTGGTCAACGTTGTCTGCCATGGGGCTGGAAGGGGTAATCGGGTAAATACCTGCTACCTCGGTAAACGCATACGACACATGAGCCGCAGCGGTGTTACCGTCCATGGACTTCATTTTTCTTGCCATGTTTTGAAATCCTCCTTGATGGAAATTACGGATTGACGAAAAAAGCAGAACGGCGCAAATGAACTGCGCGCGATTCTGAAAGCAAAATACATTACCGTACGTATTCTATCACAATTGGCCTACCAATGTAAACCGTCCGTTGTGAGTTTTTTGCAAATTTTCGTCTCAATCTCAAAAAAGATTGGTAAGGAAGGCAAAAGTGTATTATATTAGTATTACATAATTGCGTTTTTTCGGGGAGGTTGTGGGTATGGTTTCGCTGGTGTACTCAGCCGGTCTGACCGGGATTCAAGGCTATATCGTGACGGTGGAATGTTTCTTTTCCAATGGACTGCCGCGGCTTGACCTTGTAGGGCTGCCGGGCAAGGCGGTGGCCGAGGCGGGGGAGCGCGTGCGCGCGGCGATTCAATGTACAGGTTTTGAGTGGCCGGTGGCGCGTATCACCATCAATCTGGCACCAGCCGACGTGCGCAAGGAAGGGCCGGTTTATGACCTGCCCATTTTGCTGGCGATTTTGGCGGCATCGGGGCAAATCCAGCCGCCCGCACAGACCGATTTGTTTTTGGGCGAAGTGTCGTTGACCGGCGCATTGCGCCCTATTAGCGGGGCGCTGTCTATGGCGCTTGCGGCGCGGGATGCCGGCTTTCGCCGGGTGTATGTGCCCGCGGGCAATGCCGCCGAAGCCGCCTATGCTACGGGCGTGGAAGTGTACGCGGTCGAGACCTTTTCCCAGCTTATCAACCATTTGGAACACGGCGAGCGGTTGCCGGTGTGTGCGCCGCCCACCCCGTCCGACACGCCCCAAGATGCGCTGGATTTTTGTCATGTGCTCGGACAGCAGACAGTCAAACGCGCACTGGAAATCGCGGCGGCAGGCGGGCATAATGTATTGCTTTGCGGGCCACCCGGTTCGGGTAAAAGCATGATGGCAAAGCGGTTTTCGGGTATCTTGCCGCCGCTCGACCCAGCAGAACGGCTGGAAGTTATCCGCATTTGGTCGGCAGTCGGGCAGGGCGCACAGGCGGCGCAGATGGCAGGACGGCCAGTGCGTTCTCCCCACCACACGACCTCGGCGCAGGCGCTGGCGGGCGGCACGGGCAAAGCCGGAAGGCTGCCCCAACCCGGTGAAATCTCGCTGGCACACAACGGTGTGTTGTTTTTGGACGAGTTTCCCGAATTTCGCAGCGATGCACTTGAAGTGCTGCGCCAGCCGCTGGAAGACGGCGTGGTATCCATTTCGCGTGCGGTCGGGCGGGTCAGTTATCCGGCGCGGTTTCAACTGATTGCGGCAATGAATCCGTGTAAATGCGGGTGGTATGGTACACCGCGCTGTACCTGCACACCGCAGGCCGTTCGCCAGTACATCCGCCGCCTGTCCGGGCCGCTGCTCGACCGCATTGACTTACAAGTAGCCGTGCAGCCAGTGCCTTATGCCGCGTTAGCCGGGCGCACAGCGCGTAGTGAAGAAGAACATTCAGCCGTCATCCGCGAGCGGGTGCTGACGGCACGCGCCCGCCAGCGTGACCGCCTGAGCGGGCTTGGACTGCATACCAACGCACAAATTCCACCGGCGCACATTGGGGA
The DNA here is from genome assembly GCF_944381005.1 of uncultured Butyricicoccus sp. Taxonomy (GTDB): domain Bacteria; phylum Bacillota; class Clostridia; order Oscillospirales; family Butyricicoccaceae; genus Butyricicoccus. The sequence continues at coordinate 182,745 of NZ_CALWJM010000002.1, read as the reverse complement.
ACTGTGCCCGGTCGATGCCGCAGGGCAGAACATGCTGGAATCGGCGTTTGAGCGCTTGGGACTGACCGCGCGCGCCTATGACCGTTTGTTAAGGGTGGCGCGCACGATTGCCGACTTGGACGGCGCGGACACGTTGGGCGCTTCGCACATTGCCGAGGCGCTCAGTTATCGCACGATTGACCGTTTGCGCTGATTACGCACGGTTATCCCCAGACTTTCCCAAGGGGCTGTGGATAATTCTGTGGATGGTGTGTATAACTCGCGGTCAGGCGGTTTTCGACAGGATTTTTAGGAAAAAAATGCGATTTTTCGCGCATTTTCTGTTCGAGACGACCGCACCACCTGTAATCATTTTGCACATTGTCCCCACACTTATCCACAGACGATGTACAAAAACAGTGCCACATTTTGGGGAACAAATCGTGCAGGATGTCCGTCAAAAAGATTGACATATCTGGAAATTTGTGGTGTAATAATTTTGTAACCGTATTGTAACATTTTCCGATTCTGGAACGCCGGTTTTCAGGAAGGAGTTTTTCCCATGAAGCATATACGCGCGCTTTGCGCGCTTCTCTCTGCCACATTGTTGGGCGCGTTCGCCTCGTCAGCCGATGCGCTGACCGGCGTTTCCCCTTGGGCACAGGCTGATGTTGTCGCGGCTTCCTCTGCCGGGCTGATGCCCGACACTTTTGCCGCGCTCGAAGCCAAATCTTCGGTATCCCGCGCCGAATTTTGCGCGGTTGCGCTCAATCTTTATGAAGCTGAGCGCGAAACCACGATTAAACGCACCAGTAAGGTGTATTTTGATGATTGTGATGACCCGGACGTGAATACCGCCTATGAGATGAAACTTATCTCCGGACGCGGAAACGGTGTTTTTGCGCCCGATGAGTCGGTCAGCCGTCAGGATTTGTGCGTCATTCTGGACAGTGTGCGCACCAGTTGCGAAGTGGACAAGCCGGAGACTTCGGTTTCGGCGTCCTCTTTCCCGGATGGCGATGATTTGCGCGATTACGCGGTTTCGGCGACCGAAACCATGTTGTCTGCCGGTATCATCAAGGGCGTAGAAGCCACTACGTCCAACGACCCCGAACACGCCGGGGAAACGGTCACTTTACTTCAGCCGCAGGGCACAGCAACCCGTGAACAAGCGCTGATTATGGCCAGCCGCTTTTTAGATGCGTTTGATGCCGAGCCGCTCAAACCGTCCGATTTGATGGACAGCGTGGCCGCCGATGTTGAGGACGAGGAAGAACCGGAGGCCGAGCAGTTCGACACCGAAGAAATTGAGGACGAGCAGGAACCGGATGAGACGGTGGAAGAGGACGATGAAACCGACGACACCACACAAAATCTGACGATGGATGACCTGGTACCGGTTGCGGGCAGTGTGGAAGAACGGCTGGTAGAAGTGTTTGGCGAGGGCGGCGGATACTACACCGACGCGGCGACCGCACAGTCACACATGGTCAAAGTGACCGTTCCGGTGTGGAAGCTGCTGTCCAGCGGGCAGAAAATCCAGTCCACACAGACTATAGAAGTCAATGAAGCCATTGCCGATAAGGTGCAGGCGGTCTTTGAACAAATCTTTGAGGGCGATGAACAGTTCCCCATTAAGGACGTGGGCGGCTATTCATGGCGTAACAGCGAGAAGTCCGAGCACCGTCAGGGCACGGCAATCGACATCAACTACATGGAAAATATGGAATGTACGATTGATTCGGATGGCAACGTGGTCAAAATCACGACCGGCACGCACTGGACACCGCTGACCGACCCGTATTCTATTCCCGCAGGCGGTGACGTAGTGCGCGCATTTGCCGAACATGGCTTTGCATGGGGCGGCGATGCGTGGACAAGCAAGCGAGACTTTATGCACTTCTCTTATTTTGGTACTTAATACACCGGCGTAGACAGGTTTGCTGTTTTTGAGCCTATGTGAAAAATCCTGCCCGATTGGGCAGGATTTTTTTATATTCTCTTTCAAAAGTTTATGGTGCTTGACCACATCGACCACATTCCCGGACTGTTGCCGGCCGAATTGTCCGGCTTGTTCCATGTTCTCACCCGCTGTGTGGGAACCTTTTTCGCCTATCTTGCGGTAGAGGGCTTTGTACACACGCACAGCCGTCCGCGCTATGCGCTGCGGCTATTCGGCTGGGCGGCGTTTATGGCGGCGGGCAACGCGGTGTATAACGCGATTGCCAACGACCCGCGGCTGCATCTGAGCAATAACATTTTTTTGACGTTGGCGCTGGGCGTGCTCATGCTGTGTATTCTGGCAGGCACGCAAGCCGACAAACCGGCGGGGCATCCTGCATTGCGCATTTTGGGTGTGCTGGTCGTGCTGGCAGTCGGGGCAGTGTTTGCCGAAGGCGGTATCGTTGTACTGCCGTTCATGCTGGTGACCTACCTGTGCCGAAAGCGTCCGGCATTGCGCAATGTATTGTACCTTTTGGGTGCAATTGCGCTGTTTTTCATGAGTTATGTGCCCTATCCGACCGTACACGAAACGCTGCTCATGTTGTCATATAACTCGGACTTTTTGTTTATTACCGTCCTGCCGTTTATCTGGCTCTATGACGGGACACGCGGCTCCAACACACCATTTTGCAAATATTTTTTCTATGTGTTTTACCCGCTGCACTTGTGGGTCATCGGGCTGATTGCACTGGTGATGCGCTGATATGGGGGCAGGCAGTAAAAAAGGCAGCCTTTTGGCTGTCTTTTCCCCTTTCAGTGGCTATTTTTTAGAAATATGTGGTTTTATGCACATAAAAAAAGAAAACCACGTCTGGAGCAAAATCCTCCAGCGTGGATAAAGCCATATGGTTGAGACACCTTGCAATTACTTGGTGCTCTGCTCGGATTCTTCGCCGTAAATCAAGTCGTCAATATCAGGCGTGTCCGGATGCTGGGGGCGAATCTTGGTTGTGAACATAATACGCATACCTCCTTTGCTGTAAATTTCCGTATGGGGGAATTAGGATTCCCCGGTTCTTTGTACAGTATACCAGAAATGGTTGTCGAAATCAAATGAATTTTATGTAAACAATATAAGAAGTTTTGGAGAATTTGGACGAAAAGGGGCGAAAAAAGCGATATGCTGGTGCATATCGCTGTAAAATGTTGGGGGGAAAAGCGGATACGAAAAAACCCCCGCTCTGCCGATGCGACCCGTGATAATAACCTGCACGACTGAGCAGGTGGGTTTCCTATCTCTGACCGCTGCGCTTCCAACTTCCGTTTTTGATTCACGGGAGGCCTGCACTTGGTCAAAGAAGAGTTTTCGGAATCCCTAATACAAAATGTGGGTTTAAAACAAGTCGCTGTCAAACATTGCAGGGGGAAAGAGTCTTGCGAACAAGAGGGGAAAGGGGCGTTTTACTCGCCGTCCTCCTCGTACATGTCCTCAACGCGCTCCATAACAATGGCAAACACGCGGTCGGCCTCGGCGTCGTCCTCGACCGAAACCAGGACTTCCTCGCCGTCCTCTTCGACGACCTTGAGGATGACGACTTCGGCTTCCTCGTCTACGGCCAATTCTGCCGGAATAAATGCCATGTACATTTGACCGTCAACTTCGACGGTGTCGATGTGTTCAAATTCTACTTCGTTGCCGTCCTCGTCGGTCAGCACAACGTAATCGTTGCCGAAATCCTCGCTCATATTGCGTGAACCTCCATGTAGTAAGAGTCTATGCCGCGCGGTGGCGCTGCATTCCTGCTAAATTCAGGATACCCGAATCTGATTAAATTTTCAATGGGTTTTGATAAAAAAGTGATAGAAAATTTCGCAGAGAAAGGCGCGGGGCATCCGGTCATCTGGCAGGTTTAGAGTATTACTTTACGATAACAACGGGCATTTGTCAAGCAAAAGACGGCGTTTGCACAAGTTTTTCAAATTTTACATGATGGCTGGAATTTTTGCGCGAAATCCTCTTGACAAGCGACTTTTGGGACGTTATACTGTTCAAGTACAACAAAGTAAGGTGTGCTCCGGCATCGCCTTCACCCGCCGCTTTTCGCAAACGGGTTCACAGCAGTTTGGTTTGTGCTCTGGTATATGTGCGCCCCTGTGCGCATATGTTGGCATGACCACGGTGAACACGATTTCGGACAGCGCGGCTGTCCTTTTTTATTTGTTTTTACCCAAATTAGGAGGTGCGTTCGCTATTAGCAGCATGGAACATCAGATCAACGAAGATATTCGCGATAAGGAAGTTCGTCTCATCGCAGACGACGGTGAGCAGCTCGGCATCGTGTCCGCGCAGAAAGCGCTGGAAATTGCCATCGAAAAGGGTATGGACTTGGTGAAGATTGCACCGCAGGCCCAGCCGCCCGTTTGCCGCATCATGGATTACGGCAAGTTCCGTTTCGAGCAGGCAAAGCGTGAAAAGGAAGCGCGTAAAAATCAGCGCGTTGTGGAAATCAAGGAAATTCGCCTGACCCCCGGTATTGACGTCAATGACCTGAATGTAAAAGTTGGTCATGCCCGCCGGTTCCTCAAGGGCGGTGACAAAGTAAAGGTTTCCGTTCGCTTCCGCGGCCGTGAGGTCACCCATTCTTCCATCGGTCTGGAGCTGCTACAGCGCTTCGCGGAACAGTGCACGGAATTCGGCGTCATCGAAAAACAGCCCAAGCTGGAAGGCCGTCATATGCACATGTTCTTGGCTCCTAAGAAAGAAAAATAAGTTACCACAAGGTGCATCCCCTTTTCCGGATGCGATACACAGAGAGGAGTATACTAAAATGCCTAAAATCAAGACGCACAGCGGTGCAAAGAAGAGATTCAAGGTTTCCAAGAGCGGCAAAATCAAGCGCGCTCATGTTGGCCGCCGTCACATCCTGACCAAGAAGAACACCAAGCGCCTGCGTCACCTGCGCAAGGAGGGCTTCGCAGACAAGACCAACGTAGCAGAAGTAAAGCGTCTGCTGCCCTACGCGTAAATCGTTTTTCATTTCAGAGAGTATAACAGGAGGCTAACCTAACATGGCAAGAGTTAAGGGCGCGATGATGTCGCGCAAGAGAAGAAAGAAGATTCTGAAGCGCGCAAAGGGCTACTTTGGCGCGAAGTCCACCCACTTTAGAACTGCCAATCAGGCGGTTATGAAGTCCCTCAAGTATGCTTACATCGGCCGTAAGCACAAGAAGCGCGACTTCCGCCGTCTGTGGATTACCCGTATCTCGGCAGCTTGCAAGGCTTGTGACATCAACTACAGCCGTTTCATGAACGGTCTGAAGAAGGCTGGCATCGAAATCAACCGCAAGATGCTGTCCGAACTGGCAATCAACGACAATGCTGCATTCTGCGCACTGGTTGAGAAGGCAAAGGCTGCACTTTAAGTTTGTGTAGATTTCAAAAAAAGAGGACGTTTGAAACGTCCTCTTTTTTATTGCCTGCCCGCCGTCGCGGGCAGGGCTTCAAATAATATTTTTGGTTGATTCCGGCTTTTGCCGGAATCAAAAGGGGGATTGCGTGCGCTGCGGCGCACGCCTCAGGGCGCTGCCCTGAGAACCCGCAAGCCTTTGAAAAGGCTTGAGCGAAACTTTATTTGAGTAGATTAGATTCAATGCGTTTGCGGGCTTCAACACGATAAATGCGATAGCCCTGTGACGAGAATTTTTCTTCGTACTCGGTCATAACATTGTCATAGTCAGATTTGTGCAAATCCAGCGAGATATTTTGCAGCAGCCAACCGTTTTGACACAGCTCACCGAGCGACCATTCAAACAGGCGTTGATTGTCGGTCTTAAAGAAAATCGCGCCGTGTTCGTCCAAAATCTCATCGTAGACGGCGAGGAACGCACGCCAAGTCAAGCGGCGTTTGCGCTGGCGGTTGGGCGGCCATGGGTCGGAGAAATTCAGGTAAATCAGCGAGACTTCGCCGGGGGCGAAGATTTCGCCCAGTGCAGCCGCGTCAAATGATAAAAAGCGCAGATTGGGCAGCGCCTGTGCGACGGCTTTTTCGGTCGCCATAATCAGGGCGCCTTCTTCTTTTTCGATTGCGACGAAGTTGATATCAGGGTTGCGGCGTGCGGTTTCCAGAATGAACTGCCCTTTGCCGCAGCCGATTTCCAGCCGAATCGGGTGGTCATTGCCGAACAGTGCGCGCCATTGACCGCGCTGGGCGCGTGGGTCGTCCACCATTACGGGCGCACAGCGTGCAAAGCGCACATCTAAATTCTTTTTTTTGCGCATTCTCATGCGTTCCATTCCTCCAAATCGAAACTTTTTCCGCCTTTCATTATAGCCCATGCGCGCTTTTCTTGGCAAGCAAAATTGACAGATTTCCCCACAGACGATATAATAAAAACAACATTGTCTCTATTTTACAAGGTAAGGATTGAGTTTTCATGGCATTTGACCGTTCAAGCGGTGTGCTCATGCACATCACCTCGCTTCCCTCGCCTCACGGGATTGGTACATTGGGGCAGGCAGCATTCGACTTTATCGACTTTCTGCGCAGTGCCGGCCAGCGGTATTGGCAGGTGCTCCCCCTTGGGCATACTGGTTTTGGTGACTCGCCCTATCAGTGTTATTCGGCGGCGGCTGGCAATCCGCTGTTGATTGACCTTGACAAACTGGTGACCGATGGCATGTTGACCGCGGAGGAAGTGAAGGCGGCCGATTTAGACTGGAATCCGGATAAGGTGGATTATATCTCGCTGATTGAAGTGCGCTATCCGCTGCTGCGTCAGGCGTACGCGCGCGCAAAGAAAATGCCGCGTATTATGGGAGCGGTGCAGGCGTTCCGCGACTCTGCCGCCGACTGGATTGAAGATTATGCGCTGTTTATGGCGCTCAAAGAGGAGAAGTTCGACAAAGCGCCGCTGTGGGATTGGACAGATGTTGACATTCGGGCGCGCGAACCCAAGGCGCTGGAAAAGGCGCGGGAGGAACTCAAGGACGAAATTGATTTCCGCGTGTTCCTGCAAGCGGTCTTTTTTGCCCAGTGGGGCACGCTGCGCGCCTATGCCGCAAAAGCAGGCGTGCGCATCATTGGCGACATTCCGATTTATGTGTCGCCCGACTCGTCCGACGTTTGGCAGCACCCCGAACTGTTTAAACTCAATCCCGATTTCAGCCCCAAAAAGGTGGCAGGCGTGCCGCCTGACTACTATTCGGTGACCGGTCAGTTGTGGGGCAATCCGGTTTATGAGTGGAAGACCCACGAGCAGAGCGGCTACGCTTGGTGGATTTGGCGGCTCAAGCAGAACGCCGAACTGTTTGATATCATCCGAATTGACCATTTCCGCGGCTTTGAGGCCTATTGGGAAGTGGACGGAGGCGAAGAAACCGCGGTCAATGGCGTTTGGCGCAAAGGCCCCGGCATGAAGCTGTTCCGCGCGCTGTCTGCCGCCGTGCCCGAATTGCCCATCATCGCCGAAGATTTGGGCGTTATCACCGACAAAGTACGCGCCCTGCTGCACAGCACCGGCTTCCCCGGAATGCGCGTGATGATTTTCGGATTCAACCGCTACGAAGATAACGACCATTTGCCGCACAATTATCCGGTCAACTCGATTGTGTACACCTCAACGCACGATTCTCAGTCCATCTGTGAGCAGATTCTGGATTTGTGCGAACCGGATGATGCCGCTTTTGCCAAGGCATATATCCGTTGGGACGGACGTGAGCCGATGGCATGGTCGGCCATCCGCACGTTGTTTGCGTCGCCTGCGTCTGTTGCGATGACGACCATGCAGGATTTGCTCAATCTGGGCGCGGATGCGCGCATGAACGTGCCTTCGACCGTGGGCGATAACTGGGCATGGCGCGTGCGCAAAGAGGGCATCAACCAAGATGTTGCAGCCTTCCTGCGCCAAGTAACCGACGTCAACCGCCGATTGCATCCGGTTCCCGAAGTGTTCGACCAAAAGCCGCTGGACGAAATCGAGGTGCAGGAGGTTACACCCGATATGGATTACGGTGCGCGGCGCTACTGGACGGACGTAAAAGAACAGCTTGCACTGCTGCGCAAAGCCAACGCATTCCTGACGCGGTTCGAGCCGGAGACACCGGAACCCAAAACCACCAACGCGCCGGCAGCCAAAAAACAGGCCGTAAAGCCGGTATAATGCCACAAACATACGCGCAGGCGGGAAAAGACTCGTCTGCGCGCTTTTTGAGACTTGAAGGAGAATATTATGAGTATCAAAGCCGTGATTTTTGACTTGGACGGCACACTTTTGGACACGCTCGGCGATTTGACGAGCGCGGTCAATACCGCCCTGCGCCGTCACGATTTCCCGCTTTTGAGTGAAGCCGATGTGTGTGCCCGCGTGGGCAACGGTGTGCGCAAACTGCTGGAACGCAGCGTACCGGCGGGCACTGCGCGCCCGGTTGTGGATGCGTGCCTAGCCGAGTTTCAGGCACAATATGAGGAACATCTGGTCGAGCGCACCCACCCTTATCCGGGTATCCCGCCTGTCATTGATGCCATGCGCAGCCGTGGTGTGCGCATGGCGGTGTTGTCTAACAAGTACCATGCAGCCACCAGCCGCCTGATTGCGCACTATTTCCCCGGCGCAATGGCGGTCACGCTGGGCGAACGTGCGGGCGTGCCCCGCAAGCCCGACCCCACTTCCACCCTTGAGATTTTGACGATGCTCGATGTCAAGCCCAGTGAAGTGTTGTATGTCGGGGATAGTGATGTGGACATGCACACAGCAAAGGCCGCCGGTGTGACCGCGGTTGGCGCGCTGTGGGGCTTCCGCGACCGTGATTCCCTGCTTGCGGCGGGCGCTGACCACATCGTAGAGCGTCCGGAGGACTTGGTGCAACTGCTCGACCGCTTGCAGCTCGACGCCGCCATGCACGCATTTGAGATGAACGGTTTTACATGGACGTTCTGTGCGACGGCGGAGCAGGCCGCCGACTATGTTGCCAGCCAGTGCCGCGGCAAGACCGTTGGCATGGGCGGTTCGATGACGCTTGACCGATTGGGAATTTATGACCTGCTGAAAGACAGTGCTGATGTACATTGGCACTGGAAGGGTGATGCCCTGATTTCGTCGGGTGACGTGTTCCTGACTTCGGCAAATGCGGTGTCGGCAATGGGTGAGACGGTCAACATTGACGGACTGGGCAACCGCATTACGGCTTCGGTGTATGGGTTTGATACCTGCTATGTGGTTTGCGGTATCAATAAACTGACCCCTGACTTGACCAGCGCCATGCGTCGTGCGCGTGAAATCGCCGCGCCGCTCAACGCCAAGCGGCTTGCCAAGCGCACGCCCTGTGCGGTGGATGGCAAGTGCCATGACTGCCACAGCCCGGAGCGCATTTGCCGCGCAATGACCGTTGTGATGGCGCCGCCCAGCGGGATGAAGCATTATGAAATCGTGCTGGTAGGCGAAGATTTGGGATATTAAGCGTAAAATAAAACACAAGCGCCTTGCTGTTTGCAGGGCGCTTGTGTTTTGTATGAGGATAGAAAGAAAAAAGACCATTCAAAATGAATGGTCTTAAAAGCTGGAGCGGATGACGAGGCTCGAACTCGCTACCTCCACCTTGGCAAGGTGGCGCTCTACCAGATGAGCTACATCCGCATTTGTTGTTTGTTCGCTCGGAACGATGTTTATTATATCAGGTGATTCGGGGATTGTCAACATAAATTTCAAATTTTTTTTCAAAAAAGATTGCGCCTGCAAAACGGCGTGACTTTGCCAGCCGTATCTGCTACAATAAAACCAAAAGGAGGGCGGTATTTTGCGAAAAATAGTCTGTCTGGCGCTTGGATTGCTGCCATTCGGCGCCGGTTTTGGGATGAATCAGTGGATTTTGTCGCACCCCGAAACGCCCGTGCCCTATCAGGGCATTGGGTTTGCCATGCTGCTTTCATGGGCAATCGTGGGGTTTATCCTGTGTAATAAAACCATTTCGCCGCTGGAAACCGCGTTACGGCTCAATGCTTTGGGATTTTTGGTGCTGCTGGCATTGTTTGTACAGACCGGTTCGGGCGCATTTTGGGGAAATGGGCTGGGATATGCGACCCAGTTGTTTTTCCTGCCGGTGCTCAATATTGCAGTCACATTGCTGCCCAGTGCTCGGCAACTTTCGGTGCTCTATGCCGGATGCTTTGTTCTGCTTTTGTTGTTCAGCTTCACCGGTGCGCGCACGCGCCGTCGGCGGGATACCCGATTCGCGCATTTATTTCCCGAAGAATAAAACTTGCCCGCCGTTCCAAATATGCGAACGGCGGGCAAAGTTTTTTTATGGCGCTTGCAGGCGCTTTTTGAGCGCGTCAAGCGTGATGCCGGTTATCAGTTCACCGTCAATGCGTACGTTGGGCGCGGTACGGCAAGCGCGCTGACAACCTGCGATGCGGTACATCCATTTGCCGCCCAAAAAGGTTTTGTCCGGCTGTGCGCCTAGCTCCTGTTCCAGATAGCGCCGGATTTCCGACCCTTTCCGCGTGCAGTTGACTCCGGTGCACACAGTCAGCGTGTGCGCCGCGCCCGACAGCTTCAAATCGGAAATGCGCTTGGCAACCGCCTGTAAATAGCTGGGTTTGACACCGAGCAGCGCGGCAATCTGGGCTTGTGCTGCGCTGTCCAGCATCCCGCCGCAAGCCTGCTGCGCTTCGCGCAGACAGGACAACAAAGCGGCCTGGTCACCCGGCGCACCCTGATTTTTGTAATAGGTAACAATTTCCTGCAAAGATTCAGACATTCCACAACCTCCTTAACTGCGGTTCGAGCAATACGCCCCATTGGGGCTGTGTGTGCTGTGCGGCGGTTTGCCGGATGCAGTCGCACACAAAATCTGCCGCGCACTGTGCGGCTTGCGGCAGGGTGTGCCCGTTGAGCAGCGCCCCCAGCACCACCGCCGCAAATAAATCGCCTGTGCCCGGATAGTATGCCCCAATGCGCGGATTTTGGATGACCGTCACCCGCTCGCCCTGTCCGCACAGCGTCTGCACGGTGTCCGTGTCACCGAATCCGGTCAAAATAGTGTGTGCGCCGTAACGTGCGCACAGCTCCTGCACCCAGTTTTTTGCTTCTTGGATATTTTCGGGCACACAGTTTGCCGGTTTGTCCAGCAGGACAGCCGCTTCAGTCACATTGGGCGTGATGACATCGGCATCCGCACACAGTTCGGCAATCTGGGTCACCAGTTCGGGGGTACATATCTTATATAATTTGCCGTTGTCGCCCATCACCGGGTCAACCAGCACAATGCCGTCGGGCTTTTTGCAGGTGGCAGCCAAGCGCACACAGGCGACCTGTTCAGGGGTGTTGAGAAATCCGCTCAACACGGCATCAAAGGTCAGCCCCAGTGCCTGATACTGTCCCAGCGCCCGCCGCATCCAGTCGGTCAAATCCTGCGTTTCAAATCCAGTAATGCCCGCATGGGACGAGTATACCGCGGTGGGAAGCGGTACGCACTGGTGTCCCATTGCCGACAGCGCGGCGAAAACCTGTGTCAGCCCTGCGCGCCCGACTGCCGACAGGTCGTGCAGCGCAAGCGCCATTTTTTGTGCCATTTTATTCCCTCTTTTCCATAGATTCGCTTTGTTTCCAGCATACAATTTTTTAGAAGCCGCGTCAATCCCCTTGCCAAATTCCAGCCGCGATGATACCATAATAATAGTTGTATGATTGCACCAAAGGAGGACTTATGAACCGATTTTTTCGTTTACTGGCACTGACGCTGATATGTGCGCTGTGCCTGACCATTCCGGCGTTTGCCGCGTCCACCCCGTCCGCATCGGAAGAAATGCGCGGCGTGTGGGTGTCGTCGGTCTATAATCTGGACTATCCATCCAAAGCCACAACCGACCCGCAGACCTTAAAGGACGAAGCCGACGCGATTTTGGATAACTGCGTCAAGTGGGGACTGAATGCAGTCTTTTTGCAGGTGCGCCCGTCGTCCGACTCGCTTTACCCGTCCTCGGTTTTTCCGTGGAGCAAGTATTTGACCGGCACACAGGGAACTGCCCCGCAAGATGGCTTTGACCCGCTTGCCTATTGGGTGGAAGGGGCACACGCGCGCGGCTTGGAGCTGCACGCATGGATTAACCCTTACCGCATCACCAAGGGAAAAGACGCCGAGTGGAACAGCATGGTTTCTTCCCATCCGGCCAAGATGAATCCCGATTGGGTCATCAAGTACACCGACGGGAACTACTATTTTAACCCCGGCTTGCAGGAAGTGCGCGACCTCGTCACCCGCGGCGCGGTCGAAATCGCGCAGAACTATGACATTGACGGCCTACATATGGACGACTACTTCTACCCCGGCACCGATTTTCCCGATTCGGCAACCTACCAGAAGTATGGTTCGGGCTTTTCCGATATTGGCGACTGGCGGCGCGACAATGTAAACCAGCTCATCGCCCAGCTTGACACCGCGCTGCACAACGTGCGCGCCGACATTCAGTTTGGCATCAGCCCGTCGGGTATCTGGGCGAACAAATCGACCGACCCGCGCGGCTCCAACACCAGCGGCAACGAGCACTATGCCGCAAACTATGCCGACAGCCTGTATTGGATTGAGAACGGTCTGGTTGACTATATCATTCCCCAGATTTATTGGGAAATCGGTCACAAAGCAGCCGATTTCGCAACGCTGGCTGACTGGTGGAATGAAGCGGTGGACGGTACAGGCGTCCATCTGTATATCGGTATGGGTGCATACCGCTGTGCCGACAGCCCCAGCGGGGTTTGGGTGACTACCGACCCGTTATTTGAAAGTTTGCGCTATCTGGAACAGCAGAATAACGTCGGCGGCTGTGTCTTTTTCCGCTATGGCTCCATTCCTGCCGTGTCCGGAATGGCCGACCGCCTGACCGAATGGTATCAGACCATACACAATTCCAATACGGCTACATCCCCCTCGAAACCCAACGGCGGCAGCTTGGATGGACAAAATTTCTCTGATATTTTGTCCCAGTTCCTGCTTGCCATGATTCAGTAAGGCGGCGCACGATGCAAACGATTTTTGATAAGGATTACGAACTGACCTATGGGCATATTGACTGGCGCGGCATTGCCCGTCCAGATGCTTATTTTGAGTTTATGCAGGATGCCGCCACCGTACACGCCCGTCAGTGCCACCTCGACCGCGATGACATCGGGGCATTGTGGGTGCTCTCGCGCATGTATGTCGAGTTTGCACGCCCGCTGGCGGCATACGATGTATTGCGTGTGACGACGTGGTGTGCAGGCATCAAAGGGCCGAGCTGGCTGCGCGCCTTTGAGTTCTGGTCGAACGGGCAGCCCGCCGGGCGGGCAATTTCCAGTTGGGTGATACTTGATGCGCAGACTCACCGCATTTTACGCCCCTCTACCATCCCAGCAGCCGCCGAATATACCTGTGCCGCACGGGAAACCCTGCCCATGCCCGCAAAGCTGGAGGTGTCCGGCTTGCCGCTGCACCACACCCACCCGATTGTATATTCGGATTTGGACATCAACAACCATCTGAACAATGTCAAAATTGCCGCACTGGTCTGTGATTCGCTCGACCTTGGGCAAACCGATTTTGTCCGCACCGTGCAAATCAACTACACAGCCGAAACACCGGCGAGCTTGACCCTTTCCCTGCACGCCGACCGCAGCGGTCAAGATTTTCGTGTGTGTGGCTTGGCGCAAGATACCGTGCGGTTTGAATCGGCGGGCACGCTGACCGGGCGCTGACGCGCCAGAAAAACCGCGTGTCATGGGGCACGGTGTTTTAGGAAAGGAGGCTTTTCTATGGCATTTCCCGACGAAGTTGTTTCCACCATCTGTGCAATGTGTGCGCCGCGTTGCGTCATCTTGTACGGCGAAAAGCGCACGTTGTCAACCGACAAACTGAAAGCTGCCAGCCTGTGCATTGTCGTGCCCGACGGCACCGACAAACGCGCCTTACAGCAGCAGCTTTATCTGGCTATCCTTGCCGATGTGCCGGTCAATCTCACCCTGTACACGCAGGACGAGTGGAACCGGCTGACGCAGGATGACAGCAGCTATGCTGCGTGGATTCATCGGAAAGGGCGGGTGCTGTATGAGCCGGGCGCGTAAGGGCGGACGAGACAGCCTGTATTATTACAAATGGCTGGACAAGGCGCTGTTGGATTTGCAGGCGGCGCGCATCCTGATGACTTGGAACGGCGATGCCTGCAACATCGCCTTTCACTGTCAACAGGCGATTGAAAAAGCCCTCAAAGGGTATCTGCTCTTTAAGACCGGCCGCCATTACGATGGGCATAACCTGACCTATCTGTGCCGGCAGGCCGTTCAGCAGGATGAACAGTTTACCGAATGGCTGGACGAGAGTGCGGCGCTCAATAACCTGTACATTGAGACGCGCTACCCGACCGACCTGCCCTTGTCACTGGATGAGCGGGCTTGCCGTCGGTACTTTAATATGGCGGAAAATATGTTTGCCGCCATCCGGCAGGAGCTGTACAATGAGGGGCGGCCGCACAAAGTCAAAACCTGACCCAAATAGGGCGTGTATACAAAAAGGCGAGGTCTTATGACCTCGCCTTTTTTGGATATCAAATGGTTTTTTATTTTTGCAGCCAACTGGGTTTTACACGCATTCGCACACCGGCGGCAACGCCGAGTGCGGCGTACATGGTCACGACCGAAGTACCACCGTAGGAGAACAGCGGCAGCGTGACACCGACGACCGGGAACATGCCCAGACACATCAGGATATTCTGGAAGGACTGGAACATAAACATGCCCACAATACCCACGGTGAGCAGGGCGGAAAAGGTAGAACCGGCGCGGTAGCTGACATAGAGCAGCCGCAGTACCAGCAGCGCCAACAGGATAATCACCAGCAACGCCCCAATCAGGCCAAATTCTTCGCCCGCAACCGTGTAAATAAAGTCGGACTCGTTGACGGGCACTTTGCCGTACTGGGTTTGCAGTCCCTGCATATAACCCGAACCGCTGATTTGACCGGCACCAATCGCAATTTTACTCTGTGCGGTTTGGTAGTAGTAATCTTCGTTGCCATATAGGTTGTCAATGCTGGGGTCAAGCAAGACCAGAATACGCGCCAAACGGTAGCCGCTCAAAAACTGGAATACGATGGGCACCGAAGCCAGACCCAAAACCATACCGCCGAACACCCATTTATAGGAAATGCCTGCGGCAAAAATCATGGTGATAGCGATAAGGATATAGCCCATTGCAACACCGGCATCGTGCTGGGCGAACAAAATCGCGCCGAACGGCAAAAGCGCATGAATCCCAAGCTGAATGAGCGTCTGCCAGCGGTTGATTTCCTCATAGACCTGCATCAGATGGGCGGCAAACGAGATGATGAATAAAACCTTGCCGATTTCACCGGGCTGAATGGTGATGGGGCCGACTGCAATCCAGCTTCGGTTGCCGCCGACCGCCTGACCGACGATAAACATGGAAATCTGCATACACAGGTTGAAAATGAGCAGTACGCGCCAATAGCGCTTGATGTCCTCTAAGTCAATCAGCGACATCACGACAAATGCGCCCACGCCGATGACGGTGGCGACGCCCTGCACCAGCATAAAGCGGTCGTGAGCGGTCGAACTGGCGGTTGCCGAGTTGATTAAAACCAAACTGTAAGCCGAACAGCACAGTGCCAGAATCAGCAAATATAAATCGGTGTTTTTCAGATAGTGCGCAGCCGAGCGCAACGGCCTCATGGACATGGCCTCCCTTGTTCTCAATCATTAGCGGATAAGATAAAATCCATAAAAGGATGCAATATATGATACCACAATTTCAGCGGAAAAGCGAGAGAAAATGCGCTAGGATTTCTTTGGGATTCGCGGCTTGTGTGGTATAATGTAACCAACAAGTACAAACCTTTCAGCGGACGGAGGACGATAAGGGTATGATGACAGATATCGAAATCGCACAGCAGTGCACCATGCAGCCCATCACCGAGGTTGCCCAGCGTGCTGGGCTTTTGCCCGATGAATTGGAGCTTTATGGCAAGTATAAGGCCAAGATTTCCGGCGACGCTTGGCAGCGGCTCAAAGATAAGCCCGATGGCAAGTTGGTTCTGGTAACCGCCATCAACCCAACACCTGCCGGTGAGGGCAAGACGACTACCACGGTCGGTCTGGGTCAGGCGATGGCGCAGATGGGGCAAAATGCGGTCATCGCACTGCGCGAACCGTCGCTTGGGCCGGTGTTTGGCATCAAGGGCGGCGCGGCTGGCGGCGGCTATGCACAGGTCGTGCCGATGGAGGACATTAACCTGCACTTTACCGGCGACATGCACGCCATTACCGCCGCAAACAATCTGCTTTGCGCGATGTTGGACAACCATTTACAGCAGGGCAACGCGCTGGGCATTGACCCGCGCCGGGTACTGTTCCCGCGTGTGCTCGACATGAATGACCGCGCGTTGCGCAATCTAACCATTGGTTTGGGCGGCAAGGTCAACGGCGTGCCCCGCGAAGACCATTTTATGATTACCGTTGCGTCCGAGGTTATGGCGATTTTGTGTCTGGCGAACGATTTGGCAGACCTGAAAAAGCGTCTGGGCGATATTCTGGTCGCTTACACCTATGCCGGAGAACCGGTTCATGCCCGTGACCTCAAGGCCGACGGTGCTATGACCGCGCTGCTCAAGGATGCGATTAAGCCCAATTTGGTGCAGACGCTCGAAGGCACCCCCTGCCTGATGCACGGCGGCCCGTTTGCTAACATCGCGCACGGCTGCAACAGCGTACAGGCAACAAAGTTGGCGCTCAAGCTGGGCGACATCGCCATTACCGAAGCCGGATTCGGCGCTGACTTGGGCGCGGAAAAGTTCTTGGATATCAAGTGCCGCGCGGCTGGACTCAATCCGTCCTGTGTGGTGCTGGTGGCAACCGTTCGCGCCCTCAAATATAACGGCGGGATACCCAAGACCGAGCTGAACACCCCCAATGTACAGGCGCTGGAAAAGGGCATTGCCAATCTGGATGCGCATGTGGAAAACCTGCACAAGTTTGGTCTGCCGGTCGTGGTGGCAATCAACGCATTCCCGACCGATACCGACGAGGAAATGGAATTTATTGACGCACATTGTCAGAAAATGGGGGTACGGGTTGCGCGCTCGGAGGTGTTCGCCAAGGGCGGCGCAGGCGGCAAGGCGCTGGCAGAACAGGTGCTGGCAGTATTGGACGAAGGCCGCGCCGACTATCATCCGCTTTATGTGCTGGAACAGCCGCTGGAAGATAAAATCCGCACGATTGCAACCCGCATTTACGGCGCGAAAGAGGTCAATATTTTGCCCGCAGCCGCCAAGGAACTGGCCAATATAACCGCGATGGGTTACGGCAATCTGCCCATCTGCATGGCAAAAACGCAGTATTCGCTGTCCGACGACGCGGCGCTGCTCGGCCGCCCGACCGACTTTACGATTACCGTGCGCACTGCACGCCTGTCGGCGGGTGCAGGCTTTGTCGTGTGCGAGACCGGTGCTATTATGACCATGCCCGGTCTGCCCAAGAAGCCAGCCGCAGAAGCCATTGACGTGGACAACAACGGCAAAATTACCGGATTGTTCTAAAATTATCGGCTGAATATGCAATAAAAAACCGCCTTTTGTGCAGGATATTCTGTCACAAGGGGCGGTTTTATTGGTTCTTGCGGGAATTTGTCATCGGTTTCCAGCGAATGTGCCATTCTTGCAGGAAGGTTTCGCTGGTGTAGTGGGAAGCGCGGCTGACCGTCAGTGGACGCTGGGTGATACATACTTCAATCGTGGGCAATATCTGTGCGCCAATGTCGGCAAGCAGTGCCCGCGAGCGGGGGGAGGCTTCAGACGAAGCATCCGGATAGCGGATGGTCAGTGGATGGCCGGGCGTCATGCGAAAGCCAATCGAGGGGCTGTACAGCGTTTGGGAGGGGTCGTCGGTATAGCTGAGTGCGCAGCGGAATTGCTGTGAAATGGGGTCGTATAGCAGCAGGATGCGAAAATCGGAATCTTCCTGTAATACAATGGCTTGTTCCTGTGCGGTGATGTGGTTGGGGGTGTGTGCCGAGTGCGGCGGGAGTTCGTTGTAAATGCCGATGAGCAGGGCGGTCACCGCGGTGCCGAACAGCATCAAGTGAATGGCTGTCCTTCGGCTGTCAAAAAAGTCTGACCAGAACCGCATTACACTCACCTCCCAACGCGCAGATATCAGGTGTATATTTTTTGAAGTTCTTTGTATTTCTATGATACCATATCTGCTGCGCAGCGACAAACAAAACCGGCGAAAATTGTCCGATTGGGGTTTGTCAACCGGGCGCGCTTGTGGTATGATAAAGAAAGTTCTTATTTCGGGAGAGATAGCATGATGCACAAAATCACCCATTCGGATACGGAAACCGAGCAGGTCGGGGCAGCGTTCGCCAAGACGCTGGTGCCCGGCGATGTGGTGACGCTGGACGGTGACTTAGGCGCGGGCAAGACCGCATTTGCACGCGGGGTCGTGCGCGGCTTGGGGTATGAGGGGCGCGTGACCAGCCCCACATTTGCGATTGCAAACGAGTACAGCACGCCGGGCGGCGTGGTCGCGCATTTTGATTTGTACCGTATTTGCGACGAGGAAGCACTGTTTGAACTGGGCTTTGAGGAATATCTGGACGGCGAACGGATTTTGCTGATAGAGTGGAGCCAGAATGCAGGGGCGCTGCTGCCCGAACGGCATAAAACCGTGCGGCTGTCCTACGGCGAGCAGCCCGACGACCGCATTGTGGAAATCGAGGGAACAGACGCATGAAAATTTTAAGTTTTGAATCGTCAGCCGTTTCGGCTGCCGTATGCCTGACCGATGGACAAAAGCTGGTGGCGGCTTCATTCCAAAATTGCGGTCTGACCCACAGCCGCACATTGCTGCCGATGGCCGAGCAGCTTTTAGACAATGTGGGATTGACGCCGCGGGAGCTGGACGGCTTCGCCGTTGCAGCCGGCCCCGGCTCGTTCACCGGTATCCGGATTGGTGTGGCCACCGTCAAGGGGCTTTCGTTTGGCACGGACAAGCCGTGTGTGGGCGTATCCACGCTCGAAACGATGGCTTATAACCTTATTGGGATGACTGGTACGGTTTCCTGTGTGATGGATGCCCGCGCCGGTCAGGTGTATAACGCCCGGTTCCGTCTGAATGGAACAGGTGCCCCCGAACGTCTCACCCCCGACCGCGCGCTGACCATTGCAGCGCTTGGCGAGGAAATTGCGCAGAATGGTGAAATTCTGGTTGGAGACGGCGCACATTTGTGCTATACTAAGCTTACCCAAACGTGCCCGCATTTGGTGCTTGCGCCCGCCCATCTGGTTTACCCCAGCGCTTACGGTGTGGCAATGGCAGCGCTGCCGCGTTTTCTGGCCGGGGAGACGCAAACCGCACAGCAGCTCGACGCGGTATACCTGCGCAAGCCGCAGGCCGAGCAGATGCGGGACAGACAGAAAAACGGAGGTAATGTCAAATGACCATTGCGATTGGTAATGACCATGCAGGCTATGCGCTCAAGGTCAAGCTGATGGAAATGCTGAAAGATAAGTACGAATTTACCGATTACGGCTGCTACTCTGCCGAGCGCTATGACTATCCGGATGCCGCCGAGGCGGTTGCAAATGCCATCGTTGCAGGAAAGCATGAGCGCGGCATTTTGATTTGCGGTTCGGGTATCGGTATTTCCATCGCGGCAAACAAAGTGCCCGGTATTCGCGCAGCGGCTTGCCAGTCGCATTTTGCAGCCAAATATTGCCGTCTGCACAACGATGCAAACATCCTGTGCTTGGGCGAGCGCATCACCGGCCCCGGTGAGGCGGCTGAAATGGTCGAAGTCTGGCTGGAGGGCGAGCTGGAAGGCGGTCGCCATCTGGGCCGTATCGAGAAAATTCACGCAATCGAGGCAAAGCACAGCAAGTGATTGCCCAAGGGAAGGAGTAAGAGTATGGCACAGATTCATGTTATGGACCATCCGCTGATTCTGCATAAACTCAGCTTAATGCGCGACCGACAGACCGGCGTAAAGGAATTCCGCGAGGCTACCCGCGAAATTGCAATGCTGATGTGTTACGAAGCCACCCGCGATTTACCCATTAAGGAAATCACGATTGAAACCCCGCTGGCACATGCCAAGGCGCGTGTGATTTCGGGCAAGAAGATTGCCTTTGTGCCCATCCTGCGCGCAGGCTTGGGCATGGTCGAAGGTATGTTGGAACTGATTCCGGCCGCTAAGGTCGGGCATTTGGGCATGTACCGTGACCCGGAAACCCTCAAGCCGGTCGAGTATTACGCCAAAATGCCCAGCGATATCGCAGAGCGCGATGTTATCCTGATTGACCCGATGGTTGCGACGGGCGGTTCAGCGGCCGCGGCGGTGTCTGCGCTCAAAAAACGCGGCGTGAAGAATATCAAGCTGATGTGCTTGCTGTCAACCCAGATTGGTTTGGATGTGGTACAGCAGGAACACCCTGATGTTGAAATCTTTACCGCAGCAATCGACCCCGAATTGGATGAACATGGTTATATTATTCCCGGCTTAGGCGATGCGGGCGACCGCATTTTCGGTACGAAGTAACGCGGAAACGGCTAAATCAAAAAGCGCTGCGGGAACGCGGCGCTTTTTTGATGATAGAATGTAAAAAAATTGTGAAAAAGGAGAGAATCCAAATGAAACTGAAAAAAATGCTGGCGGTTGTGCTGGCGGCTGTCAGCCTGCTGGGTGCGACCGCGATGATGAGCGGATGCAGCAGCGAGGAAAAAGACCCCAAGGAAGCTTCTTACACCAGTCAGGAAGATGCCATCACGGCTGTGACCAAGGACACGCAGGAAGTTGCCGCGCAAATTGAAGTGCGGGATAACATGATGGTTGTGGTTTGGTCGAACCTGTCGGACGATGCCAGCGCACCATTTACCATGGGCTTGATTGAAAAGGATGGTGAAGACTGGAAGGTCACCAACACCAGCAATGTGACGATGGAAGACCAGTTCAGCGGCAAGGGCAGCTATCCGGTCAAAGGCCCACTGATTACCTATGCGGTTACCCCGTCGATTGATGACCCCGAAGCGGAAAATTATGCCGAGCACAAGGAGATAAATAACTGGTGCTTCCACTGGACAATCGTACCCGAATTGCCCGCATAAAATGGGATTCCAAAGGGACTGCGTCCCTTTGGCGCTCCAGACCGGGTCTGGTCGCCGTCCGCAGACGGCGAAATCCCCTTTTTGATTTTCCCGTCGGGGAAAATCAACTGACTGTTACGAGAGAGCGCCGCCTGTGGCGGCGCAAAAATAAACGCCCGCTTGCTCAGGCAAGCGGGCGTTCTTTTGTATCTTCTGGTTAAAATCCACCCCCAAGGGGCGGATTTTAAAAGGGAGTTGCGCGCCTGCGGGCGCGCCTTGAGGCGCTGCCTCAAGACTCCGGAAACCTTTTGAAAAAGGTTTCATCGAAAACTTTATTGGGGGGTGCTCAGCACGTCTTGGGCGGCGGTGAAGAAGTCGTCGGCTGCCCAGTCACCGTCATTTGCGCCAATCGAATAGTTCAAATCGCCATCTACCCAAGAAATCGTATGGTATACACCGTCAATGCGTTCTTGGCTGCCGTAGGAAATAAAACATTCCCCGCGGTCGGCTGCTGCCTGTTCCTCTGCGGTCGGCTCTACACCGTCAGGCGGCAGGAAGATGGTCGGGATTTCGCGGTAAGTGACCGTGATACCATTGATTTCGCGGGTATCTACAAGGGTTTTATCGCTCAGACTACCGTCATCTACAATGTTTTTATTTTCTGTGACCATCAAAAACGGCATGGTGTTGCCATCTTGATAATAGGCATCAAATTCCTGATAGCTGTAAGCGGTGTTGCCGTCGGCATCAATCGCATCAATCGGAACGGCTTCCATACTGCTGAACGCGGCACCGTTGAGCGTTTCGGGCAGACGAACGGTAAAACCGGCTTGTTTTTCGACCGTCGCCTGTTCGTCAAAATCGGTGACTTGTTCGCCCCAATAACTGGTTGAAGCCAGACCAACAATCGGGCCGGCAGCGAAAGCGCCACCCACCAGTACACACAACATCGCAGCGGCGGCAACTGCGAAGCGCATCCGGCGCGGACGGGTTTTGGTGCGGGTGAGCTGTACCTCATTCATCACGCGGGCGCGCAGCATGGGATTGGGGGAAACATCCTGCGCCAGTTCATGCAGGGAATCGTGCATATACTTATCAAATTTCATCGAACTCAACCTCCAAACTTGCTTTTAACTGTTGCCGGGCATGGTAAAGACGCGATTTGACCGTGCCTTCAAAACAGCCCATGACTTTGGCGATGTCCTTGACCGACATATCGTTGAAATAGTACAAAATTGCGGCCGTGCGCTGCTTGGGTTCGAGTGCAGCGAGCGCCTTCTGCACCTGCTGTGCACGGTCGGCGCGTAAGAGCGGTGCGGCGGCATCCTCATCGGTGGGTTCCTGACTGTCGTATAGATTTTCGACCGGCATTTCCCGCCGATGTTTTTGGCAGGTGCGCCAAGCGGTGCGGGTGAGGATGCGGAACAACCATGCTTTGACGCGGGTGGGGTCGTGTAGCTGGTTCATGGACTGGTAACACTTGACGAAGGTTTCCTGTACAACGTCCTCGGCATCTGCCCGGTTGCCGCAGATGAGATAGGCTGCACGCAATGCTTCGGTTTGATATGTTTCAAACAGCGTGTCGAAATCGGGGACGGCGCTGGAAGCAGAGGCCGCTGATATGCTGTATGCCATAGGGCTTCACTCCTTTCTTGCTTGTTCTGTGTAATAGAGCCGCATATCACCCGACCGGTTCACACAAAAAGAAAAAATTTTGCATGGCGGCAAAACAAAATACACATGTCCGGCAGTCTGCTCATAAAATGGATAGCATAGGGGCAAGGAAAACCGAGCGGTTATGGGGGAGCATATGGGAGATAGGAGGAGTTTTTGTCATGCAGGTCTATCAGGTGGGCGCGGCCAACGCGCCCTGTGTGCTGCTGCTCCAGAGTGAGAACAGCCCGGTTGTGTTGCCCCGCAAGCTATTGCAGCACTATCGGTTTTTGATTCCCACGCTGCACGGCAGTCCACAGGATGTGGATGATGTGCGGGCGCTGATGAAGCCACGGGGCAAGGTTCATGCCCTGTGCGCGACGGCGGCTTGTTGGCCGCTGGCAGAACAGGTGGCGGGCAGTTTGTCCGAACCGGTGTTTCTGGCCGAGTGCGGCAGCGGGCGGCCGGGTGGGATGCTGATTCCCGAATTGGAACAACGGATTGTAGTGGAGCCGAAAGAGGAGGGCACATGAAACAGCCAATTTTCCACGGCGCGGCAACCGCGCTGGTCACGCCCATGCACGAAGATGGGTCTATCAATCTGCGCGTGCTGGCCGATTTGGTCGAGGAGCAGATACAAAATGAGGTGGATGCCTTAGTCATCGCCGGGACAACGGGTGAAGGTGCCACGCTGACCGACGACGAGCGCAGCGCGGTCATTGCCTGCGCGGTCAAACAGGCAAAAGGGCGCGTGCCTGTGATTGCAGGGGCGGGCAGCAACTGCACGGCACAGGCGGTGCGTCTGGCACGCCTTGCCGAACGAGCGGGCGCAGACGGCTTGCTGGAGGTCACACCCTATTATAACAAAGCCTCGCAAGAGGGGCTGTTTTTGCACTTTCAAGCCATCGCACAGGCCACGCGCCTGCCGCTTATGCTGTACAATGTGCCGTCGCGCACCGGGGTCAATTTGACCCCCGATACCTGTCAGCGCCTGAGCCATATTGACAATATTGCCGCACTCAAGGAAGCCAGCGGCAATCTGGCGCAGATGGCTAAGATTCGCGCCCTGTGCGGCGAGGATTTGCGCGTTTATGTGGGCAACGATGACCAGATTACCGCCGCGCTTTCGCTGGGCGCGTGCGGCGTGGTGTCGGTGCTGTCCAATCTGGTTCCGCAAGCGGTACATGAGATGTGTACGGCGTTTGCCGATGACCCGTCACACAGTCAGGCGCTTCAATTTCGCTATTTGGAGCTTATCGACGCGCTGTTCTGTGAGGTCAACCCGATTCCGGTCAAACGCGCCTTGCAGCATATGGGCTGGCAGGTGGGGCCGTGCCGGTTGCCCTTGTCCACCTTACCCGCGGCACTGGATGCGCGTCTATGCGGGGTGCTCAAACGTTACGGCTTGTATGCGGCAAAGTAAACCGCAAAAATACAGAAAACGTGCGAAGCCCGGTGTCAGAACAAGGGCGACGCACGTTTTTTGTGTGTGAATAGACAAAAGAAGTGGGCTGCCTCGCAAGCGAGGCAGCCCGGAAAAGAAGCGGAAAAAAGAAAGGAATTACTGGGGAACCTTAACGTAAACACCGCCGTTGCGGCAGGACTCGGTTGCAGCCTGAGCCATGTAAACCGGACGCAGACCGTCGATTGCACCGACAACAACCGGCTTGTCGTTGACAACAGAATCAACGAAGTACTTCACCTGCTCGATGAATGCCTGGTTGTAGCGCTCGAGGAAGAACCACAGCGGCTTTTCAGAGTGTGCACCGTCTACGGTCATGATGGTAGCGGTGTTGAGCAGGTCGTTTCCGTCGGAAGCCATGCCCTTGGAGCCAAAGACTTCAACGCGCTGGTCGTAGCCGTAAACAGCCTGACGGGAGTTGTTGATGACAGCGATGCAGCCGTTTGCCATCTTCATGGTGACAACTGCGGTGTCAACGTCCGGAATGCCGGATTCTTCCTGCAGCTTGGGATTTACCAGGCAGGAGCCGACAGCCGAGATTTCAACGGCTTCCGAACCGGTTACATAGCGAACCATGTCGAAGTCGTGAATCATCATATCATAGAAGATACCGCCGGAAACCGCAACGTAGGAAGCCGGGGGCGGCTCAGGGTCACGGGAAGAAACGATAACGATGTGCGGGTCGCCAACCTTGCCGGACTTAACAGCATCGGCAACAGCCTTGTGGTTGTGGTCGAAACGGCGGTTGAAACCAACCTGGAACTTAACGCCCTTTTCTTCAACGGCAGCCATAACAGCCTTAATCTTATCTACATCGTAGTCAACCGGCTTTTCGCAGAAGACATGCTTGCCAGCATTGACAGCGGCCAGAGAGATAACCGAGTGGGTATCGGTGGAGGAGCAAACGAAAACCGCGTCTACATCCTTGTTGTTGATAACGTCCATGTAGTCAGCGGAAACGTTGGTGATGCCGCGTGCTGCGCACCAGTCGCGCGCACCGGACTTGTCAATCATGGGGTCAGCGACCGCGATGACCTCAGCACCCGGTACTGCGTTAATCAGGTTGTCAATGTGCAGCTTGCCGATACGGCCGCAGCCGACGACGCCAATGCGTAAATTTGCCATAACACATATCTCCTTTGAATTGATTTCATCGAGCTTTATGCCGCAATGGACATAAACACAATCTCTGGTTTTATTATAAAACGGGCGGGCAAAGTGGACAAGTAGCGGTCGAAAAATTTGTAAATAGAGCCAAAAAAGGTCAAATGTTTTGTGCATTTTGCGCAAGTTCAGGCGGGCATTTGGGCGGCGCGTGCTGTGCATTGTTCAAAAATCAGAAATGCACAACCGGGCTATTGCGTGGGCGTGCCCGCCATGATACCATGATAGCAGAAATCCAGCAGAAGAATGGACGGGGAATCCAGATGAAAATTACCTCTCAGATGGTGGCAGACCGGTGCGGCGTGTCCCGCGGCACGGTTGACCGGGTGGTGAATGGCCGCGCCAATGTTGCGCCCGAAGTGCGCGCGCGGGTGCAGCGTGCGATTGATGAATTGGGCTACCGCACGCCCGCTCAGCGGCGGCAGCAGCAGCCCGGACGATTGGGTACAACGGTCGGGTTTGTCATGCCCAGTTGGGATGACTATTATACAAGACAAATGCGGCGCGGGATTCAAGCCGCGCTGCGGCGCATTGGCAATCCGGCGTTTCGGGTCGAAGTGCGTGAACTAAGCAGCCGCTCCAATCAGGAGTATTGCGCATGTATCGAGGCGCTGGAGCGGGCACACGTCAACGGTATGGTGCTCAATGCCGCCGATACCGCCGCGATGGAACAGCAGATTGACCGCCTGACAGCGGCAGGCGTTCCGGTCGTGACCTGCAATTCCGATGTACCCGGCTCCCAGCGTGTCTGTCATATCGGGCAGGATTTGGTCAAATCCGGGCGCGTAGCCGCCGGATTGCTGGTGCCCGTGCTGGCGGGTGGGGATGTGCTGGTGGTGTGCGGCAATCGCGAGTTTACCGCCCATCGACTGCGCGTGGAAGGCTTTTTGGAACGGCTGTATGAACTGGAAGGCGACATCGGGCACGCGCATGTGATTGAGTGCATTGAACGCTATGACCTGACCTATGACGGCGTACTGTACGAAGTGCGCCGCAACCCGCGCTTGCGCGCCATCTATATGGCAAATGAGAGCGTGAAGGGCTGTATGGATGCGCTGACCCGCGCCCGCGCTCCCCAGCCCATCCATGTGGTGTGCAACGACCTGACCCCCCATGCCCGCGACTATCTGGCAGCCGGACGGCTGGATTTTGTCGTAGACCAGGACTTTTCCGGACAGGCACGGCGCAGCGTGGAAGTGCTGTATGACCTTTTGTGCCGCAGCCGTGCCCCGGCGCAAAAGGTCATACATGTGCGCACCAGTATCCTGTCGCGTGAATTGTTGTGAAGCATACGCCCCGCCATTGCCGCATAGTCTGCTGTTGATGCCCGTGTTTGGCCAAGTATCAATTGACGGCACAACCGCTCAGGCGTATAATAAGACTGACTTTCCGACCGACTAGTCGGTCGGTGCCGGATTATGTCGAAACAGCAGCTTTTTTAGAAAGTGAGAGAGTGTATGAAACAGCAGATTTGCGCGGCCTTGCTCGCCAGTACCATGTGTTTGGGGCAAGTGGCAGGCGCGACTTGGGTAGATGATACGCAGGTGCCCGGCTGGCTCAATCCGGGCGGCAGCGCGGTGACCGAGCCGACCGGCGGACAGCAGACGGCAGGCAGCGGAACAGTCATGGATGAAAGCCAAGTTCCGATTTGGCTCGACCCCAGTGCCGAAGCCGCCGGTGTGCCGTCCACGCCCCAGACCCTAATTCCCAGCACCGACCTTGCGCCGGGCACACCCGGCACGGTCACGACCAACACGGGCGACGTGTACCCGACCTATTGGCTGGGCTTTTCGAGCGAGGAAGCCACCCATTACCTGACCCAGCAAGACCCCGAACTGGCCAGCGCCGAAGTGCTGACCTACGAGCAGATAGAGCCGCTGGTGCGCAGCCAGAATAAAACCGTTTTGGCCAACCAGAAAACGTTGGAGAGCATCGAGGCGACTGACATCGAACAGGCAATCGAGGACATGGAAGAAGCGATTGACGCGATGGAACAGGCAATTGCCGCCATGCAGGAGTTGTCAAACGGCGTTGCCGCTTCGCTGGCGACCGTTGACCCCACCTTAAACAACGGCCTTGCCACTATCACCATTGGGCAGGCAACCGTAGTTTTGCTGCAAAACGATATTGCCCAGATGGAAAGCCAGCTTGCCCAGATGGAAAGCCAGCTCGAAGAACTCAAGAAAACCGACTATGAGCCATATGAACGGCAGTTTGCTGCCATTGAGAACCAACTGGTGCAGGCGGCACAGTCGGCGTATATTGGACTGATGACCATTCAGGAAAATTACATGTTGACCGTGCAGCAGTCCGACTTGACCAACGTGAAATACGCCGAGATGCAGACCCGTCAGGCGTTGGGGCAGGTGTCCGAACTGACCGTTGAGCAAACGCGGCTGGCCAAAGAGCAGACCGACAGCGCGATTGCCACCTTGGAACAGACCTTCCGCAATGCCAAGGGCGATTTTAACCTGCTGCTGGGGCGTGAAGCGTCCAGAAACTTTTTGATGGACACCGTGCCCGCGGTCACACCCGATATGCTGGCACTTTTGGTGCTCGACAGCGATATGCAGCGCGGTGAATCACTCAGTTATGACATTTATGCCGCCGAAAAAGCGGTCGAGGATGCCGAGGATTTAGACCGAGATACCGACGGCCGCCGCGAGAAAATCGAAGCGGCAGAATACCAACTGGAAAGCACGCGCGACACCTTTGAACAGAACTTTACCAAGCTGTTCCGCGCGGTTGCCGAGAAAAACCGGCTGCTTTCGGTTGCGCGGGACGCGCTGAGTCTGCAACAGCGCGTGCTGGAAACCGAAAAGCTCAAATATGACCGCGGCACGATTGCGCGCAATGCGTATATCGAAGCGCAAGTCAATTTTGACCAGGCACAATCCAATGTGCGTTTGGCGCAGATTGATTTGTTTGCTGCGTATATGCAGTATCAATGGGCCTGTGAAGGCGTGATGAGTACAAGCGGAGGAATGTAACCAATGAGAGGCAAACGCATAGCAGCCGGGCTTTTGACCTGTCTGCTGGTTCTGACCGGCTGCGGCAGTACGCAGCAGAACGAGCAGACAGATGAACAAACAACACAAGAACAGGGCACAGCCGTCGAGGTGCAGACGGTCGAGCGCACCGACATTTCTAATGAGAATATGGTATCTGGACAGATTATTGCCGATTCGTCGGTGTCGGTGGTGCCGACGCTGGCGGGAACCGTGCTCAGTCTGCCGGTCAAGGCGGGCGACACCGTTCAAAAAGGGCAGCTGCTCTTTCAGATTGATACCAGTCAGATTACCAGTTCATACAATGCACTTGAACAAAGCTACAATGCAACCCAACAACTGACCAACGAAGCCATTCAGACCGCGCAGAGCGCTTTACCACTGGCGCAGACTGCTGTGACAACGGCACAGACCAATTTTGAAAATGTGCAGGAGTTGTTCAACGTGGGCGCGGCTTCGCAGCTTGAACTTGACCAAGCGCGCACCCAGCTTGACCAAGCCAACAACCAGCTATCACAGGCAAAGTCAGCGGTGTCGCAGGCGCGCGCCAGCCAGCAGGCACAACTGGCACAGCTCGAAGCACAGATGGCGCAAATCCGGGCACAGGCGGCAGCCGGAACCGTGACCGCGCCGTGTGATGGGCTGATTACACAGGTCAACATCACACAGGGCGGCTTGGCAGGTCAGGCGGCAGCCATCGTGATTGCTGAGGGCGGGCGCACGCGCATTTCGGTGCAGGTATCCGAGGAACTGTTGTCGCAGCTCAAAGTAGGCGATGCGGCAGAAGTCACAGTGGGCGCGGTGTCCAGCCAGCCCTTCCGCGCTACCATCGCCACCATTGCGCCCGCCGCGAGCGAACAGACCGCACTCTATGAAGTGCGCTTGTATACACCGGTTGGGGTGAGTTATCCCATTGGGGCGTTTGCCGATGTGACCTTCTTTACCAATCAGCGGCAGGACACCGTGACCATTCCGTCGGATGCGATTTTGACCAACGGCACCGAACAGTATGTGTTTGTGGTGGACGGCGAGAGCGCCAAGCAGATAGCCGTACAGACCGGTGTGACCGGTGACGGCGTGACCGAAATCACAGCCGGTTTGGCAGGCGGTGAAACGCTTGTCGTCAAGGGTCAAAGTTATCTGTCGGATGGTGCCGCCGTGCGCGTGGTTTCCGAGGAGGAAGAACCATGAACATTGCAGACTTTTGTCTGAAACATAAGGTCACTACGATTATGGCCTATGTGCTGATTGTCATATTCGGCATTATGGGCTTTACCTCGCTGCCACTCGCGCTCATGCCCGACATTGAATTGCCGATGGCGGTCGTATACACGACCTATTCGGATGCCGGGCCGCAGGAAGTGGAAAACATGGTGACCAAAACCATCGAGTCGGCCTGCGCCAGCGTGTCGGGTATGGATGAAATCCAGTCGCTCTCGTCCGAAGGCTCGTCTATGGTCATGGTCACGTTTGCAAACGGCACCGACATGGATGAAGCAATGGTCGATTTGCGCGACCGCATCGACCGCGTGAAAGGGTTCTTGCCGGAAGATGCCGACACGCCCATGACCATGACCATCAATGTCGATTCGCTTCCGGTCGTGACGATTGGGCTAAAGGGCACCGACCTTGCCGCCCTCCAGACCATTGCACAAGACGACATTCAGCCCGCACTCGAGCGTATTGACGGCGTGGCTTCGGTCGATATCGCGGGCGGTTATGAAAATGAAATTGCCGTCGATACCGATGCTGACCGCCTGGCCGGGTATAATCTGTCGGTGTCGTATATCGCGCAGATATTGGGCGCGGAGAATGTCGCGCTGCCGGCGGGCAGCGTGCAGTCGGGGGCGCAGAGCTTTTCGGTTCGCACCGACGGCGAATACCAGTCGGTACAGGATATTGAAAACACCTTGATACCGCTTCCAGCAGGCGGTTCGGTGCGGTTGGGCGAGATTGCCGACGTGGCACTGAAACCGCAGGAACAGACCGCCATCGCCAAAATTGGCGGCGAACCCTGTATTACGATTTCGGTTAACAAGCAGTCGGACACCAATACCCTGCAAGTAGCCGAGCGCACAAAAGATGCGCTGGACGAACTGACCGCGCAGATGCCGACGCTGGACTGGATGATTTTGAGCGACCAAAGTGAAATGATTCACATGACCGTCAATTCGGTTGTGCAGAACATCGTGTTTGGTGTGCTGCTGGCGGCTATCGTGCTGTTTGTGTTCCTGCGCGACTTGGGCGCAACGGCGGTTATCTCGCTGTCCATGCCCATCTGCATCATCTCGGTTTTCCTCATCATGCAGGTGACCGACATTACCATGAACATGATGTCACTGGGCGGCATTGCAATGGGTGTCGGCATGATTGTCGATAACTCGATTGTTGTATTGGAAAACATCTTCCATTACCGCGCGGACGGATGCGAGCGCGCCCAATCGTGTATTGAGGGAACCAAAGAGGTTGCCCTGTCCATTTCGGCTTCCACGCTGACCACGGTTGCCGTGTTCCTGCCCATCGGCTTATCCGGCGGGTTAAGCGGCATGATGTTCCGTGAATTTTGTATCACCATCTGTTCGCTGCTGCTGGCCTCGCTGATTATTGCGCTGACGCTGGTGCCGCTGCTATGTTATATGCTGCTTGACCGCGGCGGCAAACATCAGCTTCGCACGCCCGACACCGGACATGACATTGCCGACCGTCCGGTGATGCGCAAATATAAAGCGCTGCTCGAACACTTCATTACCCACCGCAAAAAAGCGGTGCTCATTTCGGGCGGTATGATTGCGCTGTTTTTGGTTTCCATTGCGGTTGCCGGTGTGGAACTCATGCCTCAAATGGATGAAGGCGTGGTCGCGGTTAGCGTAGAAATGCCGGTCGGCTCCGAGCTTTCCGACGTGGCAGCCATGAGTGACCGTGTCGTAGCGGTTGCGCTCGAACAGGTGCCCGAAGTCGAGAGCATTTACTATTCAACGGGCGGGTCGAGCATGAGCACGACTTCTACGGCAGATATGTCGTCTGTGACCATTAACTTGGTCGAAAAAGGGCAGCGTGACCGCACGGCACAGCAGGTTGCCGACGATTTGCGCGCACCGCTGCAAGATTTAGCGGGCGCAGAAATCACGGTCGAGGCATCCGGCTCCATGAATATGTCGGCCATGACGGGCGACGCGATTTCGGTGACGCTGCGCGGAAACGACTACGACGCGCTGACCGATGCCGCCAACCGACTAACCGAACAGCTTGCCGCCCTGCCGGGCGCGGTTGATGTCACGTCCTCGGCGTCGGCACAGGTGCCCGAAGTGGATATCACGCTAAACCGTGCCAATGCGTCGCGGTTTGGGCTGAATGCCGCGACGATTGGGCAGGCAGTACGCGGGGAACTGTCCGGACAGACCGCGACTCAACTGAAAGTAAACGGTGAGGAAATCACGGTCAGCGTGCGCGGCGACAGCCGCGCCGAGGGCAGTCTGGACGCGCTCAAAAGTGTTATGATTCCCACTCAGACCGGCGGTTCGGTGCCGCTTTCGCTGGTGGCCGATGTCGATATCGTGCTGGCCCCGCAAAGTATCAACCGCTTGAACCAAAGCCGAACCATCACGATTACCGGTGCGGCTTCGGATGAAGTGACGACCGTCGAGATGAGCCAGGCGGTACAGGGCGTTCTGGATGACTTTTCGCTGCCCGACGGCGTGACCTATGAGACGGGCGGTGAAATGCAGGAAATGATTGATACCTTTACCCAGCTCGCCTATGCACTGATTGCGGCACTGGGACTGGTGTATTTCGTGCTGGCGAGTCAGTTTGAATCGTTTATCATGCCGGTCATCATTATGACCATTTTGCCCATTGGTTTGTTGGGTTCGCTGTTCACCCTGCCGCTGACCGGAAATAAAATTTCGATGGTGGCGTTTATCGGTATTATCATGCTGGGCGGTACGGTGGTCAACTCGTCCATTGTACTTATCGATTATACCAACATTCGCAGACGGCGCGGCGAGGATAAAAACACCGCCATCCTCAATGCGTGTCCGCGCCGTGTACGTCCGGTGCTGATGACCACGCTGACCACCATTTTGGGTCTGCTGCCGATGGTGTTTTCCAACGGCGAAGGCGCCGAGATGATGCAGCCAATGGCGATTGTTATGATTACCGGTATGGTGGTTTCGACCATTGTTACGCTGCTGTTTACGCCGGTGTATTATTCTCTCATTGACAGTCTGACCGAGCGATTCAAAAATCGCAAGGCGCGTAAAATTGCACGCCATCAGGCAAAGACATAAATCAATCAAAGGAGCTTTCACATGACCGAGCTGCTGGAAAAGAACGATATTCGCAGCCGTCGCCGTCAGGCCATTTTGAATGCTGCCGCACAGGAATTTTGCCAGAATGGTTTTGAACATGCGCGCATGGATGCAATTGCCGTGCGCGCAGGCATTGGGAAATCGACGATTTATGAGTATTTCCCATCCAAAACCGCTCTGTTAAGCGCGGTTGGCGAGCAGATGGCGGCGCGCACCACAGGTGAAATTGAGGAAATTTTGCAGGCAGATATGCCGTTTCGCAGTAAAATGATTAGTTATATGCGGTTTTTGACCAGTCTGCTGGCGCAGATGGGGCAAAAGCTGCTGAACCTGTTTCGGGAAGATGCGTCGCTGGCGCTTCTGGATAAAATGGGGCAAGAGTATGCGACCGAGCAGTATCAATCTTTGGTGCGCGAGGTCACGCGGGCACAGCAGGCGGGAGAACTGCGCGCCGATTTAGACCCGGCGGTTGCCGCGTCGCTGTTGGTGTCGCTTCCCGCGACCATGTTCAAAAATCACGATATTTCAGTCGAAGCGCTGGTGGATTTGCTGCTTCAGGGGATGGGTGTATGAGAAAAGGAATGACGAACCGCGGCTGGCTGCGCGGATTTCCGGGCGTGGACAACTGGCGTAAGGTGCTGCCCGTGCGCAGCGGTTGGAGCACGGACGAAAAATATGAGATTTACACCCATACGGGTGAACATTATCTGCTGCGCGCGGCGGACGAAGCGCAGACCAAACAAAAATATGCCGAATTTGCCTTTATTCAGCGCTGTCAGGCGCTGGGATTCCCCATGCCCCGCCCGATAGACTGCGGCCTGCACGGCGGGCGCGTCTATCAGCTTTTGAGCTGGGTCGAGGGTGAGCCAATGGCGGGCGAACTCATCGGGATGCCGGAGGAAGAACAGTACCGGCTGGGGCAGGAGGCCGGACGCGCACTGGCAGCCATTCATAGTGTTGTGCTGGAGCCTGCCGAGCGCGAGGAGGCCGACGGCGAAGTGGAGGCGCGTAAGCGCATGGTGTTCCGCTATCTGGCCAGCCGTAACCGCATGGCGGGAGATGACTCGGTGGTCATGTTTGTAGCCAAGCATGTGGCGCGCCCCAAGCGGCTGGCAGGGCTGCACGGAGATTTTCACATTGGAAGTCTGCTGCTGACACCGGACAGCAAAATCGCGGTGATTGATTTTAACCGCCGTCATGTCGGTGACCGCTGGCAGGATTTCCAAAAGTCGCAGGCGTTTACCATCCCGCGCAGTACAGCGTTTGTCAACGGGCAGATTCACGCCTATTTTCGGGGCGACCCGCCGGATGATTTTTGGGAAGCGTTCGCGTATGAAGTCGCTTATGGCGCGATTTCACAGATTATCTGGGCGGAATCGCTGGGCGCGGATATCGTGCGGCAGATGCAGATGAACTACGCGCGCGCTATGCGCGATTTTCGCGGGTTTACGCCCTGCGAGCCGCCGCGCTGGTATGTGCAGGCGTAAGGCAAAACAAAAACGACCAAACATGCAGCCTTTGGGCTGTGTGTTTGGTCGTTTGCTTTTTAAAAGGGATGATTTTTCCCGTGTGCCGTTTGCGGGTGGTTACGGGATTTTGGGCAAGTTCAGCTTTTCCAAATCAACCGCGAGCGGGCCGCAGCCTGCACACTTGGAACAGTCGTGCATACAAGCCATCGGGTCATCTGGGTCATCTTCGCGGCACAGGGTCAAAACGGTGTCATCGCCCTGCTTTTCGCCTACAAGGAACTTGGCAGCGGCTTCTTCCGCCGAACCGGTCACGCCGGGAACCAGCAAGACACCGAGCATTTCCAGCGCATTGCGCGAAGCAATGCCCAGTTTGCCGCAGATGAGCACATCTACGGCGTAGTGGCCGACAAAGTTGAGCAGACGGATATGACCTTCACCCGGACAGGTGACCAGCGTTTTTCCGGTCGGCTGTCCGTCCTGCGCGGTCACGATAAGAAATTCGGTGCAGGTGCCAAGGTCGGCGGCAACCGCGCCGTCACGGTATGCAATCGCAATTTTCATAGTCAACAGCCCTTTCACAGACGGGGGTTAGAGCAGTTTTTCCAGCATGGAAGTGGCGCCCTGAAGCGATTCGGGCAGCTTGGCGTCCTCAATCTGTCCGGCGTCAACGGCTTCGGCTAACTTGGGGTCGATGGGCAGCTTTGCCAGAACGGGCACGTTATACTGTGCTGCAACTTCCTCGACGCGGCTCTTGCCGAACACTTCGATGTGCTTGCCGCAGTCCGGACACTCGATATAGCTGTAATTTTCGATAACGCCCAGCACAGGAATGTTCATCATCTGTGCCATTTTGACCGCCTTGCCCACAATCATCGCAACCAAGTCTTGCGGTGAGGTCATGACGATGATACCGTCCACGGGCAGCGACTGGAACACGGTCAGCGGCACGTCGCCGGTGCCGGGGGGCATATCGACGAACATAAAGTCAACATCCTGCCAGATGACATCGGCCCAGAACTGCTTGACCGTCTCGGCGATGATGGGGCCGCGGTAGATAACCGGGTCATCGGCATTGGGCAACAGAAAGTTGACCGAAATCATGTCAATACCGGTCGATGAGGTCTTGGGGTAAATGCCTTCTTCACAGCCTTCCAGTTCGCCCGAAAGCCCGAAGGTTTTGGGGATAGAGGGGCCGGTGATATCGGCATCCAGAATGGCGGTGTGATAGCCGCGGCGGGTCATGGTGACCGCCAGCATGGAGGTTACGAGCGATTTGCCCACGCCGCCCTTGCCTGAAACCACGCCGATAACCTTGCGGATGGTAGACAGTTTATTGGGGGCTACCTGCAAGCTCTTGGGCGTGCCGCAGGCAGAAGAACAGGATTCGCAGTTGTGCGAACAACCCATAAAAAACAACTCCTAACAATTCATAGATATTTTGTATTATACTGCAAAGCCGCATATTTATCAATGCGGGAATGATGCGAGAACCGCGTAAATGATGTGCGCAAAAAAACCGCCGCAGGATTATTCCGGGCGGTCTTGTGTGTCCGGTATGCGGGATTCCGCGTGTTTCCGGATGCGTTCAAAGGTTTCTTCGCTTAAAATGTGCTCGATTTTACAGGCATCCTGTTCGGCGATATCGGGGGACACACCCAAGTAGGTCAGATAGCGGGTCAGCAGCACATGGCGTTCATAAATTTTATCGGCAACTGTATGCCCCTGTTCGGTCAGTTCAATCAGACCGTGGGGCGCGACCGTGATGTAGCCGTTTTCGCGCAGACGCTTCATGGCGGTCGATACACTGGGTTTGGAAAATCCCAGTTCATTGGCGATGTCGATGGAACGCACCGAACCGTTTTGGATGGTCAGCCGGAGGATGGTTTCCAGATAATCCTCAGCCGATTTTTGAATACGCAAACGCAAAGCCCTCCATTCGTTGGGGTTTGGCTGGCCTTTGACATCAAAGACCTTCTTGTATATCCTAGCATAAATCGCACGATTTTGCAATTTTTTCCGGATAACACGCTTGACAACGAAAGTTAGTTGTGATAAACTTCCGGATAGATGATTAGATAAAGCTAACTTTGAACGGACGAAAGGAGAAAGGTTCATGCCGTTGACTTTGGCAAGACCCGGACATACGGGTACGATTCAAAAGATTTTGGGACGAGATGAAGCGCGCCGACATTTGGAAACCCTTGGGTTTGTCGTGGGCGTGCAAGTCACGGTCGTGGCAGAGCGAAACGGTAACCTTATTCTGCAAATCCATGAGGGCCGCGTGGCGATTGACCGCACCACGGCTGCCCGTATCTTGGTCAGTTGAGTCAAAAGGAGGGGAACATAAATGAAAAGTCTGGAGCAGGTCAAGCCGGGGCAAACGGTTTCGGTCGTTCGTCTGCACGGAGAAGGCCCTATCAAGCGCCGGATTATGGACATGGGCATTACCAAGGGGGTTACCGTGTTTGTACGCAAGGTTGCACCGCTGGGCGACCCGATGGAAGTCACGGTACGCGGATATGAGTTGACCTTACGCAAAGCCGACTGTGCGGCAATCGAAGTGCAGTAAGAGCGGGCTTTTTTTTGGCGGCGACGGTTAGTAAGCACTAACAATTAGACGCCGCAAACCAATTGCGTGTACGCACAAAAGGGAGGTTTTTTTCATGGGGATGAAAATTGCACTGGCAGGCAACCCGAATTGCGGTAAAACAACGCTGTTCAATGCCCTGACCGGTGCCAGTCAGCACGTCGGCAACTGGCCGGGCGTGACGGTAGAAAAGAAAGAAGGCAAACTCAAGGGACATTCTGACGTTACGATTCAGGATTTGCCCGGTATTTATTCGCTCTCGCCTTACACATTGGAAGAAGTGGTCAGTCGGGATTATCTGGTAAACGAACAGCCCGATGCCATTTTGAACATCGTGGACGCTTCCAACTTGGAGCGCAATCTATACTTGACCACACAGCTTATGGAGCTGGGTGTACCGGTCGTTGTCGCACTGAACATGATGGATGTGGTGCGCAAGCAGGGTGGTAAAATTGCATCGGCTGCATTGTCGCAGGCGCTGGGCGTGCCGGTCGTCGAAATCAGTGCGCTTCGCGGGGAAAACTGCGTGGAGGCCGCCGAAGCCGCCGTGCGGGCGGCACAGGCCCATCAAGCCGCCCCGCCGCAGACCTTCGGCAAAGAGTTAGAGCACGCGCTGCAAAGCATTTCTGAACAGATTGGCACCCATTGCAAGCCGTCGCAGACCAGATGGTTTGCCGTCAAGCTGTTCGAGCGCGATGCGCGCACCGAATTACCGCTGTCGCAGGCCGAAAAAGATGCGGTAGAAGCGGCGATTTTGACGATGGAGGATGCGGAGGACGACGACGCCGAAAGCATCGTCACCAACGCGCGCTATACTTGTGCTTCCAAGCTCGCCCATGCCGCTGGGCGCGAAGGCAAGGCGCATAAAATGACCGGAAGCGACAAAATTGACCAGATTGTGACAAACCGCTGGTTGGGACTGCCCATCTTCGCCGGTGTCATGTTCTTAGTCTATTACTTATCCATTTCCACAGTCGGCACGATGATGACCGACTGGGTCAACGATGTGCTGTTCGGGGAAATTATCCCGCCTGCGGTCGAAGGCTGGTTAGTGGCAGCCGCTACCCCTGAATGGCTCAATTCGCTTATTCTGGACGGCATCATTGGCGGTGTCGGCGCGGTTCTGGGCTTTGTGCCACAGATGATGGTGCTGTTTTTGTGCTTGGCGTTCTTGGAGGACTGCGGCTATATGGCGCGCATTGCCTTCTTGATGGACCGCATTTTCCGGCGGTTTGGGCTGTCGGGCAAGTCGTTTATTCCCATGCTCATCGGCACCGGCTGCGGCGTACCCGGCATCATGGCTTCGCGCACGATTGAAAACGAGCGTGACCGCCGTATGACCGTTATCACAACAACCTTTATTCCGTGCGGCGCAAAGCTGCCGGTTATCGCGCTCATCGCGGGCGCACTGTTCGGCGGTGCATGGTGGGTTGGCCCGTCTGCCTACTTTGTCGGCATTGCGGCTATCATCTGTTCGGGCATTATCTTAAAGAAAACCAGCCTGTTTGCCGGTGACCCGGCACCCTTTGTCATGGAGCTGCCCGCCTACCACTGGCCCAGCCTCAAAGGTGTACTGCGGCACATGCTGGAACGTGCGCTGGCCTTTATCAAGAAGGCGGGTACGATTATTTTCCTTGCCTGTGCGGTCATCTGGTTCCTGCAAAGCTTTAACTTCCGGCTGGAGATGGTGGACGAAAGCCAGTCTATTTTGGCGGCCATCGGCAATGTACTCGCGCCCATCTTTGCACCGCTCGGTTGGGGCGACTGGCGCGCAGCCGTTGCAGCGGTCAGCGGACTGGTGGCAAAGGAAAATGTGGTCGGTACGCTGGGCGTGCTGTTTGGCTTTGCCGAAGTCGCAGAGGACGGCATGGAATATTGGGGCGTGATGCAGGCGACTTTTACCGCCGTGTCCGCGTACTCGTTCCTTGTGTTTAACCTGCTGTGCGCACCTTGCTTTGCCGCTATCGGCGCGGTACGCCGTGAACTGGGTGGCAAGTGGACGCTGATTGCCGTCGCCTATCAGACCTTGCTGGCCTATGCGGTTTCGCTGTGCATTTACCAGTTCGGTTCGCTCATAACCGGCGCGGTTAGTTTTGGCGTGGGCACCGTTGTCGCAATTATCATTGCAGCACTGTTCCTTTACCTGCTGTTGCGCCCACAGCCTGGCACGACTGCAAAATTGCGCCGTGTGGCGGCCAAGGCATAAAGGACAGCTAACAAAAGGAGGTTGATTTTTTATGAATCTTCCCACAATCGTTATCGTGCTGGTACTGCTTGCAGCAGTTATTCTGGCTGTGCGCAGTATCGTGCGTGACCGAAAAAAGGGTGGTTGTTCGGGGTGTCCGGGCGGCTGCTCGTGCGGCAGTCATACCAAGCAGAATGGCTGCTGTCATTAAACCTGTGCTCTTATCCTGATTCCCTTTTATAATATCCAAGCGTCCGAGCCGGTACTGCGTTGGCAGTACCGGCTCGGCGCGTTTGGATGCGGGAACGGCAAATTGCTTGTGAAATCCGGGCAAAGCTGTTATAATATAGAACATATTTGCAAAGCATAGACAACATGACGCAATGAGCGAAAGGAGCACCCTTATGAATAAAGCCAAAATTATCAAGCGAATCGCGGCTGGTGCGTTGGCGGCGTTGACCGCGCTGACCCTGACCGCATGTGGAGACAGTCAGCAAACCGCTTCGGTATCCGAGGAACAAAAGCAGGCGGTTGTGTTGACGGTCAATGACAAGGATTTTACCGCCACACAGTATGCGGCGGCATTCCTGTATAACCAGAACCGACTGGACAGTATGCTGTCGGGCTACGGTCAGCAGACTTCCAAAGACATCACCGACGCCGACGACCGCAAGGTGTACAGCGACAACATTGCACAGCTTGCCGAAAAGCAGTTGGCGTACCTGACCGTATGTGAGGAGCAGATGCAGGCGGCAGGATTGACCGTGGAGGACAGCGACATAGAGCAGCAGCTCAAAGAACAGGCCGAGATGATGGGCGGCGATGCAGCGCTGGACAGTTATCTGAAAGAGATGGGGCTGACCCGCGAGCAGTACAGCGATTTTGTGCGCCTGAGCGTTATGGTTAGCAAGCTGCGCGAAAACTATTTCGCACAAAATCCCGATGCGGCGCGCAAGGCGTTTGACGAACAGTATCTGCGCTGCAAACATGTGCTGATTAAGACGGTAGATGACAACAATGCGCCGTTGGACAATCAGGATGAACTGAAAGCCAAGGCCGAGGACGTGGCAAAGCGCGCCAAGGCGGGCGAGGATTTTGACACGCTGATTGCCAACTACAACGACGACCCCGGTATGGAGAGCAATCCCGACGGCTATGTATTTACCGAAGGTGAAATGGTGGATGAGTTCTATCAGGGCACCAAGGCGCTTGCAATCGACGGCATTTCCGAACCCATTCAGAGTACCTATGGTTGGCACATCATCAAGCGTCTGCCGCTGCGCGATGAAGATTTTGAGAGCAAAAAGAGCACGATTGAAGAAAGCCTGTTCTCCGATTTGGTCGATACTTGGCAGGAATCGGCAACCATTGAGGGCAAGGACGGCATCAACGAAATCAATCTGGATACGGCTGCGGCCTATGTGCAGTAACGTAGTTGTTTGATTGCGCCACAACCTGCGCGCAAAGTGCGAAATTTGACGAAAAAATACCCCCAAGTCCGACCGCTTGTGCGGTGGGGCTTGGGGGTGTGGTTTATCGGGCAGTCAGCGCGCTTGTTCGGTTGGAACGATGGGCGAAAAGGTCTGCGCGCGCAGCAGGTCGGCAAATTCCTTTGCATTGGCGGGAAGGGTCGGGCTGAGCAGGCCGCTCAAGCCGATATCTTCCGGTCGATGGCAGTCTGAACCGGCTGTGCGCAGGAAAGAAGGTGCTTGCCGCTCGGCCAGCGCCTGTGCGCGGTCATTGTGGTTGTTGTGGCGCGGATTGGCGTTGTAAATTTCAATTCCGTCTACAAATACCGGGTCGAGCGGGATACAGCCGGTACGGAACGGGTGTGCCTGAATCATGACCGCGCCCGCTTTGCGGGCATATTCGGAAAACGCCACCGCGCCCATCGACATGACTTCATGGGGCTGTGCGAGCAGGGCAGGGTCGAAGCCGAACAGCAAATAATCGTTCTGGTTTTCATAAAACCGCACTTCTGCGCCCAGATAGACCGGCATATCATATTTTGCGGCCGCCTGTTCCAACCGTTGGAAACCTTCGGTGAATTGGGGCATGACATCGCGGATTTGACGGGCATCAATGCCCAGACGAAGCCAGGTGTCAACGTTGTAGTGGTCGGTGACGGCGAGGGCGTGATAACCGGCTTCGTGATAGCGCTTTGCCAGTTCTTCGGCTTCCAGCCAGCCGCAGACGCTGATATACTTGGTGTGCAGATGGGATTCGATTCGATACATGGGAGATAATCCTTCCTTTCGGTGAGGGGCGGGGCAATCCCGCTGTTTTCTGCCTTTTATCTTAGCCGAATGATGGGCAAAAGGCAAGAGAACGTGTGTGCGTAGCGCCTGCATAAAAATCAATCGACAAATTTGTATACCCTGTCGGAAATTGTATCTTTCAGAATGGCATAGAGGTATGAT
Source organism: uncultured Butyricicoccus sp. (assembly GCF_944381005.1). Taxonomy (GTDB): domain Bacteria; phylum Bacillota; class Clostridia; order Oscillospirales; family Butyricicoccaceae; genus Butyricicoccus. The sequence goes on along the minus strand of NZ_CALWJM010000002.1, from coordinate 141,446 downwards.
AGAATAAGATTAACTTTACGAAAACCATTCCATTGGCGCAATTTTTGCCGAAATTTTCCTGAAAGGAGTTAAGACCGGTATGGATACCCAAGCCACTGAGGTTGTCATGCACGAATTAAGTTATCTGGACGCAGTTGCGCGGATGCTGTGCGCGATGGTGATAGGGATTGTGGTGGGGGTAGAGCGCGGACGCAACCATCAGCCCGCCGGAATGCGTACCCATATGTTGGTTGCACTGGGCGCTTGCGTGACCATGGTGGTGAGTAATTTTCTGTTTGTGGAATTTCGGCCGCTGGGCGCAACGCCCGACCCTGCCCGATTGGGGGCACAGGTGGTTTCAGGCGTGGGCTTTTTGGGTGCGGGCACCATTCTGCGCGAGGGATTGTCGGTCAAAGGATTGACCACGGCGGCGAGTGTGTGGGCGGTTGCCTGCCTGGGACTGGCTGCCGGCGCGGGATACTATGCCATTGCGTTGACGGGCGCGGCGGCGGTCTATGCGATTTTGACCGTGTTTGAGGTGCTTCAGCGCAAAATGAATGTCAGGCGGCACGCGACACTGGCGTTGTCCATGCAGTGCAGCGACCTTGCGGGCGTGATACATGATTTAAACCGCTTTTCGGTGCAGCAAAACGCCACATTGTCTCATGTGCAGTTTGATGAAACCAATACACACGGTATTTATCAGCTCAGCGCAGTCGCGGTGTTCCGAGGCGGACACCCGCAGGCAGACCAAGCCGTTTTTCTGGAAAAGCTGGGCGGCAACCCCAACTTAAAGAAATTAGAGACGACGCAATATTAAAAAGGCAGAAAAAGAAGCAAAATCATGTGCGCCCAGCCTTTCGGCGGGCGCATCCAAGGGAGAATGAGTATATGAACATTTGGCACGATATTGACCCCGAACTGATTCAGCCGGACAGCTTTACGGCGGTGATTGAAATTCCGGCGGGCAGTAAGAAAAAATATGAATTGGATAAACGCACCGGACTGATGCGGCTCGACCGCATTTTACATACTTCGACGCACTATCCATCCAATTACGGATTTATCCCGCGCACCTATGCCGATGACGGTGACCCGCTTGACGTGTTGGTGCTGTGCTCGGAGACGCTCGACCCGTCGATTATGGTGCAATGTTATCCGGTGGGCGTTGTGCGCATGGTGGATGGCGGCCAATGCGACGATAAAATTATTGCGGTGGTCGAGCATGACCCGACTTGGAACTTTTACCGCGAATATGATGACCTGCCGCCCCATATCGGCAATGAATTTGCGCACTTTTTCGAGGTGTACAAGCAGCTTGAGGGCAGACGCACGGCGATTTCCGAGGTATACGGACGGCGTGTGGCAGAGCAGATAGTGGCCGAGTGCATGGAGCGCTATCTGGTGCATTTTTGCGGCAAGCGACCCGAACTTGACCGGCATCTGCAAAGAGATGAGACACCGGAAGAAGCCCTGTGAGCAAATCCGGCTGGCTGTCCCCGATTGGGGGCGGTCAGCCGGTATTTTTTTGCTTTTTTGTATAAAATAGAGTGGTGGATATGTCTGGTTTTTATGGGGACAGATGAAGTTCACGGGAATTGTTGACAGGTGCAACCATATAGCATATAATAGCTAACAGCATTAGAGAAAGGAGCCACACAAAATATGGAGCAAAAAGACACGATTTTGCAGGTGTTTTACGATTTGGGAGAGCTTTTTCAGGTTGCGCATCAGCAACATGCCCCGCATGTCTCGCAGGGCGAACGGCGGGTACTGCATTATCTGAGACATTTTGACAATGCCCGTTCGGGTGACATTAGCCGCGCACTGTCGATTTCCACCGCACGGGTGGCGGCTGTGTTAAGGGGGCTGGAGCGCAAGGGCGAGGTGCGGCGTATCCAGCAGAATGATGACCGGCGGTGCGTCAAGGTGCAGCTTACCCCAGCGGGAAATGCGCGGCTCGACCGTATTTACGCGGATATGCGGGCGCAGATGGCATATATTTTACAGGCACTCGGCCCGGAAGATGCGCAAGCGTTCTGCCGTATTGTGCACCGTCTGCCTGACATTGTGCGCGCTTCCCATTCCGATAAAGCGCAAACGAAAGGAGATATTTGAATGCTGCATATTTTAGGCTATCTCAAGCGGTCTTGGAAGGCGGTCTTGGTCATCTTTGCGCTGCTGATTTTTCAGGCAAGCTGTGACCTGACGCTGCCGCAGTTCACCTCGGATTTGGTGGACATCGGCATCCAGCAAAACGGCATTGCCCATGCCGCGCCCGCCGAAATGCGCGCGACTACGATGGACAATCTCGGACTGTTTTTGACCGATGACGAGCAAAAACTGGTGTCATCGTTCTATACGCTGGACGGTGACCGCTATGTGTGTACGGCGCAGTCCAAAGCCGATTGGCAGACCTTGGATGAGGTGCTTAGTATGCCGATGGTGATGCTGGACACGATAGAAAGTTCGGGCAAGATAGATGTGCAGACCTTGCATGAAGAGATTGCGTCCGGACAGGTCACACGCCAGCACCTATTGGGGGCAGAAAGTCAGATGGAAAGCGAACTGTCCAGCATGGGCGGTTCGACCATGACCCAAAAGGCGATTTTATTTACCCAGAAAGAGTATGAGGCACTGGGCTACGACCTGCACGAAATGCAGATGAATTATCTGCTGACGACCGGCGGGAAAATGCTGGCGCTGTCGCTGGGCATGGTCATTGCGGCGATTCTGGTCGGTCTGGTGGCTTCGCGCACGGCGGCCGAATTGTCTATGCACCTGCGCGAGAGCCTGTTTACCCGCGTGGTGTCGTTCGGCAACGAGGAGATGACCCGCTTTTCTACCGCGTCGCTTATCACCCGTTCGACCAATGACATTCAGCAGATACAGATGGTAATTGTCATTTTGCTGCGCATTGTGCTGTATGCGCCTATTTTGGGTATTGGCGGTATTTTGCGTGTGACACGCACACAGACCGGTATGGCGTGGATTATCGCGGTTGCCGTGGTTGCCGTTATCGGTATTGTCGCGGTGCTGATGGGCACGGCCATGCCGCGCTTTAAGAAAATGCAGACCTTGATTGACAACCTCAATCTGGTCGCACGCGAAATTTTGACCGGCTTGCCAGTTATCCGGGCATTTAGCCGTGAAAAGCATGAGGAGGAGCGCTTCGACGACGCAAACATTGCGCTGACGCGCACCCAATTGTTTACCAACCGTGTTATGACCTTTATGATGCCGACCATGATGTTGACCATGAACTTGGTGACAGTGGCGATTGTGTGGTTTGGCGCACATGGCATTGATTTGGGTCGTATGCAGGTGGGCGACATGATGGCGTTTATCACCTACACCATGCAAATTATCATGTCGTTCCTGATGATTTCCATGATTTCCATTTTGCTGCCGCGTGCAGGCGTTGCGGCAGAACGTATCAATGAGGTGCTTGCGACCGAACCGCGCATTCACGACCGCGCCAAGGTCAAGGACGACCAGTTGACCGCGTGCCGCGGCGAAATTGTGTTTGACGATGTTTCGTTCCGCTATCCGGATGCCGACGCCGATGTGCTGGAGCACATCTCCTTTACGGCAAAGCCCGGACAGACCACCGCGATTATCGGTTCGACCGGCGCGGGAAAATCTTCCCTACTCAACCTGATTCCGCGCTTTTTCGATGTCAGCTATGGCCGTATCACGATTGACGGCATTGACATCCGCGACCTGTCCCAGCATCGCCTGCATGAACTGCTGGGCTATGTACCCCAAAAGGGTATCCTGTTTTCGGGTGATATTGAATCCAACCTCAAGTTCGGCGGTGCCGATATCTCAGATGAGCGCATGAAACAGGCGGCAGAGATTGCACAGGCGACCGAGTTTATTGAGAGCAAGCCCGAACGGTATGAAACCCCGATTGCACAGGGCGGCACCAATGTGTCGGGCGGACAAAAACAGCGCTTGTCGATTGCGCGTGCCATTGCCAAAAATCCGCGCATTTACCTGTTTGATGACTCGTTCTCGGCGCTCGACTACAAGACTGACGCGGCATTACGCCGTGCCCTGAGCGAACAAATTCACGATGCCACCACTATCATTGTTGCTCAGCGTATTTCCACCATCTTGCACGCCGAACAGATTATTGTGCTGGATGAGGGCAAAGTGGCGGGTATTGGCACGCATGAAGAATTGATGCGCACCTGTGCGACCTATCAGGAAATCGCGCGTTCGCAGTTGTCGGAAAAAGAGTTAGGAGGGATGAACCTGTGAGTGCAAGACCGATGCACGGCCCGGGCCGTGGCATGGTGCCCGGCGAGAAAGCCAAGGATTTTAAGGGCACGATTGGCCGCCTGTTGGCCTATATGGGAAAATTTAAGTTTGCACTGATTGGCGTCCTGTTGTTCGCCGTGGGCAGTACGGTGTTTAACGTGGTCGGCCCCAAGATTTTGGGACAGGCGACGACCGAATTGTTTCACGGTTTGATGGCAAAAGTGCATGGCACGGGCGGCATTGATTTCGGCAAAATCGGTATGATTTTGCTGTTGCTGCTCGGCTTGTATGTGCTCAGTGCGCTGTTTGCGTTCGTTCAGGGCTGGATTATGACCGGTGTGACACAAAAGCTGTGTTACCGTCTGCGCCGGGATATCTCGGAAAAAATTCACCGGATGCCCATGAAGTATTTTGAGTCCAAGACCGTGGGTGAAGTGCTCTCGCGCATTACCAACGATATCGACACCTTGGGGCAAAGCCTCAATCAGTCGGTCACCCAGCTTATCACGTCGGTTACGACCATTTTGGGTGTTATCGTGATGATGCTTTCCATCAACACCATTTTGACCGGCGTGACTATCATTATTTTGCCCGTTTCCATGCTGCTGGTTATGTTGGTGGTTAAGCGGTCACAAAAATACTTCCGCGCACAGCAAGCCTATCTTGGCAAAATCAACGGGCAGGTCGAGGAGACCTATTCCGGGCACAATGTTGTGCGGGCATTCAACCGGGAACAGGCGGTGCTCGATGAGTTCCGCGAAACCAACCAGATTTTATATCAGTCGGCGTGGAAGTCCCAGTTTTTCTCCGGTCTGATGCAGCCCATCATGCAGTTTATTGGTAACTTAGGCTATGTAGCGGTCACCGTGCTGGGCGCGATTTTGGCGGCGGCGGGTACCATTCAAGTCGGTGATATCCAGTCGTTTATCCAGTATGTGCGCAACTTCACCCAGCCCATCACCCAGATGGCGCAGGTATCCAACATGCTGCAATCTATGGCAGCCGCTGCCGAGCGCGTATTCGAGTTTTTGGCAGAGCAGGAAGAACAGCAGCTCGCGACCAGTCCGGTTCCGGGTTCGTCGATTGCCGGACAGGTCACATTTGACCATGTGCGGTTTGGATACGACCCCGAAAAGACCATTATTCACGACTTTTCCGCCGATGTGCAGCCCGGTCAGACGGTTGCGATTGTCGGCCCGACCGGTGCGGGCAAGACCACAATGGTCAAACTGCTTATGCGTTTTTACGATGTGGACAGCGGTGCCATTCGTATTGATGGGCATGATGTGCGCGACTTCAACCGCAGCGAACTGCGTGAAGCGTTCGGCATGGTGTTGCAAGACACTTGGCTGTTTAAGGGAACCATCATGGAAAATATCCGGTATGGCAGACTGGATGCCACAGATGAAGAAGTCATCGCGGCGGCAAAAGCGGCACATGTACACCACTTTATTCAGACCTTGCCGGGCGGGTATCAGATGGAGCTAAACGAGGATGCGTCCAACATCTCGCAGGGACAGCGGCAGCTTTTGACCATTGCGCGTGCGATTCTGGCAGACAATAAGATTATGATTCTGGATGAAGCGACGTCAAGTGTCGATACCAGAACCGAACAACTGATTCAAAAGGCCATGCACACACTAATGCAGGGGCGCACCAGTTTTGTCATTGCGCACCGATTGTCCACGATTAAGGATGCCGATTTGATTTTGGTGATGAAGGACGGCGACATCATCGAGCAGGGCGACCATCAAACACTGTTGGCGAAAGATGGATTTTATGCCGCGCTGTATAACAGCCAGTTTGAGGATGTTTCAGCGTAAAGGCGAATGTTATAACCATATAGAAAAACCGTCTCCCGATGGGGAGACGGTTTTTTGTGCGTTTGGGAAAATCCAAACCGTATATTGAACTTTCCGGGGGATTCCGCGCCCGGAACCCGATATCGCCGCATTGACGCGCCTGTGATTTTGCGGTAAGATGGAACCGAACAAAAAGGAGAGCCTATGAGAGAGATTTTAAGCGAAAATCAAGCCTTGCTGACCTATGAAGTGACGCAAGCGGGGGTATGTATTTTGCGCTGTCAGACGGCAGACGCGGTGGTACAGTTACCCGATACATTAGACGGTCAACCCGTAACCGCGCTGGGCGACTATGTGTGCGCGGCGCGTACCCCAGATTGGGCAGGACGGTCAGTGCGGCAGGTGTATTTGACCACGCGGGCGGGACAGCCCATACCGGAGCACAATGCCCGCGCCATCGAGCGGGTGTGCGTGCCGCAATCGGTGCGCACAATCGGAAACTATGCGTTTTATAACTGCGATAAATTAAAAAGTCTGGCGCTTTATGACGGTGTGCGCGAAATCGGACATGGGGCGCTGATGAATTGTACGGCGTTTGCCTATGTGGATGTGTATGCGCCCGAAGGGGCGCGTACCTGTCTGGCCGACCTGCTGGGTCAGACCAGCACACAATTGGAAGTGCGCTTGCACGCGCCGACCGGTGCGGCGCGTCTGTTGTTTCCGCCCTATCACGAGGAATTGCAAGACCTCGGCCCGGCGCATATCTTTCAGCGCCGCATTGAGGGTGCGGGCTATGCTTACCGGCAATGTGTCCAAAATGATGTGCTGTCTTTTGGACAATACGACGGTGCGTTTGAACGATTGCTGCGTATTCAGGATTATGAAACAGCTTGTCAGGTTGCGCTATTGCGCCTGCGCTGGCCGCTCGGCTTGACTGTCTCTGCGCGGCAAATGTATCTGGACTGCCTGCGCATCCATGCGCGGCAGACCGCTTGTGATTTGGTGCGCGCTGGAGACACAGCGGGATTGACCGCGCTGTTGTCGTTCGGTGTGCTGGATGCCGCCGGTGCGTCGGCGGCTTGCGATTGTGCGCGGGAACTGGGGCGCACCGAAGCGGCGGGGCTGTTGTTGGCGGCGCTGCACCGCCAGACGGCGAACACTCCGCCGCGGATGCAAAAAAGTTATGATTTGTGAGGAAAGGGCACATGAAACCATCTTGGGACGCCGTCGGGCGCGAGATTTTGACCGCTGCCCGCAATGAATTATATTTGAATTTACCGTTTTTGGATGCGGCATTGTGTATACTGCCGTTTGAAACCGAATACGATACGCCGACGTTAGCGACCGATGCCAAAATGCTGTATTACAATGGAAGCTGGCTGGCATCCCGCTATGAGCGCGGGCGCAGTCTGGTATGTCGTGCTTTGCTGCATGTGGTGCTGCACTGCATGTTGCGCCACCCTGCCAAGCGCAAGGGGCGCGATGGTGAACTGTGGGATTTATGCTGTGATATCGCGGTGGAAAGCATACTGGATGAACTGGAATACCGCTGTTTGCAGCTCGAAACGCCCCATGTACGCCGCACCCATTTATACCGGCAACTGCGTACCCACATGCCTGTGTTGACTGCCGAGGCGATTTACCGCCAGTTCCGGCGCGAGCCGCTGTCCGACTACGACCGCGCCACCTATGACCGTGAATTTTTGCAGGATGACCACAGTTTGTGGCAAAAAGCCGAGCAGCAACAGGAGCAAGACGACCCTTGGCCGCGCGTAGCAGAGCGGGTACAGACCGGTATGCAAACGGTTATGACCGAATCGGCGACGGGCGGCAAGGCGATTGCCGAGCAACTGCGCGTTGAGACGCGGCCAGTGGACAACTATCAGGCGTTTTTGCGCCGGTTTGCCGTGCTGGGGGAGGAAATGGGCGTGGACACCGACAGTTTTGATTTGGGGTATTACGCTTACGGCCTGCGGCATTACGGCAACCTGCCATTGATAGAGCCGTTGGAGACGCGGGAGGTCAAGCGCATTTGTGATTTTGTCATAGCCATTGATACCTCTATGTCAACATCGGGCGAGTTGGTGCGGCAATTTTTATCGTATACCGCCGGACTTTTGCAGGCGAACGAGAGTTTTTTCCGGCATATCAACTTGTACCTGATACAATGTGACGACCAAATTCGCGCCGAACAAGCCATTCATTCGGCGCGAGAATTGTCCGAGTATATGGAGCATTTTACACTCATTGGACAGAGTGCGACCGATTTTCGGCCGGTGTTTGCGCGGGTGGAACAGCTCAGACAGCAAGGGGCGCTGCACAATCTGCGCGGATTGCTGTATTTTACCGATGGATTGGGGCTTTACCCCGAACGCCGTCCGCCCTATCAGACGGCATTTGTCATGCTGTCTGACCAAGGGTATCCGGAGCGCGTGCCGCCGTGGGGGATTCGGGTGGTATTGGATGCTGACACGTTGGAGGAGAAAGGAAACCAATGAATATTAAACGAGCCAAACAGGAGATTACAAACACCTTGCGCGCCTATCTGGCGCGGGATGAATTTGGGGAATACCGGATTCCGCCGATACGGCAGCGTCCGGTGTTGCTGATGGGGCCGCCGGGCATCGGTAAGACTCAGATTATGGAGCAGATAGCGGCGGAAACCGGTGTGGGACTGGTTGCGTATACGCTGACCCATCACACCAGACAGAGTGCGCTTGGACTGCCCTATATCGACCATCACACCTACGACGGGCAGGAATACGCGGTCACATCGTACACCATGAGCGAAATTCTGGCTTCGGTGCATCAGCTCATGGAGCGCACCGGCGTGCGCGAGGGCATTTTGTTTTTGGATGAAATCAACTGTATCTCTGAAACACTTACGCCCATGATGTTGCAATTTTTGCAGTGCAAGACTTTTGGCAACCAGCGGTTGCCCGATGGCTGGGTCATTGTGGCGGCGGGCAATCCGCCGGAGTATAACAAGTCGGTGCGGGAGTTCGACGTGGTAACGCTCGACCGCGTCAAGCGCATTGACGTGCAGGAAGACTTTGGGGTTTGGAAGGAATACGCCTATCAGCGCGGCTTGCACGGCGCGGTGATAACCTATCTGGACATTCGCAAAGACCATTTTTACCGCGTGGAGCCGTCGGCGGACGGACTGCAATTTGCAACGGCACGCGGCTGGGAGGACTTGTCGGCGCTGCTGACCACTTATGAAGCGTTGGATTTGCCGGTTGACCGCGAGGTGATAGGGCAGTATATTCAGCTGCCGCGCATTGCCAAGGAGTTTGCAAACTATTTGGAGCTGTACCGCAAATACCAGCGTGTGTACCGCGTGGATGAGATTGTACAGGGACAGTGGGAAGCGGTTCGTGCTTCTGAATTGGCGGCTGCACCGTTTGACGAAAAATTAAGTGTTTTGGGGCTGCTGTTGTCGCGCCTGAGCGAGCTTGCGCGGCTTGCATGGCGGGATGACCGCCTGACCGATGCGGTGTACGCCGATTTGACCCGCGTAAAGGGCGCGATGACGACCGCGCCAGTTGCGACCACGCTGGCCACGATAGAGCAAGAGCGGATGCAGGCACTTGCGACGGGGCGCACAGCGGGCACACTGGATGCCGAGACGCGGCACCAGTTACAGCAGGAGATTGCATTGCTGGAGCAGTACCGCACCGCGGCACAGACCGCGGGCGATGCGCAAGAAACCGCATTTGAGGCGGTCAAGGGGGCGTTTGCACAGCAGACCGACCGCCGTGCGCAGGCGGTGACGGCGGCGGGGCAGGCACTCGACCACACCTTTGCATTTTTGGAACAGGCGCTTGGGGACAGTCAGGAGATGGTGCTGTTTGCGACCGAGCTGACCGCGAATTTTTACACGGCATGGTACATTCAAACCTGCGGGTGTGAAGCCTATTTCCGGCACAATCAGGCGCTGTTGTTTGACGATATGCGGCAAAAAATTCTGGATGATATCCAGACCTTGCGGCAATGAGCGGATGGGGAGGACAACACACCATGCAGTTATCCTTTGCACCGTTGGAGGGGATTACCGGATACCGGTTCCGCAATGCACATGCCAAGTGGTTCGGGGCAGCAGACCGCTATTTCACGCCGTTTTTAACGCCCAATCAGACCTATAAATTGACCGCACGCGAAAAAAATGATGTACTGCCCGCGCACAATGCCGGATTGTGCGTGGTGCCGCAGTTGCTGACCAATCATGCAGAACATGCGCTTTGGGCACTTTCGGTGCTTGGGCAGCAGGGATATGGGGAAGTTAATTTCAATTTTGGCTGTCCGTCGGGCACGGTCGTGGTCAAGCGCAAGGGCGCGGGCATGTTGGCGGACGTGGACGCGCTCGACCGCTTTTTGGAAGCGGTTTGCAAGGGCTTTGACCGAAAAATTTCGGTGAAAACGCGGTTGGGATTGGAACAGACCGAGGAGTTTGCGGCAATTCTGGAAGTTTATAACCGGTATCCGCTTTCCGAAGTCATCATTCACCCGCGTGTGCAGCAAGATTTTTACAATGGCCATGCCGATTGGCAGGCGTTTGGGCAGGCGCTCGAAGCCTGTCGCCATCCGGTGTGTTATAACGGAGAAATGAAAAAACGAATACTCAGTATGATGGTGGTATTCGCACTAATGGTCGGATTGCTTCCCACGACAACGGCTTTTGCGCGAGATGATGCCGACCCCATCACCCGCGCACAACTGGCGCAAGCAATTTATGAAAAATTTCCTCAGTCGGGCGGGCAGCAATCGGAATTTGAAGATATCGGCGACTGCACAGAGGAACAACAGAACGCTATCAATGCGCTGGCTTCGGCGGGGATTTTAAGCGGCACATCCCCTACGGAGTTTAATCCGAACGGTAAAGTGACACGCGCTCAGGCAGCTGTTGTACTCTGGCGCGCAACCGGCTGTAAAAGCAATCCAAAAGCGGCAGAAGTCTCCTATAAAGATGTGGAAATAGGGCACTGGTATACCCCTGCCATTCATGCGCTGACGGCTGCGGGCATTCTGCAAGGCACAGACGGCGGAACATTATTTAATCCGAATGGCAGTGTCACGATTGGGGCGGTCAATGCACTCATTGCCAGATATGATTCGGCAGATTTCAGCGGTTTTGCAGATGGTGTCAGCCGTGTAGATATGCTCATGGAGACCTATGAGAACTACAAGGACAGCCCGTTGCAGGATAAAGTGAGCGAGGATTTTGAAACAAAATTGCCTGATATTGCCGTTTGTACAGAGGAAGAACAGCAGGCGATTAAGTTCTTTGAGGAATTGGGTGTTGTACGGGGATACGGTGATGGCAGCGGCTTCCATCCCGATGCTGCCGCATCCAATGGGCAGATTGCAATGTTCCTCAAAGGGTGCGCCGAGCTGGGTGCACAGCAGACCTTTTCTGATGATGTGATGTTGTTGGACAATGAAGACTCGATAGCACAGGCGTTACAGGCGTTTGCATTCTTGGAAGCACAGGGCATTGATGTTACGGCTGCGCAGGAAAACCTCAATGCACCCGGTATTGTAGCAGATTTGAGTGAATGGAATCGGGCGTTGAATCCGGAAGCGCCGCGCTTTTCGGTTGAGGGGGGCGAGTATGATACACCGCAAACGGTTGAGATTACAAGCGATGCACCGGACGCGGTGATTTATTACACGACTGATGGAACCGAGCCGACAACCGAAAGTACGGTATACACAGACCCGATTGCAGTGAACGCGACGACAACATTGAAGGCGATTGCGGTCAAAAATAACTTGATAAGCGATACTACAAGTGCAACCTACACGATTTACACAGTAAAACCGCCGGTATTCTCGCCGGTTGGTGGTACATACACTTCGGCACAAAATGTTACGATTACAACCGACACGCCAGACGCGGTGATTTATTATACGACCGATGGCAGTGAACCTACGATGAACAGCACGCAGTACAGCCAGCCGATTGTCGTAAGCAGTTCGATGACGCTTAAGGCGATTGCGTATAACTTGGATGGGGATAGCAGTCCGGTTGCAACTGCGACATATACCATTCAAAAAGATAGCGGTGGTTCTAGCAGCGGCGGTTCGTCCAGCGGTTCTTCGTCGGGCAGTTCTTCGACTGGCAATAAGACCGAGACAACCGAAAATTCTGACGGTTCGACCACAACGACTGTGACCAGCTCTAACGGTACGGTGACCGAGACGACCAAGTACAAGGACGGCTCCAAGGAAGTTATCGAAACCAAGAAGGATGGTACCGTAACCACGACCACGACCGACGCGGACGGCAACAAGACCAAGACGGTTGAAAATCCGGACGGTTCGAGCGTGACGACCATTGACAACAAGGATGGCACTTCGTCCAAGACCACGGTAGATGAAAACGGCAAGACGGAGGTAAGTGTGGAACTGCCCAGCAGCGTCGTTAATACAGCGGCTGACAATGGCGAAGCAGTTGCACTGCCCATGCCCAGCGTGCGGGCGACTTCCGACAGCGAAAGTGCGCCGACGGTTACAGTAGACCTACCGGCAGGTAAGACCGTTTCGGTTGAAATTCCAGTAAAGAGCGTGACCGCGGGCACGGTTGCGGTATTGGTCAAGGCAGACGGTACCGAAGAAGTGATAAAGACCAGCCTGACTACCAGCGACGGCGTACAGGTTGCGCTGAGCGATGGGGATACCGTGAAGATTGTGGACAACAGCAAGAGCTTTGCCGATGTTCCGGCAAGTGGATGGCAGGCGGACGCGGTTGCGTTTGCAACCAGCCGCGAGCTGTTTTCCGGCACAGGTGACAATACGTTCAGCCCCAATCAAAGTATGAATCGCGCTATGATTTGGACGGTGCTGGCACGTTTCGACGGTGCAGGCACCACCCAGACCGGTGCAAACTGGTATCAGGCAGGATTGGATTGGGCGGTTGCGCAGGGTATTTCGGATGGCTCCAACCCGACCGGCACCATGACCCGTGAGCAGCTTGTGACCATGCTGTACCGCTATGCGGGCAGCCCAGCCACTTCGGGCAATCTGAGCGCATTTAACGATGCCGCACAGGTCAGCAGCTACGCAGTAGATGCGATGACATGGGCGACAGAAAACGGCATTTTGAACGGCGACGGCGCGAACGACATGAACCCCAAGGGTCAGGCATCCCGCGTGCAGGTTGCACAGATTATGCAGAGTTTCATTACCTATCAGAGCAAGTAAAACCAAGCACAAAGCGGTCAGCACAAAGCTGACCGCTTTCTTTTTTGAGCCTATGAGCATAAAAGAGAGTAAAACCGCCTGCCATATGGCAGGCGGTTTTTGAATGTAAGGTTTAGGGGTTATGCGTGCGCCGGGTCGAACTTTTTGCGCACTTCGATGTAAGCTAAGATAGCTTCCACCGTACCGTCAAAGCCCAGCTTTGCGCTGTTCAGCGACAGGTCATAGTTGCGCGCGTCTTTCCATTCCTGTCCGGTGTAGTATTTGTAGTACCGTGCGCGATAGTCGTCGGTTTTGACAATGAGGCGTTCGACATCGCGTTCGGGCAGGCTGTTGACCTTCATGGCCTCCTGCAAGCAGAAGTCAGCCGGAGCATGAACGAACACGCGCACAACGTCGGGCTGGTCGCGCAGGATGTAGTCGGCACAGCGGCCAATCAACACGCACGAACCCTCGTCTGCCAGTTGACGGATGATTTTGGCTTGGTAGTTGAACAGGTTGTCATCCTTGGTAAATCCGGCGCTTTCGGGCGAAAGCAGACGGTTGCCCTGATAGCCGCCTTTGAGCAGGGAGCGCAGACTGTGCGGTTTCTGCTCGTCGTGGAACAGAGCGGCGTTGATACCGCTGTCCTCGGCAGCCATTTCGATGATTTGGCGGTCATAGAACGGGATACCCATGCGTTCGGCGAGCATTTTGCCGACGGTACGGCCGCCGCTGCCATATTGCCGGGCGATGGTGATGATGGTTTTTTCCATAAAGACAAGCCCCCTTTGGTGTGTCCTTTTCTTTATTGTAACAGGATACGGCGCACGCCGCAAGGCGATTTATTCGCCCAGATAGGCTTTCTTGATGGACTCATCGTTGAGCAGGTCGCTTGCCTTGCCTTCCTGCACGATTTTACCGGTTTCGAGGACATAGGCGCGGTGGGCGATGGACAGCGCTTTTTTTGCGTTCTGCTCGACCAGCAGCACGGTTACGCCCTGTTTGTTGACTTCCTCGATGATTTTGAAAATCTCACCGACGAACAGCGGAGACAGACCCATAGACGGTTCATCCATCAGCAGGATTTTGGGGTGTGCCATGAGTGCGCGACCCATCGCGAGCATTTGTTGTTCACCGCCCGACAGCGTGCCCGCAAGCTGGCGGGTACGCTCTTTCAGGCGTGGGAAGCGCTCATAAACCATTTCCAAGGTTTGGGCGATTTCGGCTTTGTCGCGGCGGGTATAGGCGCCCATTTTGAGGTTCTCGTAAACGGTGAGTTCGGAAAAGACGCGGCGGCCTTCGGGCACATGGGACATGCCCAGCTTGACGATTTGGTGACCGGGGGTCTTGACGATTTCGCGGCCTTCAAACTGCACCGAACCGGACTTCGCGGGAAGCATACCGCTGACCGTGTGCAGCGTTGTGGTTTTGCCCGCACCGTTTGCGCCGATGAGGGCGACGATTTCGCCCTGGTCAACGTGAAAGGATACATCTTTGAGTGCATGAATCATGCCGTAATAGACATTCAGATTTTCTACGGTAAGCATTGCCATATAAAAGCCCTCCTTTAGTCGCCCAGATAGGCCTTGATGACCGCCGGGTCATTGAGTACCTCTTTTGGGGAGCCTTGTGCGAGCAACCGTCCAAAGTTGAGTACATACAAGTATTCGCAAATGCCTTGTACCAGTTTCATGTCGTGTTCAATCAACAGGATGGTTACGCCATACTTTTCGCGCACCAAACCGATAGTCTCCATGAGTTCTCCGGTCTCGTTGGGGTTCATGCCGGCTGCCGGTTCGTCGAGCAGCAGCAATTTGGGCTCGGTCGCCAGTGCGCGGGCGATTTCTAGTTTGCGCTGTTTGCCGTAGGGCAGGTTTGCCGCCAGTCCATAGGCTTCGTGGTCGAGGTCGAATACTTTGAGGATTTCCAGCGCTTTGCGGTCCATTTCCTGTTCTTTGGCGCGATAACTGCCCAGATGCAGCATACTTTCGAGCAGCGAATAGCGCACCTGATTGTGCAGGCCAACCTTTACGTTGTCCAGTACCGACAGCTTGGGGAACAGGCGGATGTTCTGGAAGGTACGCGCCACGCCCAGTTTACAGATGTCGTGCGGTTTTTTGCCGACGAGGTTTTCACCGTCCAGACGGATACCGCCGTCTGTGGGGCGGTAAACGCCGGTCAGCATATTAAAAGCGGTAGTTTTGCCCGCACCGTTGGGGCCGATAAGACCGACGAGGCCGCCTTTTTCGATGGACATGGACAGGTCATCGACGGCGCGCAGACCGCCGAACGAGATGCCCAGCTTGGTTACTTCCAACATAGCCATAGTTATACGCCCTCCTTGCTGGCTTTACGCGCCGCGCGCTTTTCGAGCAGGCGGGTTTTGATGCCGGAGTTGTTGAAAATCATCATGACGATGAGCAGGATTGCATAGATGAGCATACGGTAATCGTTGACCGCGCGCAGCAGTTCGGGCAGTACGGTCAGCAGAGCGGCGGCAATGATGGAACCCCAGATGTTGCCCAGACCGCCCAGAACGACGAATACCAGAATCAGAATGGAGGTGTTAAAGTCGAATTTGGCGGCGGTGACGGTCGAGAAGTTCATGGCATACAGTGTGCCCGCCATGCCCGCGAAAGCTGCCGAGATGACGAAAGCGAGCAGTTTGTAGCGGGTGACCGAGATGCCGATGCTTTCGGCGGCAATCTGGTTGTCGCGTACCGACATGATAGCGCGGCCGGTACGGCTGTGGATGAGGTTGAGCAGGATGAACAGCGTAACCAGAATGAGGACGAAGCCCGAAGTGAAAGTGGAAATCTTGGTGACGCCGCTGACACCCATTGGGCCGTTGATAATCATTTTGCCGCCTTCTTCGAGCGTGAAGCCCTGCTCAATCAGGCCGAAGTGCAAGCCCTTGCCGTCCACGCCGACGTACAGCACGCCGACGATATTTTTGATGATTTCACCAAATGCCAGTGTGACAATGGCGAGGTAGTCACCCTTGAGGCGCAGTACCGGCACACCGACGATGACACCGGCAACGGCGGCACACAGGCCACCGATGACCATAGCAACTGCCAAACGCAGCGGGGCGAAGGGAATGGCTTCGGCAAGGCTGGTGGTGGCGACGATGCCCGAAAAGGCACCGACCGACATAAAGCCGGCATGACCGAGCGACAGTTCACCCAAGATACCGACGGTCAGGTTGAGCGAAACGGCCATAATAATATAGGCGCAGATGGGGACAAGCTGGCCTTTGAGCGACGAGGAGATATTGCCGGTCAAAATCAGAATCTGCACGAGCACAAAGGCAATGATGACGATGCCGAACGAAATCACGCTGTCGCGCTTGTCTGCCAATAAAGTTCGAGATTGTTTCATTTGGCTCACCTCACACTTTCTCGCTCTTGTGCTTGCCCAGTAAGCCGTCAGGCTTGACCAGCAGCACGACAATCAGAACGGCAAACACCACCGCGTCAGAAAGCTGGGTGGAGATATAGGCTTTGGCGAAGATTTCGATGATGCCGAGCAGGATGCCGCCAATCATCGCGCCCGGAATCGAGCCGATGCCGCCAAAGACTGCCGCGGTAAATGCCTTGATACCGGGCATAGAACCGGTCGTGGGCATGAGCATGGGGTATGCCGAGCACAGCAGCACGCCCGCGATAGCGGCAAGGCCGGAGCCGATGGCAAAGGTCAGCGAAATAGTTCCGTTGACGCTGATGCCCATGAGCTGCGCCGCGCCCTTGTCCTCGGATACCGCGCGCATAGCAGTACCCATTTTGGTTTTTGTGGTAAACAGGGTCAGAGCGACCATGATAATAACGCAGGCCAAAACGGTGACGATGGTGACACCGGTGATGGTCAGTTGCCCGTCAAACAGCTTGACCGACCAGTCGCCCACAACCGACGAAAAGGTTTTAGAGCTGGAACCCCAGATAAGCAGGGCTGCATTTTGCAGGAAGTAGGACACACCGATTGCCGTGATAAGGACGGCGAGCGCGGGTGCCTGACGCAAGGGCTTGTAGGCCAGCCGTTCGATACCGATGCCCAGCACGGTGCAGACTACAATCGCCAGCAGCACCGACACCAGCGGAGACAGGCCGAGATAACTTGTTGTGCAGAAGGATATGTATGCGCCTACCATAATGACGTCGCCGTGCGCGAAGTTCAGCATTTTTGCGATGCCGTAAACCATCGTGTACCCCAGCGCGATGATTGCGTAGACGCTGCCCAAACTGATACCGTTAATCAGATAGGATAAAAAGGTCATGCGATACACCTCGTTCTTTCTATAAATGAGCCGATGATGCAGGGCGGAGGCTCGAACGTGCAAGCCGTCGCCCCGCACCATAGGCAGAAAAAAGCGCAGGAGAGCGCCGTGCGGTGATGTTGCCGGCTGCCTCTCCTGCGGATTTCGTACATTTTACTCTTTACATACCGACATAAGCGCCGTTTTCGATGACCATACCCTTGGGGCTCTTGGAGACCGTACCGGTCGAATCCCAGGTTACGCCCTCGCCGGTCAGACCGTCAAAGGTCAGCGTCGGGAATACTTCAATCATCTTGTCGCACAGTTCCTCTGCCGACATATCCGGTGTTGCGCCAGCGGCTTCGAGTGCTGCCTTATAAGCGTAAACACAGTCATAGGCATCGGCTGCGAACTGGTTGGGCACGTCGCCAAACTGTTCCTTGTACTTGGTGACGAAGTTCTGTGTTTTCTCGTCGGTTGCGTCTGCGTTGAACGGAGTCAGCAGCATAACGCCCTCAGCCAGAGAAGTGTCAAAGCCTTCCAGCGTCAGAATACCGTCCATGCCATCCACGCCGAAGAACTTGGGAGCGTAGTCCATGTTCTTAGCCTGCTGCAAAATCAGCGAAGCTTCCTGATAGTAGATGGGCAGGAACAGCAGGTCAGCACCGGCTGCCTTTGCCTCACCGAGCTGAACCGAGAAGTCGGTAGCGCTGGCAGCGGTGAAGGTGGTGGTCGAAACGATGTTCAGACCCTTTGCATCTGCTTCGGTCTTGAACTTTTCATAGATACCCGAAGAATACGGGGTGTCGTTCTGGTAAATGATAGCGATTTTGGTGCCCAGCTGATTTTCCGCAATGTAGTCAGCCGAAGCGGTGCCCTGACCGGGGTCGGTGAAGCACATCTGGAACACATTGTCCTTTCCCTCGGTGACGGCGGTGGAAGAAGCCGACGGGGTCAGTGCAAAGATGCGGTCAGCGAAGTTTTCGGTTGCAGTTGCCTCACAGGGCTTTGTTGTAACCGAACCCAGAGAAAGCTGTACGCCCCAGTCCTTGAGCGCGTTGTAAGCCGAAACAGCCTTTTCTGCGTCGTTCTCGTCGTCCTCCATCTTCAGTTCAAACTGAATGGCGCCGCCCTCGGCGTTGATTTCGTCAACAGCA
Organism: uncultured Butyricicoccus sp.; assembly: GCF_944381005.1. Lineage (GTDB taxonomy): Bacteria > Bacillota > Clostridia > Oscillospirales > Butyricicoccaceae > Butyricicoccus. The sequence continues at coordinate 122,808 of NZ_CALWJM010000002.1, read as the reverse complement.
ATCTGTGCGCCGTTCTTGACCGCGTTACCATAAATTGCGGTGTTGCCGGTCAGCGGGCCGGTGCCGCCGATTTTAAATGCAGTAGCCGAATCGCTGCCGCTGTTTGCGTCCGAGCCGCCGCCGCAGCCAGCCAGTGCGCCGGTGCACAGGGCTGCCGCAAGAAACAAACTCAGTGCCTTTTTCATTCTGTTTTCCTCCCTCTAAATGTTGCAAATCAAGCTGTCTTTATCAGAAATACATCTGTCTTTTCCGACAACTTGTTAGTATTATACACCTGTTCCATACAAATGTATAATCTTTTTTTGTATTTTTTAACATTTCGTCGCTTTCACAGTTTTACGGGTTAAATTGCTAGCACTTTTCGTCAATCTGACACCCGCCCGCTGAAAAAATCTTTCTCTGCCAAGGCATACCCGGTATTTTTTTGGTTTACAGTGAAATCAGCCCTTTGATTTGCGAAAAAACAGCGGCTGCACGAAAAATTTCCAAAATTTTTCTGCTCTGTTGATTTTTTCTCATGCTGTCCGGGCGGTCAACTTACATATTTGCTGTTTGCGCGCAAATACTACCATCATCATCAAGAAAGAACAATCCGATTCTGGGAGGAGATACGCATATGAAAGCAACGGGCATCGTGCGCCGGATTGATGATCTTGGCCGTGTCGTGATTCCCAAAGAAATCCGCCGGACCATGCGCATCCGTGAGGGCGACCCCTTGGAAATTTATACCGACCGAGATGGGGAAGTCATCTTTAAAAAGTATTCGCCGATGGGCGAATTGGGTACGTTTGCGGGCGAACTGGCCGAAGCGCTCTCGCGCACGGCGGGGTTATCCTGTGCCATCTGTGACCGTGACGCGGTCATAGCGGCGGCAGGCGGCGCCAAAAAGGATATTTTTGAAAAGTCGATTTCGGGTGATTTGGAAATGCTCATGGAGCAGCGCCATATTTATGAACACACCGGTTCGGACACAGAACTGCATATTTCGGACGGCGACCCCTATCACGTCATTGTTGCCGCGCCGATTATCTCCGAAGGAGATGTGACTGGCTGTGTGGCGCTGTTGTCCGATGCACAGGACACCGTAGCGACCGAGGTAGAAACCAAACTCAGCCAGACCGCTGCCAGCTTCCTTGCGCGGCATGTGACCATGTAAGCAGCGCTTGGCGCAGCGGCAGCAGACTGTCCCCAGTTGGGGGCAGTCTTTTCTTTTTGCCGAATTTTGGCGTTATTTGGGTCAGTTTAGGTGCTTGCCTTGACGAATGCGGCCGGATTTGTTACAATCGCAAAGACCGAACGTTTGCGTTCGGATTTCGGCGGATTGTTCCGTAAAAGGAGACTCTGTTTTATGGAGCCACATGCACACACACGTTACGAACGTATGTTCCTATTTCTGTGGGGATATGCGGCGCTGTTATTTGTAGCCGGTCTGGTGCTTGGGCCACCGTCCAAGGTGCTGTCCGGATTGGTCAAAATCGTCTTGACCGAAGATGCACTGATTACCGACTATGTTCTGGTTGCTGGATTGGGTGCGGCACTGGTCAATGCCGCCATCGTCACCGCCATCAGCCTACTGATTCTGCACGCCGCCCGCGTACCGGCGAACGGTATTACACTGGTGGTTATCGGGTTGATGTCCGGATTTTCGCTGTTCGGAAAAAATTTCGTCAACATCTGGCCCATTTTGCTGGGGACTTGGCTGTATGCCAAAAGCCGCCGCGAGCCGTTCGGCAAATATGCAGCGACCGGATTGATGGGAACCGCACTTGCACCGGTGGTCAGCTATTTTGTGCTGGATAACGGATGGGGTACGCTGCCAACCGGCATTTTGGTCGGCGCAGTCATTGGGTTTATTTTGCCCGCGTTGTCGGCTTATACCTACAAAGTGCAAAATGGTATGAATTTGTATAATATTGGGTTTGCCTGCGGCTTGATTGCCGTGCTCATTGTGCCGCTTATCAGTTCGCTGGGCGCCACCCCGACAACCCAATATCGCTGGGCGACCGGTCAGGCAGTGCCGTTTGCCGTGCTGTTGGGCGGCCTGTCTCTGGCGCTGTTGGCAGGCGGTTTGTTCGGCTGCAAGCCAAAACTTTCTTGTGCATGGCGCGGTTATTTGCGTCTGCTGCGCACCAGCGGCCGTGCGCCGAGCGATTATCTGCGCATGTTCGGCCCTGCGCCCACGCTCATCAATGCCGGTATCAACGGTTTGATTGGATTGGGCATGATTGCATTGATTGGCGGCGACCTCAACGGTCCCACCGTGGGCGGTATTTTGACTATCATCGGATTTTCGGCATTTGGCAAACATGCCCGCAACATTTTGCCGGTCATGTGCGGTGTGTTGCTGGGCAGCCTGATTATGCACTGGTCACTATCCGACAGTGCGGTACAGCTTGCTTGCCTGTTCTGCACGACGCTTGCCCCTATCAGCGGCTATTTCGGTTGGCCTTATGGCGTGTTAGCCGGTTTCATTCATGCGTCGGTGGTGCTGTATACCGGCTCACCGGTTGCGGGCATGAATCTGTATAATAACGGATTTTCGGGTGGATTGGTGGCAATCGTGCTGTATGCCATCATCATTGCGGTTATTCGGCACCGTAGACCGGAAATTCAGGATGAAGACTATTTTGATTTGGTGGCGGATGATGAGCCAACGGCACCAAAAACAGCCTATACACTGACCGAAAAACAGGAATAAGCGGTCAAAAAAGAACCCTTCCAAAAGCGATTGAAAACATGGGGCGCGCCCGAATCAACGGGCGCGCCCCATGTTTTTCCTTTTTTCAGAAATACCCGATTGACAAAACAAATTTTCTCCTCTATACTGAAATAAAGCATAGGAAAACCGGTTTACTTATTCGGTGTATGCACCAGATTAGGAGGATTAAGAGATGGAAGTTAGAACAGCAGCATCCCCGAAGGACGTCAAACACTACACAACCGAAAGATTGCGCGAAGAATTTTTGATTCAAAACCTGTTTCAGGCCGATGAAACCAAGCTGGTGTACAGCCACATCGACCGCATTATCACCGGTGCAGCCGTTCCGGTCAAGCAGACTTTGGAACTGAAAGCCGGCGATGAGCTGCGCGCAGAGTATTTCCTGCAAAGACGTGAGCTTGGCCTTATCAACATCGGCGGTGACGGCGTTATCACCGTGGACGGCAAGACCTACGAGGTCTGCGCAAGAGAAGGCATGTACATCGGCCGCGGCAGCAAGAACATTACGTTCGCCAGCAAGGATGCCAGCAATCCGGCCAAGTTCTACATGAACAGCGCACCCGCACACACCACTTACCCGACCGTACACATTAAGCCCGAAGGTGAGGCACAGCCCGGTGTTGTCATCATCAAGGACGAAAACAAGGTCGAGACTGGCTGCATGGAAGATTGCAACCACAGAATCATCAATAAGTATATCGTAACCGGTCAGGTCGATAGCTGTCAGCTCGCAATGGGCATGACCCGTTTGCTGCCCGGCAGCGTATGGAATACCATGCCGGCACACACCCATGACAGACGCATGGAAGTTTACCTGTATCTGGATATGGACGACGATGCGTTTGTGATGCACTACATGGGCGAGCCGCAGGAAACTCGTCACATTGTTATGCACAATGAAGAAGCCGTCATTTCGCCCAGCTGGTCGATTCATTCGGGCTGTGGCTCGCGTGCATATACCTTTATCTGGGGCATGTGCGGCGAAAATCAGGATTACGCAGATATGGACCACATTGCAAACCGCGATTTGAAGTGATTCGGCGTGCAAGTTGGACAGCCCCGCACCCGGGTCGGGGGCGGGGCTGTTTTGTGCAGGATAGCGTACAAAACGGAAAGGAAGGTCAGCAGTATGAGCGAAATAAAAATTAAAATAGTCAATCAGATGCAGGAAACCTGCATGGAGGTTTGCGGAACCGATGAGGCCGCACTGGTTTACCGCGACTGCTATCAGGAAGGCGATAAAATTGTTATCAACGTGGACGACGTCAACACGTTTTACTGGATTTCGGTCGATGGCACGATTGAAAAATCGCTGGTATACTTGACCGGTGAAATGCAGTATGAAATTCCTTTTGGGGACAAGAAGCTGAACCTTTGCCCCAATGCGTTCGTAGGCGACCGCAATCTGGTCTATGTGCGCCGCGCTTACCCGTTTGAGGTCAATGCTTACCGCAATTTGGCATGCAACCCCAACGACCAGCATGGTTTGACCCACAGCTTCCCCCATGCAAGCGCCAACGTAGAAACCAGAGGAGAATCGGTTTTCGCCGCAATGAACGCCATTGACGGCGTGGTTGCGCCCTACCACCACGGCAAATGGCCCTATCAGTCTTGGGGCATCAACCAGAGAGAGGACGCCGAGTGGACGTTGGAATTTGGCAGAACGGTCTCGATTGACCGCGTGGTTGTATATCTCAGAGCCGATTTCCCGCATGATAACTGGTGGGAGCAGGCAAAGTTGAGTTTCTCGGATGGAACCGAGATGCTGTTGCCGCTTGAAAAGGGTGGACATGCCCAGACCTTTACTTTTGAGCCTAAGCAAGTAAGCTGGCTCAAACTGTCCGATTTGAAGAAGGCCGATGACCCGTCCCCCTTCCCGGCGTTGACACAGGTTGAGGTATACGGAACCGAACTTTGATGCACGATTGCCGGTCAATCTGCATTGCGAACGATAAAATAGAATTGCGAATCATTTACATCTTTTGCGGAGTATGGTAAAATAGGAGCATTGACAAACATCTAGGGAGCCTTATGCCAATGAAACTGATTTTAACCGATACGCCATTGCAGGACATCGACCAGAAAAGGGAAGATATTCGCTATTTTGACCTATCTGCGTGCAAAATCGCGCATTGTGTGGGCTGCTTTGGCTGCTGGACAAAAACACCGGGAAAATGTGTGATTCGAGATGACGCCGTGCACATTTATCCCTGCATCGCACAAAGCGACCGCGTGCTGTACGTCAGCCGCATTAAGTATGGCGGGTATGATACCATTATGAAAACCATGCTGGAACGGGCTATCCCGATTCAGCAGGCATTTATTCGGATAGTGGACGGAGAAACCCACCATGTACAGCGGGCAGTTGTGCCCAAGCAGGCGACGATTCTTGCATACGGCGAGATATCGGACGAAGAACAGGCATTGTTTCGGCAGTTGGTGGACAGAAATGCGCGCAATATGAACTTTGAGCGCTACGAAGTCCGGTTTGTTCCCCAGAACCTGCTGCAAGATGCGGTGAGAGAAGAGGTGCGCAAGTGGTAAATATCCTGGTTTTAAACGGCAGTCCGCGTGCCCCTCGTTCCAATTCCAAGCGCTATGCCGAACTGTTTTGCAAAGACTGCACCGCACAGACCCAATATTGCAACCTGTCGCCCAGTAATCATGTGGAAATCTGTGAAAAGTTGTCGGATTTTTCCGATGTGCTGTTGGTGTTTCCACTTTATGCAGATGCCTTGCCGGTTTCTCTGCTGAACTTTCTGAAAGTGCTCGAACAGCATCCGCCCAAGCAAAAACTGGTGGTGTCTGTGCTCATTAACTGCGGATTCATTGAGCATCAACAAAATGATATCGCAGTACGCATGATAGAATTGTTTTGCAAACAGAATGGATACCGTTTTGGCTCTGTGCTCAAGATTGGAAGCGGAGAAGCAATTTTAGATACGCCGTTTGCTGGACTGGCGGCGCGCAAAATAAAGCGGCTTGCCACTTCGATTGTGAACGCTAAATATCAAACCCTGCATATCACCATGCCCCTGACCAAGGGCATGTTTATCCGCGCTTCGACCACCTATTGGGTCAATTACGGCAAAAAGAACGGTGTAACCCGCGAACAAATGCAAACCATGCAGATTGAATCGGCATCCAGATAAGAGAAGAAGAAAAAGAAAAACTCCGTATCGAAATGATACGGAGTTTTTTTGTGTGGTGCTGCCAGCGGGAATCGAACCCGCACAGTATTGCTACCGAGGGATTTTAAGTCCCTTGTGTCTACCAGTTCCACCATGGCAGCCGATACCAGCTTAATTATTATACCAAATAAAGTCCGGTGTTGTCAATGCAGCACACAGAAAAACGGATAAAATTGGTGAACCGGTATGGGCATATGGTGCATGAGGCCTTGTGACCACTTACAGTATGGGTTTAATATTTGTCAAATGCGGAAGTATTTTGTGAGAACGGCACAGTGTTGAATGAAGTGCTGGGCGAAGGTTCTGCGGCAGCAGGCTCATAAACAGGTGAATATTCAGACATTTTGAACTTTTCAATCAGCTTTTTCAGCTTGCTGGCCTGACCAGACAATTCTTCGCTTGCAGCAGCATCTTCTTCGGCGGTTGCCGAGTTGGTCTGTACAACACTGGATATCTGGTCGATACCCTGTGTGACTTGGAGGATGGTTTGTGCCTGTTCAGTGGAAGCGGTTGCAATGACAGAGATTGCGGCGGTCACTTCTTCGGTAAATTCACTTGCTTTTTGCAGAGCATTGGCGGTATCTTCGACCAGAACACAGCCCTGTGCGACGGCGGCCACCGAATCTTTAATCAGTTCCTGTGTAGTTTTGGACGCTTCAGCAGATTTTCCGGCCAGATTGCGCACTTCATCGGCTACAACGGCAAAGCCCTTTCCGGCGGTTCCAGCGCGAGCGGCTTCTACGGCTGCGTTCAGTGCAAGAATATTGGTCTGGAAGGCAATGTCGTCGATGGTCTTTACAATGCGCTGGATTTCGTTGGATTTCTGGTTGATGACATCCATAGCAACGACCAGTTCCTGCATTTTCTGGCTGCTGGAATTGAGTTGTTCACCGGCAGATTTGCCGTGCTCGTCAGCGGATTTGGTATGTTCTGCATTGATGCTGATTTTGTTGGAGATATCCTGTGCGGTTGCCGAGAGTTCTTCAATTGCGCTTGCCTGTTCGGTTGCGCCCTGACTCAGAGCCTGAGCACCGATGGATACTTGGTCGGCGCCCATAGCGACCTGATTGGCAGCCGTATCAATTTCCTCAAATGTATCGCGCACGGAATCGCTGATTTCTTTCATAGAAGTCTGGATTTGTGCGAAGTCACCGACATACTCAAATTCTGGTTCAAAGTTGAGGTTGCCCTGTGCAATTTTCATCAGGCTTTCATGGATATCGGAAATGTATTTTTTCAGTTGGTTGCGCATTTTGTTAACCGAATAGACCAGCATACCCAGTTCGGAAGAATCGGCCTCAACAGCGGAGGTTGCAGACAGATTGCCCTTTGCAAATTCCAGCATTTCGTTGCGAACCGATTGAAGCGGAGAGATGACCTTTTTCTTGATAAAGAAGGTGCTGAAAATCTGGAATACGATAATAATGGCAACAAAGATTATCATTACAATTTGTATCACGGTAATGTTTCGTTGTTGCTGCTCAATTTCGTTGGTCAGTCGGGTGTCGATGGCCTCCAAAAATTGGCTTTGCAGTGATTGAATTTGAGTCAGATTTGTGGTATATTCATCTCCGAATACATATTGGATGGCCAAATCGGTGTTGCCAGACAGCGCATTATTCATCGCGGCTTCTTCAAGCGGCACCAAGGTATTAGACAATTCGGACATTTGTGAAATCAGCGCTTTTTCCGAATCGGTCATGCCAACGGTATCCATTCGGGTATAACCAGCTTCACGATTTTTTGTGGTGTTGACTTCGGTTTGATAGTTGTCATAATATCTTTTTTCGCTGGTAGCGGCGCACAGTCTGGCTTGGTCTGTCAGGTAACCGGAAGCATCAATAAACTGTTGTGCCCCTAATGTCAATTCTTTCTCATCGCTATACATTTGCAGTGCATGGTTGTTTGCAGCGATTGAACATGCGAACAAGGTTGCCATTAAGATAACCAATAGGATGGTACCCACGTTCAAAAGCATCAACAAAGTTGACTGTTTTACAGCCTTTTTCATAGTTTTGACCCCTTTTTAAAGTTGATATCCACCTTCGCCCGCTTACAGAGCACATGTGCAGGGAAGTAAAATGCCGTTTTGTCCGATGATAAGAAAAAGGTGTCCTTAATTTTGAAAAAGTAAGAACGCCCTTTGGATTTGGAAGCTCTTATTTTCAAGCAACAAACCGGTGAAGTACTGGATAAGATACTTGGGCAAATAAAGTACTTCCAATGTTTATTCGCAACATTTTCGGCATTTTTCCATAAATTTATTTATATAATACCGCGAGTAGGCGTAAAGAACAATATTTTTTCACAAATTTATACAAATATCTTTGGGTTATAAAATCGAGAACAAAAGAAAAGCGTAAAACCGGTGATACCGGAGAGATTAAAAAACGCGGGGAAAAACAAAAAACACCCCCAGATAGGCTGGGGGTGACACAAAAAGGGAAATCTCAACTTTTTTTGCTCTGTGCCTTGGCTTCAAAGCGTTCTTTGTCCACAATGGCGCGCTGATGGGTGCCTTCGCCAATCAGACCGGCTTCGTCGAATGCCGCAACCTGAAAGGTTAAAATTTTGCCGTTGGGTGCGATTTCGATGAGTTTGGTTTCAAAATGTACTTTCATACCGGCGGGCGTTGCAGCGACATGGGAAACATTCATCTGTGTGCCGACCGTGGTTTTGCCTTCGGGCAGGTAGGGGGCAACACTGCCGGCTGCTGTGCCCTCAATGCCGGCAATCATCATAGGGGTCGCGTAAACGGCAACCGAGCCACTGCCGACATTGCAGGCAAGTAAATTATCGGTGACGGTCAGTTCTTGATAACCCTGAATACCGAGTTCCATAAATCATTCCTCCTGAAAATAAAATGGGGATTCCCCTGTTAGAGTACCCGAAAGGGCAGCGGGTGTCAATCGGTAAAGTTAAAGAAATCTTAAAGGTTTGGCTACTAGGATTTTAAAAAAGTTTATGAGACAATAAAGGCAGATAAAGTACATCCCAATACGAATGATATCATTCGGCAGGGGGTGAAGGGGGCGCTATCATGTATAACATTTTGGTTTGTGACGACGACCATGATATTGTCAATGCACTGACCATTTATCTTTCGGCCGAAGGCTATCAGGTAATACCAGCTTATACCGGCGCACAGGCGCTGGAAGCGCTGGACAAGCATAAGATTCATCTTGCACTGATGGATATTATGATGCCCGAAATGGACGGCATTGCAGCGACGGCCAAATTACGCGAACGGTCTAATTTGCCCATCATTTTGCTGACCGCCAAGAGCGAGGACACCGACAAGGTGTTAGGGCTGACCATCGGCGCGGATGACTATGTGACCAAGCCGTTTCACCCGATGGAGGTAGTGGCGCGGGTCAAGTCGCAGCTTAGACGCTATACCTTGCTGGGCAGTATGCCGACCGAGCCGCAAAAACCGCAGGTCATCACGATAGGCAGCGTGATGTTGGACGATGAAAGCAAACTGGTCGAGGTGGACGGCGAACCGGTTTCGCTGACGCCGACCGAATACAGCATTTTAAAACTGTTGATGAGCAACGCCGGGCAGGTGTTTTCCACCGCACAGATTTATGCGGCGGTGTGGAAAGAAGACGCCTATGGGAACGATTCAACGGTTGCCGTACACATTCGCCATTTGCGCGAGAAAATTGAAATCACACCAGCCGAACCCCGCTATGTAAAGGTCGTGTGGGGGCAGGGCTATAAGTTTGAAAAAGGAGGGAAAACAACATGAAATCATCTAAGAAATATGCTGGCGGCACCAAATTGCTGGCAGCGCTGCTGTTATTGCTATCGCTGTTCGCCGTCGGTTATGGGAGCGTGGTAACGCTCTATGGACTGGTGATTGATGCGTTGGGCAATCGCCCAATGGAAGAAACCTCGTGGTTTACCATGTTGGTGGAAAGCGGCCCACAGAATGGATACCAAGGGCAGACCATAGAGGACCTGGAAGAATATTATGCCTTGCAATATGCGTCTACACCGGAGAGCATTGAGAGAAAGGAACAACTGGAAGAGCTGTATGACCCAAGTGTCACCAATATTCGCGCGCGTGTGACCGTTATGAGCAGCGAGGCACAGCAAACCTATCCGGTAAAGACGCTGGGGGGCGCATGGACACCCGCAACCGTTCTGGTGCAGTCACAGGTGTATGAGCAAGACCCGTCCAAACGGTTGGAAATTGGGTTTGACAGCGCATTTCCTGTGTATAATGATACGCTGGGACAGTACCAGATGGCATATGATTTTATTCAGGCACAGAGAGGCATGTTGATGGTGCTGTTGCTGGGCGGCGGCGTGGCATCGCTGCTGCTGATGCTGTATTTGCTGCTGGCGACCGGTCATCGCCCGGAGGACACCCCAGAAACGCCCATCCATTTACGCTTTTTTGACCGCTGGCCGGTGCTCGTGCTGGTCATTCTGGCAGGCTGTGTTTTGGCTGTGGCGGTTGGCGTGTGGGATAATGTTTATTCTGGCAATGCGGGCATTGTCGGCGCTTTCTCAAGAGGTGGAATTGCTGATTATGGCATTGATTTTCTTTTGCTCCTTGCGGCAGGTATGGCATGGCTGGTACTGTTGACCGGATTTTTCTTACTGCGCACAGTGGTCGTGCGCATCAAGGCGCGGCAGTTCTGGCGCACGACTGTCACTTATTATGTACTTCGTCCGGTGCTGCGGTTTGGCAAGCAGCAAGTGCAGCGGCTAGAACAGCGCCGGGAACAAAATCGGATGCAGCCGCAAAGGTATTCCACACAGGTGGAGACACAGAACGTCATGCCGTTTGAAGCAGACGGCGAGATACAGCCGGCAGAACCGGGTCGAATGGGCATGATTTTGCAGATTGATACCGATAAAGTACAGGAGCGTGTACAGGACTTTGCGCAAAAGGCGCAGTCTACCGCACGGCGCGCCGTGGACAAAGCAAAACAATTTGAGTGGCAAGGTTCGGGTGCACAGAGCATTTTTCAGCGTGCAGTGGAAGCGGTCAAGCGCCTATGGCGCACGGTCTGCGGCGCGATAAACCGAATGGGACTGATGGAGCAGGGAATACTTTGCAGTATTGGCGTGATTTTGCTATACCTGTTCTTTTATATCGTCGGCGATGGCAGCGGCGATGTGTTCGGCATTGTATTGCTGTTTTCGGCATTGGTGCTGGTTGGTGCTATCTGGGTACTGCGTCAGTGCAGCCGCCTGCAAACCGGGGCGCAAAAGCTGGCACAGGGCAATCTGTCCTATAAGATTGACCTGACTCATTTACACGGCCCGTTCCGCGCCCATGCCGAATGGCTCAACAATATTTCGGCGGGCATGGCGGTCGAGATAGAGCGCCGCATGAAAAGCGAACACCTGAAAACCGAGTTGCTGACCAACGTGAGCCACGACATCAAAACGCCGTTGACTTCGATTATCAATTATGTAGACCTGCTCAAAAAGACCGACCCACAGCCACAGGAAGCAAAGGAGTATGCAGACGTGTTGGAACGGCAGTCGCAGCGGCTCAAAAAGCTGCTGGAAGATTTGATAGAAGCGTCAAAGGCTTCTACGGGCAACATCAATGTGGATTTGGCACCGACCGATGCCGCCGAACTGCTGCGGCAGGCGGTGGGGGAGTACAGCGAACGGCTGAAAGAGCAGAATTTATCGCCCGTACTCCGGATGGGCGATGAGAGCTGCACCATTTTGGCCGATGGCCGCCTGTTGTGGCGCGTGTTTGACAATCTGCTGGGCAATATTGTCAAATATGCGCTTTCAGGCACACGGGTTTATCTGGACATGAGCCAGCGCGATGGATGGTGTACGATTGCAATTAAAAACATCTCGCGCGAAGAACTCAATATTGAAACCGAGGAATTGATGGAGCGGTTTGTACGCGGCGATGCCGCACGCGCGACCGAAGGAAGCGGGCTGGGGCTGTCGATTGCGCGCAGCCTGACCGAATGTATGGGCGGAAGGTTTGACCTTGCCATTGACGGCGACCTGTTTAAGGTGACATTGGCCTTCCCGACCACGGCACCACTGCCCGAACAAAAAGAATGACCTTGGTTTTTGTGCAAATTAGCGGTCTATGTCTGTGACATAGACCGCTTTTTTGGCATAGTAGCAGAAAATACGCACGCAGAGAAAACACCCTGTTCAAAGTAGGAAAATTATGTTACAATATTCGTCGTTATCAAAGAAAGTTACTTAAATATGTAACCAAAAAACAGACCCCTCGTCTGGCACAGAAAGGAAATGGGAACGCATATGAAATGGTATCATAGAGCGGTTTCCGGCCTGCTGGCCGCATCGGTGGGCGTGTCGCTGCTCGGCAGCGTCCCCCATGCAGCCGCAGCCGGAAGTACACAACGCACCGTGCCGCTGAGCAGCGCAGCCACAGCAACCGGAGAAATCACAGCGACTTTGCGCATGGATTATCCGATTCTGTCGCAAAAACTTGAAAACGGCGATTTGAAAGTGACGCTGCTTCAAGGACAAAGCGAGATTGCACAGGGCAATCTAAACCAAGATGGAGTCCTGAAATTCTCGCAGGGCAGCGCCACAGGTACGGTCACACTGCGGCACGAAGATGACCGCGTTTCTTATATTGACATCGCGGCAAAAGGCCTGCCAGCGCAGGACGGTCAGAATGAATATCGTTTGCGCTTTTCGGGCAACGGCTTCAAGACCTATACCAGCGATGTTTTGACTTTGGACACGCACTCTAAGTCGTTGATTGCCGGAACCGGCGACGCGACCTTTACACAGGGCGACCTGAACGCAGACGGCAAGGTTGATGCAGCCGATGTAGAGCAGGTCAAAGAAAAGTTGAACACAACCGATGCAGCTTGCGACTTAAACGGCGACGGTAAGGTGGATATTTCCGACTTGGCAGCTGTGACCATGGCGGCAGGCGCATCGGGTGATGCGCAGATTCGCAGTACCAGCCTGATTGCAGCCAAGGTTGTGGACACCAACGCAATCACCGACGCGATTGCGCAGGCGGGTACGGTGGACGTGCAAAGAGGTGAGATTGCGTCGCTGTTCTCGGACGATGGCAGCACGGTCACGCTTGCACCCAAGGATGGCGCGTCCAAGATGGAATTGCCCATTCCGCTGGCATCGGATGCACAGCCCGACCAGTCGGTCGAGATGGAGCAGGTACAAATTGTCAGCTCGACCGCAAACCCGGTCGAAAAGGGCATCATTATCGTGGAGACTGCCGACGGCGAGCAGCTCAAGCAGACCTTTGGCGACGATGTGCCCGACGGCGTACTGGCCATGCAGACCCGTGACGATGGCCGCAAGGTCGTGACCATCTCGCTTGGCAAGCGCATACCGGTCAAGAAAGTGACCATTGAAGTCGAAGTCAAGGACAATCAGCCGGTTGTCATTGAGCAGATTAAATTTGTGCAGGACATTGTACCCGAAAATCCAGTTGCACAGGATGTACAGGTCAAGAATGTAAAGGCACAGCCGGGTGCCAAGGAAGTCAGCCTGACTTGGGACGAATTCCAGAATATTACCGGCTATAAGATTTACTATGGCACCAGCGCGGACAAGATGACCAACACCATCGAAACCGACCGCACCCAGTACACGGTTACTGGACTGGAAAACCTCAAGACCTATTACTTTGCCGTTGCACCGGTATCGCGTGCGGGCGGTCAGGTCTGGGAGGGCGGCAAGTCGGATATTGTGCGCGCCACCCCGCAGCCCAACAGTGTGCCTGATAAGCCGGACGGCGTGACCGTAACGGCAGGGGATGGATTGCTGACCGTAAGCTGGAAGCCGGGCAAGGATACCGAGTGCAGCAAGGTGCAGTACCGCAAGAAGGACAGTGGAGCCGCCTTTACCGTGCTCGAAGGCAAGTATCAGACTGCGGCAACCATTTTTGGACTGGAAAACGAAACCGAATATGAAGTGCAGGTATACGGCGTCAACAACCGCGGCAACGGCCCGGTGTCGCTGACCGCCATTGGAAAGCCCGAAGTGCAGGACATCACCGCACCCGACCTGCCGACCGCAAACCGTCTGGATGCGTCGATTATCACTTCGGCAGATGTGCCGTGGGGCAACACCGACTATAACGCCAGCAAGGGTTCTCTGCCCGGTTCGGTCTATGACGGCAATTACCGCACGAGCTGGATTGCAAGTGCATGGTACAATTCGCGCGCGTTTACCTTCCATTTCGACAAAGCCTATGAAATGGATTACCTCATCTATGTTCCGGATTTGGGCAAGGATGTACAGAACAACAACGGAAAACGCTTCCGCGACTACTTCACCCGTTTTAATATCTCGCTGAACGGTCAAAAGGTAGATGCGTCTAAGGTATCGTTTGAAAAGGCCAAGGACAACGAATATTTTATCGTCAAGTTCCCCAAAACCGAGGTCACTTCACTGACCGTTGAGGGCGTACAGTGGGACGGCGCGGGCAATATCAGCTTGTCCGAAATCGCGTTCTATCAGTATGACGGACTGGCAGACGAAATTTCGGCATTGTTCGACAACGACAGCCACACCGCACTCAAGAGCGGTGTGCAGGCTGACACCATCGCGGCTCTGCGCACCCGCGCACAGGCACAGGACGCTTATTATGTAGACCGTGCCGTTATGCTCGATGAGCTGGACAACGCCCAGCAGCTTTTGGAAAACCGTCAGGATGAATTGACCGTGCGTTCGGGCTTTACCTCCCGCAGCGCTTCGGCGGATGCAAAATACGGTCAGTCGGCTTCGGCGCTCCAGCCGCTCGGCCTGTCCGCCCTGTCCAATCAGTCTATCTCGGTCTATGTCGAAGGACTGGGCGAGGGCGATAACCTTTCGCTGGTACAGTGGCAGCAGTATTCCGAAAGCAGTGCGACCCGAAAGAATTATGCACTGCACAACGGCCGCAACCGCATTTACCTTGAACAAATCGGCAATGCCGGTTCGGGCGAGCGCGGCGGCTCGCTGTATGTCGAGTATCAGGGCAGCAACGCAGCACAAATCAAGCTGCAAGTGCGCGACACCAGCCAAAACCATTCGGTTATCACAGCGGTTCCGCTGCTCAACCTGACCCCTGACCAGTGGTATGGAAAGGGCGAATCCGAGCGCAAAGCCGTGCTGCGTCCGTATGTCGAGGCACTCAAGGCGTATGTGCCCACGCTCAACCTGTCCGGTGACAGCGTAAAGCGCACCAATACACGCAACGCAACCGAGATTGCAACGCCGAGCGTGTTGCTGTCTCTGCCGGCTGACCAGGTGCTTACCGGTCTGGGCGGCGCACAGGCCGACGTAGATGCAATGACCAATCAGCTTTACAAGGCTATCAGCGCATGGGAAGAACTGATTTTCCTTGCCAATAAGACCCAAGGCATTATCGCAGCCGATGCGAACATCAATACCTACGAGTACCCCATGCAGACCCGTCAGAATATCCGCTTCTCGCGCATGTTCTCCGGCGCGTTCATGTTTGCGGCGGGCGCATATGTGGGCATTGACTACACCGAGACACGCGGCATGGTGACCGGTTACCCGCTCGCCCAGACCGCATACACCCACGACAGCGACGATGTGAATGGCCTGTACGGTTGGGGCATCGCGCACGAAGTCGGACATAACATGGATAAAATCGGTTATGCTGAGATTACCAACAATATTTACTCGCTGGTTGCGCAGACCGCGGAATCGACCGGCGCACTGGTTGGCCCGTCCCGTTTGGAAGGCATGTACCCGTCGATTTTCAGCAAGGTCGCACGCGGCGAACCCGGTCAGGCTGGCGATGTATTCGTACAGCTCGGCATGTACTGGCAGTTGCATTTAGCTTACGATGAGGACGGCGACGCGCTGCACGGCAGCGGCCCGCTCGACTTCTATAACAAATTCTTTACTCAGTGGAAGGCAGGCGCACACATCGATGCACCCACCAAGGACGCGCGCATTGCCCGCATTGCAGGCGATGTGACCGGCAAGGATTTGACCGAGTTCTTCACCCGTTGGGGTATGGAACTGGACGAGCAGACCAAGCAAATGTTGGCGGACAACGGCACAGAAACCCGTGATATTTGGTACTTGAACGACCAGTCGCGCCGCCTGCGCCTGAACGGACAGCAAAAGGTCAATGGTCTGAGTGCGTCGGTTGACGCGGCAGTGATTGCCCACCCAGACAGCGCAGATGAAAGTGTACGCAACACCGTGCGCCTGACCATCAATGTCAATGACGCTTCTATGGTACAGGGCTATGAGATTTTGCGCAATGACGACCCGATTGCCTTTGTCATTTCGGATGGACAGAATACACAAACCTATGATGATGTTGTGGGCGCAGCCAACAACATGGCATTCTCGTACAAGGTGCGCGTCATTGACAAGCTGGGCTTTGAAGCAGATGTGGCTTCGGCGCGTGAAGTGCGCATTTCCTACGACAAGGTGATTGACGCAGATACATACGATATCACCCGCGACGAGGACGGAACGGTTTTGATTACTGCCAAGAATGACGGCATCCTGCACACCAGCGGTATTAAAATCACCGGTGCGCATGTACCGCTGAGCGGCAGCTTTACCGTTCGCATATCGCAAGACCAAGCGGCAGACCAGACCGAAACCGTGGAACAAATTCCAGCACTTGAACTGGTTCCGGCGCAGCCGATAGAGCCGGAGCAGGGCGAAGAAGAAGGAATGAAGCCGGACGGCGAAGCCGACGAGGACACGTTCGAACAGCAGCCCGAAATCGGTGTAGGCGAGGTTCCCGACCAGACACCAGAGGACGAACTGCCCGCTGAGCCGGGACAGACCGAGGACGGTCAGCCCGATACCGAAGAA
This sequence comes from uncultured Butyricicoccus sp., assembly GCF_944381005.1. Lineage (GTDB taxonomy): Bacteria > Bacillota > Clostridia > Oscillospirales > Butyricicoccaceae > Butyricicoccus. Next base: position 106,098 of record NZ_CALWJM010000002.1, on the reverse strand, counting down.
CAGCCTTCGGATACCGAGGACACCACACCCCCGACCATTGACGAGGGCACAGCCGAGGAACAGCCGCCTGCACAGGACGAAAGCACCACAGGAACAGACGCTGACCAAGTGCAGGACGAGCAGCAGACCGACGCAAGTGAAGAACAGGAACTTCCGGTGTTTGGCGAGGTGCTGACCCCTGAACGTCTGGCACGGATGCAGGTTGTATCGGTAGACAACTATACAGATACCCGAACGGTACAGACCGATGACTGGAAGATTGCCAAGCAGAGCACATTTGACAAAAATGAATCGCAGGAGGACGACACCTTCCTGACCTACTTCAACAAGCCGGACGTATCGGCAGATGATACCCGTATTTGGATGTACGATGCCAAGCAGATTGCAATTTCCGGTATTCCGGAAGAGGTAGAACTGACCGACATTGCGCTTCTGAGCTATCCGGGCGACAACATTTCCTTTGATATCGACCGCTTCTTGACCGAAGCATTCGGTGAGATGGCGTCGATTGGCGTGTTGGAATCCGACTATACCTATGAAGTGAGCGGCGGTCAGACCGAAACCATTCCGGAAGGTACGGTAATCATCGTGGGCAGCTATCGCGGTGACCCGCTGTATAACAGCGTGCGCCTTGTGGGCAAGTTCCAGAGCATGGTTCCCGGTTCGTCCGAGGCACCGACCACGAGCGAAAAGACTTTGCCGGGTCAACTGCTGATGCTGGCCGAAATACCCGAAGATGGAGAGGTCAGCGACATTAGTGACGGTATCTTCCTCTTTATCCCCAAAGACCAGGAGGCATTCCGCAAGGTCAATGAAGACCACGGCGATAAGCCGACCCTGAAAAATGAAGTTTTGATTGAACTCAAGGCCCAGATGTGGCGTGCCGAGGACACCAACGGCAGCAATCCGCGCATGACCAGTGATACCACGTTTATCAGCGTGCCGCGTTATGACAGTATGCCGGGGCTGAAACTGGAATCGGACGTTCGCCGGGCACGATAAGACCCAACACAGGAGGACACGATGAAACATTGGATAAAAACGGGCATTTGTGTGCTGACGGCGGCCACAATGCTTCCGATGACCGCGTTTGCGGCAGGACTTTCGATGTCCTTTGACCAGACCGGAACGACTGCCCATGTGCAGATGACCGATGTGACCACCGGCCGCTATGCGGCCGAGGTCACCTTCTCGGTCAAGAACGCCCAGAATCTACAATTTGAAAGCACGGCCGAAAGCCATGCGATAACCGTCGATAACGACACCGTAACCCTGTATATCGCGTCGCGTGCGCCACTCAATGCCGATTCGGATAAACTCGATTTTGGCACACTCTCGGTGTCGCCAGGCACCGAAGTGACCGCAGCGGGCAAGGCTGTCTTGCTCGACCGTGCCTTAAACCGCACCGAACTGACCGGACTGACGCTGGACATTCGGCAGGATACCGGTGACACGGGTAACGGAGATACAGACGGCGATTCCGGCTCGCAGGGCGGCAGCAGCGCAAGCGGCAGCGGTTCGAGCGGTTCAGGCAGCAGTTCGAGCACCAACAAGACCCCGACGGTTTCGGTCAGCGGTACCGGCGGCAAAGTGAAGGCCGACCAAAACGGTACAGTGACCATCACGCCCGATGACGGATACCGCATTGCAAAGATTCTGGTCAACGGCAAGGAAGTCGAAATTACAAGCAAGTTGACCGGACTGAAAAGCACCGATAAAGTCGTCGTAACGTTTGAAAAAATTGAGGACGGCGAGGACAGCCAAACACCTGCACCGTCGGTTTCGTTTACCGATGTGCCCGCCGGGGCATGGTATGCCGAGGCCGTGTCATTTGTCGTTGCGCGCGGCTTGTTCCAAGGCGATTCGGCAACCACCTTTGCGCCCAATGCTGACATGAACCGTGCTATGCTGGTGACCGTGCTGTATCGCCTGTCGGGTGACAGTGCACCGGCACAGGCGGCCGGATTTACCGACGTAGCCGCCGGAACATGGTATGCCGATGCGGTTGCATGGGCAAAGGCGAACGGCATTGTTTCGGGTGTGTCCAGCAGTCAGTTTGCGCCCGCACAGAGCATTACCCGCGAACAGACCGCGGCGATTTTGAGCCGATATAGCGCCTATAAGGGGCACACATTGCCGACTGGCTCGGCAGATTTTGCTGACCGCGACCAAATCAGCGACTATGCACAACAGGCGGTTGCTTCGATGCAGGCGGCTGGACTCATACAGGGACGCGAAAACAATCGTTTTGCGCCCAAGGAAAAGAGCACCAGAGCCGAAGTTGCAACGATTTTGATGCGCTATGTCAAGATGACCGAGCAATAAGTACCTCGCCCCCCAGCACGGCAAACTGCTTTCATAAAAAAATTCCCGCTTCGGCGGGAATTTTTTATTATATGCTTACTTCGACTTATCTACCGGCTTGCACAGCAGCGCAAATAGACAGCCGAACACAATCGCGGCTGCAATGCCGCCCGCTGCACCGGTCACACCGCCGGTGAAAGCACCCAGTAATCCTTGCTCTGCTACTCCGGTTGCCACACCCTTGGCAAGCGAATAGCCAAAGCCCAACAGGGGAACGGTTGCACCCGCGCCGCCCCAATCAACCAACGGCTGATACAGACCGAGTGCGGTCAAAATGACACCCAGCACCACACAGCCAACCAAGATGCGCGCCGGAGTGAGCTTGGTCTTGTCAATCAGGATTTGGGACAGCGCACAAATGACACCGCCCATGATAAAAGCGTGCAGATATTGCATGGTCTATGCTCCTTCCAAAATAACCGCGTGACAAATGCCGCCGATGCCCTGTCCCTGCTGCACCGAAGTCGGACTCATCAGCGCACCGGTTCCCGCAAAGATGACCCGATGCAGTGCGCCGCGCTCCATGCGGTCGAGAATGTCGCCGCACAGCACAGCCGCCGAGCAGCCACAGCCCGACCCGCCTGCATGAACATCTTGTGCACTGCCGTAAAGCAGCACACCGCAGTCGTCATAGGGCTGCCCCAAGTCAATCTGGTCACGCGCGAACAGGTCACGCAACAGACGACTGCCCACGCGCGCCAAGTCGCCGGTTAAAATTCGGTCGTAATCGGACGGCTGGGTATTGGTATCCTCAAACAGATGGGACAGCGTATCATAGGCGGCGGGTGCCATCGCCGCGCCCATGTTGTTGGCATCGGTCACGTCCATGTCAACAATCTGCCCAAACACAACATGCGTCACGCGCACCGGTGTTTTCTGGTCGGTCAGCACCGCCGCCCCGGCCGCAGTTGCCGTCCACTGTGCCGTCGGTGTGCGCTGCCCACCGTAAGCCAACGGAAAACGGTATTGCCGCTCGGCTGAGCAGAAATGCGACGAGGCCGCCGCACATAGACAACGTGCCGCCCCACTGTTCATCAGGCAGGAGCCGACAGCAAGCCCCTCCGCCATGGTCGAGCACGCCCCGTACAGGCCGACAAAGGGCACGTTGCTGCGCACCGAAGCCAGTGAAGAACCGATACACTGGTTGAGCAGGTCGCCCGCCAGTATCATATCAAAGTCGGCAACCGAAAGACCCGCTTTCCCAGCCGCCGTTTCAATGGCGATGCGCTGCATGTTGGCTTCTGCCAGTTCCCAAGTTTTTTGTCCGAAATGGGTATCGCCCGAAACCAGGTCAAATGTGCCTTGCAGCGGGCCTTCGCCCTCTTTTTGTCCCACAATCGCGGCATGAGCCGACAAATAAACCGGTGGGTCAAGCGCGATGGTGCGCCGTCCCAATCGTTTTGCCATAAAAAATCCCCTCCTATGTGGCTAGTGTGCCGCAAAGGAGGGGATTTATACCAGCAAAATAGCAAATCAGTTGGGTTTTGAGACGACCGGCGGCCGGAGCGCAGCAGAAAGCGATTGATACACTTTGAGCGTGGGCGCAAGCCAAACTTGACCGGTACCACGATAAACGTTGACCAGACCTTCTCCGCTGACAGCCGAACCAACCAGCGTTTTGGCGCTGCGCTCGACGGTGAAGTCCAAATTGCCCGAACGCAAAACCGCAAAGCTTCCATCGACTTTAAGCGTATCATTTTGCAGGTCAATGATGTCAATTTCGCTCATGGGTACGGCTGATTCCAGAATGATGATACCCGGCCCGGTCAGCTCGGTTTGGAACAGGCTTTCGCCGCCGAGTGCAGCCGAGGACAGGGTGCGCTGGGCGACGGCGCGCACGCCAACGCTGCCCTGCGCGCAATAGAACATGCCGTCATCCACAATGACCCGTTCGGCAGGTGCCAGTTCGAGCACCAGAAAATGCTTGAAAGACGGCTCCAGAACCAAAAGACCGGTGCCAGTATATTCGGGCTGTGCCATCTGTTCACCTGTGACCGCACCACGCAGCATACGGCCGAGCGCATTGCCCACGGTCACGCCGCTGACCATTTGCAGATTGCCCTGAAAATAGCTCATAGCGCCGCGCTCAATCGTGACCTTTTCGTTGTTTAAGTACAGCGCGATTTGACGTGCGCGGATGTGCTGCTGTTCCATGAAGTAGACCGATTGCGCCATCTGTGGGTCGGTCAGGCCGCATAGTTTTTCATATTCCAACACTTCTACGCGCAAGCCGCCGCTTTCAAATTCCTCCAAAACCCGCATGTTTTCACGGGTGCCAATTGCAGTTCGCATAAAAAATCCTCCTTATCATATGTGATTGCTGCTTTACGACGGCAAAAAGCCGTGTGTAAATTGACGAATGACCCCATAAGACACCGCCAGATTGAGGTTTTGCCCGTCGGTGAATCCGGCGGTCACAATGCCGATGAGGTTGCCGTATCGGTCGAGCAGCGCACCGCCCGAACTGCCGGGGGAAGTCGGCGCGGTGAACTGAATCATGTCGGTTTGTCCAAGCGTGCGGAATCCGGCAATGATGCCATCAGAAACCGAGTTGAACAGACCGAGCGGGCTGCCAATCGCAAAGACCTGTTGCCCGCGCGCCAGCGGTGGGCCGTCATAAAGGGGAATGGGCGTGCCCTGACAGCCGGGCAGACGCAGCAGCGCAAGGTCGTAATCGCGGTGATATTTTAGTAATTCATCGGTTTGATAGACCGCCTCGCGGTTTTCCAGATGAACGGCATAAGCCATACCATTGGAAACGACATGGAAGTTGGTCAGAATGATACCGCCGGGGGCGATAATGACCCCCGAACCCGACGAGCACGGCTGACCATTTGGCCCTAACACTTCAATCATCACGACTGACGGTGCAAATCCGGCCAGCGTTTCATAGTCCAAAGGAACCGTGTTGCGGTTGGAAACCGAAGCCGGTTGCGGACAAGATACAGCCGTTGCGGGAGCCGGTTGAGCTGGCACGGGCGCAGGTGTGCTGGCTGGACGCGGTGCCGTGCGTTTGGGGTGGGGCGGGATGGATAAGACCGGTTTTTTGTCGGGCTGCGGCGCGGCACAGGCTGCACCAGCCGTCGAAGCTGGCTGCTTGACCGGTTGCTGTACCGGTTCGGACAGTGTGCGCAGTATCGTATCTGGTTCAAAGGTTGGGTCGGGTGTGCCGGTCAGCACGTTTGCGCCCGGCAACAGCGGTTGGGTACCGGTTGGGCGCAATAGGGCAACGTCACAGCCCAATTTGGGCAGCAACGATAAAAACAATACGGCGGTCGGGTCAGGTTCACCCAGCCATACGCATTTTGGGCTATCGGATGCCGAACCGGTTGGAAACAGAGTGGGTAAACAATGGGTCAGCGCACACAACAGCTTGACCGCACAGTTGCGCACCATAGAAGCCGAAGCCTGTGGGTGCTGGGCGCGGTAGGTGTCGAGCGCGGCGGTCAGTGCGGTGCAGGGCAGCGCGGACAGCAGCGGGTCGGACAGTTCGGGCAGGGTGAACGGCTGACCGGATAACAGCAATTCGGTTTGCGCGGCGAGTTGGGCAGATTGTTGTGGAGATGGTCGGGTGTTGAGTGAGGACAGGCACAAAAAAACATGACCATCTGCCTGTGCACGCGCCTGTGCATGGCGCAAGGTCTGGGTCAACACATCGCGCGGTTCGGGCAGGCCGAGCCATTCGAGCGCATAGACATCTTTACAGGTGCCGTGAATACGTCCACGAATGCTGCAAAACGCTTGAAATTGTGATAATTGCATGGGATTTTGCCGGATAGACAGTGGCATATCTTGATAACCCCCCTTGGGGATAAAATTTCACATATTCATTGTACCATGGATTGTCGAAATGCGGTAGGCGGACACGGCAAATAAAGGTACAGTATATATCTAAATTTTACAAAATCTTTATTTGAAAAAAATACAGTTACAAGGTATAATAGCCGAAAGGCGTCCGAATACCCAGCCCACGGCACGAAAATTAGTTGTTTCGATAAAATGTACCGGACATACCGTGGTATGATGACGTTATACAGCGCAGACATCATAAAAATAGACAGAACGTACCCGGTATTGGGTGCGTGAGAAGGAAGGATATCATGGATATTTCGCCCTATGCGGTTGGCGCACTGCTCTATACACCAGCCAATCAGCAAAATTTGGCGCGGCGGGTGATATCGGGCAACATCCCGTCACCGTATTCATTGGCACTGTGCTTGGAGGACAGCATTAGTGATGCGGCAGTGCCGCAGGCCGAAGAACAGGTTTTATATACATTGGAGGACATTGCGGCGGCAAAAGCAGACTTTTATCACCCCTTGGTGTTCATTCGGGTGCGTGACCCCAAACAGATAGAATCTCTTTATACCCGGTTACATGCCGGACGTGCGGTGTTAACCGGGTTTATTGCGCCCAAATGCACGGTGGAGAATGCGCCCGATTATCTGAGCGCGGTTGCGCGCGTCAACCGGCGGCAGGACAAGCCGGTTTACCTGATGCCTATTTTGGAAAGTCCGGATTTAGCCGAGCCAGACCAACGCCCCGCCCGTTTGCGGCAGCTCAAGACCTTGTTCGACGCCCAGCGCGACCAAATTTTGAATGTGCGCGTGGGCGGCAATGACTTTTGCCATCTGTTTGGACTGCGCCGGCGTGTGGATGAAAGTATTCACGAAATCGGCTGTGTAGCCCATATCTTGACCGACATTTTAGCCTGTTTTTCGCGCGATTATGTGGTGTCGGGGCCGGTTTGGGAGTATTTCAGCGACGCGCGGGACGACTGGCGGCGCGGTATGCTGCGCGAGACAAAGCGCGACTTTTTGAATGGATTTATCGGCAAAACGGTCATTCATCCCAACCAGATTCCGGTCGTCAATGAGGTGTTGCGCGTGCGGCGCGAAGATTACGACGATGCCCGCCAGATTTTGAACATGGCCAGCAACACCCGTGTGCTGGTTGCCAAGAGCGCAGCGGGCGGCCGCATGAACGAATACAAGACCCATACCCGGTGGGCACACAAAATTTGCACGCTCGCCGAGATTTACGGAGTACAGCCATGAACTTTGAACAAAAAGATTTGGTGCGCGTGGCGCGTCGGGAAAATAACACCAAGCGCCCTTACTTACTGGTCAATCCCTTGCAGGGCAAACATGTGCCCGTGCCGCCGCACAAGGCTTTGCGCGTGTTTGACGCGCTGGGCGCGTCCGTGTGCGAGGTGGTCGGGGATGCACCGGCGCTGGTCATCGCTTTCGCGGAAACCGCGACCGCCATCGGTGCCGCACTCGCCGCCCGGCTGCCCGGTGAGGTGTGGCTCATGCAGACCACACGCGAAAGCGTGCCCGACACCGATTTCCTGTATTTTTCCGAGACGCACAGCCACGCCACCGAACAGCGGCTTGCAACCCGTGGACTGGCGGAAGTGTTGGCGCGGGTGCGCTATGTGATTTTTGCCGAAGATGAAGTCACGACCGGCAACACTATCCGTCACTTGATGGACGTTCTGTGCCAGCAATACACCGTACCGCATGTTACATTCGGCATTGCCTCGTTGCTCAATGGTATGACCGATGCCGCGCGCGAACAGTTTGTACAACAGGGCATTTGGACACGCTTTTTACTGCAAACCGATAACCGTGCGTTAGAACAGACCATGCGGCACTATGCGGGCGACGGTTTGCGCCATTCGGTGCAGCGGCAGGCGGTCGAGGACACACAGATTGTGCCCGTGTCGGGCAAACAGGATATGCGTCTGGTGTGCCGCGCGCAGACCTATCAGACCGCGATAGATGATTTGATACAGGTGGCTCGGCACACGCTGCTCGAACGGGCGCAAAACATTCTGGTGCTGGGCACTGAGGAATGTATGTATCCGGGCTTGCTGGTCGGGCACGCACTCGAACAAGATGGGTACACCGTACACTTTCATGCCACCACGCGCAGCCCCATTTTGCCCAGCCGTGAGCCGGATTACCCATTGCACACCCGATACGAATTGCGCAGTTTGTACGACCCCGAACGCATCACTTATCTTTACAATCTGGCGGCCTATGACCAAGTGTATGTCGTGACCGATGCGCAACACCCAGAGCATGGTTTGCAGACGCTGCAAGCCGCGCTTGCACAGGCGGGCAACACACAGGTCAAGGTGCTGGAATGGAGGAACGCATGAAATCAAGTTACCGTGAAAGCGATGTGACCTTGCTGCTCAAGGATATCACCGGAAAACTCACCCCGCTGCGCGCACAGGAGCGCGAAGTGCTTATCCAATCGGGCACGCACTATTCCGAGATGCTGCCCGCCGAGTATGTGCCCAGCTCGCGCTATATCGAGGCATACGAGCGGGCGCTTACCTGTGAGGCCGACCACACGGCCGCCGCTGTGCGCGCCTGCGCGCGCGCCATCTATGCCAGCAAAGGGCAATCGGTGGTACTGGTGTCGCTGGCGCGCGCGGGCGTGCCCATCGGTATTTTACTGCGCTGGTATCTCAAAGCGCACTATGGGATAGACGCGCCCCATTACGGTATCTCGATTATCCGCGGCCGCGGCATAGATGCCAACGCCATGCGCTATCTGTTGGCGCGTTATCCGGCGCAGTCGCTGCAATTTGTAGATGGCTGGATTGGAAAGGGCGCGATTTTGACCGAACTGCGCCGAGAGTTGGCGGTCTATCCGGGTGTCAGTGACCAGCTTGCCGTGCTGTCCGACCCGGCTGGCCTAACCGAACAGTGCGGCACCCATGCCGACTTCCTGATTGCCAGTTCGTGCCTGAACAGCACGGTTTCCGGGCTTATCAGCCGCACGGTTTTGCGCGGGGATTTGATTGGCCCCGACGACTTTCACGGCGCGGCCTATTACGGTGAACTGGCGGCGCAAGACCGCTCCTATGAATTTTTAGACGCGATTGCCGCACGGTTCGACACCGCGCCCGATTTGCCGCCGGTCACGCTGCCGCACAGCGGGTTAGAGGAGGCAAAACAGGTTGCTCAATCGTTTGGCGTGTCCGACATCAATTTTGTAAAACCCGGCATCGGTGAGGCCACGCGCGTACTGCTGCGCCGTCTGCCGTGGAAACTGTTGGTACGGCAAGATATGGTGGACAGCCCGGAACTATCGCATTTATACCAGCTTGCGAGAGAAAAAGGCGTGCCGGTCGAACCCTATCCGCTTATCAACTATAAAGCGTGCGGTATTATCAAACAGCTTGCCGATACTTGAAACCGCGCATTGTCTCGGCAATGTTTACAAACTGTAAATAATTTGGCGGGTAAATCTATTGAAAAATGCCGATAAAAATGATAAAGTGATAATATCGTTTGATGGATTATTTCGTCAAAGTGCGAAATTGTCTGCAAAAAGAGCTTAACATAGAAGCAGGATGTTGAAACCATGTTGAAACGACAGCAGCTAACACAGTTTGACGACTTTTGGAAGCCGCTTTCCGAGCGGCCGGTGCCGGGGGTCTATTTTTGCCGCATTGCGGGGTATAGCCCCGAACTGGCGCATTTTTTGGAACAGGCGCTGGAAAAACGCGCACAACTTCCCATGCGCCTGACTGGAAAACTGCAAAATCCGGATGGCGGTCAACTGGAATATCTGCATGAGATGCTGGGCGATTCTTTTAGCTGTGACCCTGCGTTTTTTGAACAGCAGCTTGGCAAATGGCTGCCCCGACTGTCGGCTGCACAGCGGGAAAATCTGGCGCAGTCCATTCATCAAACTCTTTTGGGCTTGCGTGCGCAGGGCAAAAACGACGGCATGCTGCGCAACGCATATATAAAATTTTTATGCTGGATGTATTACCGCTTTGAACAGCTTTTGCACCGGCTGGGTACCGACCCATTGCCGCGCATCCTGTATGATGGCGCGTTAAGCGCCCATGAATTGCAATTATTCTGTGTGCTGGCCGATGCCGGCTGTGATATTTTGCTGTTGGAACCGCAGGGCGACGGCGCATATCAGCGCCTTGACCCGTCCAATGCACAGACTACGCGCTGTGACTGGGCAGGAAACGCACCGTTTCCACAGGGATTTTCGCTTGAACAACTGGTAAAGAACTATCGACCGCGCCCCGCACAGTCCGCGCCGCGTCCGGCACCTGCCGCCCGTCCCGCACAAACCACCACACGTCCGGCGCAGTCTCGTCCGGCACAGGCAACCACACCACGTCCGGCGGCACGTCCAGCGCCCCGGCCTTCGCGCACGCCTGCCGAGTTATTCCCCAATGCGCCGATTATCGCGGCGAACACTTGGCTTTCGGGCGACTTGGTAGCCGATTCGCTCAAACCGCCCGCCGAGCGCGGAAGCGAACCCCAATATGTATACACCATGTTTGTACGGATTTTGGGCGTAGAGGACAAATCCGCCTACACTCGTGACTTGTTCCTGTGGCGTAAAAAGTTGGAGGACACCGGACGGCATGTGACCGTACTGGAAGAACTGCCCATTCCTACTCCTGATGAAACCGCGCGGGTTGCACGGTGCAACACGCAGTCGGCGGCACAGGTCATTGCCGGACTATTGCCCGCGCTCACCCCGACCTCAAACGCCAAACTGGATGCGGCGGCGGGGCGCGCATTGGCCGAACTCATAACCGAGATGGAACAGGCGGGAGAATCGCCCATGCGCATTAAAAACCGCGCAGTCTATGTGATTTGCTGGTTTAATCGCTATTTCCGCACGCTATTCGAGGGATATGCAGCCGGTAAACTGCCCGTGCTGCTGTATTTCGGCATTTGCCGCACGGCGTTTGAAGCCCTGTTTTTGCGGTTTTTATCGCGGTTGCCGCTCGATGTGCTGGAGATTTACCCCGAACAGGCAAGCGAATGTTGCCTGACCGACAAGCGGCTGTTTGACCGCATCTATTCGGACACGCTGCACTTGGACAAGTTCCCGCTGTCAGCCGATTCTACGGCATACAGCACAGCAGCGTTCCACGCTGAGCAGGAATTGACCGAAACGCTGTATCAGGATTCGGGCTTGTACCGTGCCCACCAGTATCAAAAAGCGACGGCGGTTTCGCTGCAAACCATGTGCGAGGAAATTTACATCTTGTGGGACAAAGAAGCGCCGCTCCGACCGGGCTTTGCCACGGTGGACGACACGGTATTGGTGCCCGTGCTGACCGCCAAGGTCAGCGGTATCAAGAACGGCGACACGGCGGCTTACTGGTCACAGGTCAAACGGATGATAACCCAAGATACACTGTGCATCACCCGATTGCCGTACAGCAAACCGTGTGACGATGCACGGTTCAATCCGGTGCCGTTTATCAAAAACCGCAAGCTGCAACGACAGGCGCTGCAAAACAGTCCGGCCTATCCATATAGCCTACTGCGTGCCGAAGTACAGGATTTTTTGCTGGACAAAGTACAAGCGCTGCTCGATTCCGGTCTGATTCGCGGCACATTCTCGCAGGGCATGGAATATAAAATTTTGTCGGTCGCCATGAATCTGCCAAAAGAAATCGTGCGCGTACTGCAAAAAACCGATTTTACCAAGGATGTGCCCAAAGTGGCAGTCGTCGCCACAGGCGAAGCCGCGTGCAGTCTGGAGGACAGCATTTTGCTGGCGCTGCTGCATCTTTCGTGCTTTGATGTGGTGCTGTTTGTGCCGACCGGTTATCAGATTATTGAAAAATATTATTCCGAGCCGCTGTTCTATGAACATCAGGCCGGTGAGTATTTATATGATTTACAGCCCCCTTATCTCAATGGGGCAACTGCAAATAATGAAGGAATTTTCACCCGATTTTTTAGGAGGGGTCATGGATGAGTATTCAATTTGGTTCCCCGTCCTCCGGACAGGGTACCGCTCCCCAACAGCAGGAAACGTCAATGGAGGTCGTACCCTATAACATTCAGGACGACCGCGAGCAGATGACCAAGGCGCTTGTGGGCACCAAAGAGGTAGACGACATTGTTTCCACCATTGAAGTGTATAATCTGGAAACCATTGTCGGCTTTGGCAACGAGGTCGCCAGCGAGATTGCAAAGTGCTCGGACGCGGTGTTAAACGGCATGAACATGCAGCAAATTGACGATTCGGGCGCCATGCTCAACGCACTGGGCAAAATCATGGACAAGTTCGACATCGACGAGATTCGAGAGCAACCCGGTTTCTTTGGTCGCCTGTTTTCCAACATGCGCAAGCAGCTTGACAAGATTCTGGATAAATACCGCACGATGGGCGACGAGGTGGACAAGATTTTCGTGCAGCTCAAGCAATATGAATCGGAAATCAAGGAGTCTAACCGCAAATTGGAGCAAATGTTCCAGTCCAATGTGAATTATTATCATGACTTGGTCAAATACATCTTGGCGGGCGAACAGGGCTGTCAGGAAATCGCCAATTATATCGCTCAGCGCCGTACCGACTTGGAACAGACCGGTGATACATCCATTCAGTTTGAACTGCAAACGCTCGAACAGGCACAGATGATGCTGGAGCAGCGCACCCATGATTTGCGCATTGCCGAGAATGTGGCGATGCAGTCCATTCCCATGATTAAGACCATGCAGTTTGCCAACATGAACTTGGTGCGCAAAATCAATTCTGCCTTTATCATCACGCTGCCCGTATTCAAACAGGCGCTTGCACAGGCTATCCTGCTCAAGCGGCAGCGGATTCAGGCCGAAGCCATGAGTGCACTGGACGAAAAGACCAATGAAATGCTGCTGCGCAACGCGCAGAACACGGCAGACCAGTCGCGCATGACCGCGCAGCTCGCGTCGGGCAGTTCGGTTAAAATTGAAACGTTGGAAAAGACTTGGAAAACCATCGTTCAGGGCATCGACGACACCCGCAAGATTCAGGAAGATGCCCGCCGTCAGCGCGAATCCGATACCGAGCGCCTGCGCGTCATTCAGGGCGAGTTTGAACAGATGATGCGCGGTAACAATAAACAAAATTAAAATCTGTCGTTTCGATAGAACAAGGAGGAATTTATATGCCTATCAGCCTGCAAAAAGGACAAAAAGTGGATTTGACCAAGGGAAACCCGTCGCTCAAGCATGTGCTTGTCGGATTGGGTTGGGATGTGAACAAGTATGACGGCGGTGCAGAGTTCGACCTGGACGCTTCTGCATTCCTGCTGGGTGCAAATGGGCAGGTGCCGGGCACCGACGCATTTGTATTTTATGGCAACCTCAAGCACCCATCTGGTGCAGTTGAGCACATGGGCGATAACCTGACCGGTGCGGGAGACGGTGACGACGAGCAAATCACCGTGGACTTGACCAAGATTCCTGACAACATCGACAAAATTGCGTTCACGGTCACCATCTACGAGGCCGAGCAGCGCCGTCAGAATTTCGGACAGGTGTCCAATGCGTATATTCATATCATGGACAGCGACACCAATCAGGAATTGATTCGCTATGATTTGGGCGAGGACTTCTCGATTGAAACCGCAATCGTAGTCGGTGAGATTTACCGGCATGGCGGCGGCTGGAAATTTAATGCAGTTGGTTCGGGATTCCAAGGCGGTTTGGCTGCACTGTGCGCAAACTATGGAATTGAAACCTGCTAATAGAGAGAAAACCTAAGAGGAGGGCGTTATTATGCCAGTATGTTTGCAAAAAGGACAGAAAGTTAGCCTGACCAAGGATAATCCGGGGCTGGACAAGGTGATTGTCGGCATTGGCTGGGATGTCAACCAGTACGATACCGGTTCCAGCTTTGACCTTGACTCGGCGGCATTTTTGCTGACCGGAGCGGGCAAGGTAAGCTGTTCGGAAGATTTCATCTTCTATGGCAACCTCAAGCATCCGTCAGGTGCAGTCGAGCACATGGGCGACAACCGTACCGGCGCTGGTGCGGGCGATGACGAACAGATTCGGATTGAGCTGTCCAAAGTGCCGGCAAACATTGAAAAAATTGCCTTTACGGTCACCATTTATGAAGCGGAAGCGCGCAACCAGAATTTTGGTCAGGTCAACAATGCCTTTGTGCGCATCTACAACGAAGCGACCGGCGAAGAAATGATGCGCTACGATTTGGGCGAGGATTTCTCGATTGAAACCGCGGCGGTCTTTGGCGAACTGTATAAAAATGGCGGCGAATGGAAGTTTAACGCCATTGGTTCGGGCTTCTATGGCGGTCTGGCCGCGCTGTGCGCAAACTATGGTGTAGAAACCGAATAAACGGATAAAATATCCTTTGTAGGAGGGAAATGATATGGCAGTCAGCTTACAGAAAGGTCAAAAAGTCAGCCTGAGCAAGGAAACCCCCGGATTAAATCGCGTTATCGTCGGTTTGGGATGGGATGAAGCCAAGCCTGCCAAGCGCGGTCTGTTTGGACTGGGCGGCAAAACGCAGTCGATTGACTGTGATGCTTCGGCTCTGGTGTGCATTGACGGCAAGATTCAGAACAATGCAGATGTGATTTTCTATAATAACCTGACCCATCGTTCGGGGGCAGTCAAGCACATGGGCGACAACCTGACCGGTGCCGGTGAAGGCGATGACGAGCAGATTGTGATTGAACTGGATAAGCTGCCGCAGGAATATGACCGGGTTGTGATGTGCGTCACTATTTATCAGGCGCGCGAACGCGGTCAGCATTTCGGCATGATTCAAAACAGCTTCATTCGTCTGATAGATGCGCGAAACAATCAGGAAATTTGCCGCTACAACCTGACCGACCAATACAACAATGCAACCGCAGTTGTATTCGGTGAGGTGTACCGCAAGAACGGTGAATGGAAGTTCAATGCAATGGGTCAGCCGCTTCAGGTTGGCGGTATTGCCGAACTGGTTGAACAGTTCCGTTAAAGCTGAGCCTGTTGAAAACGTGTTGGAAATGGGGAGAGCATATGCCCTCCCCGTTTTTCAGACAAGATTTCGAGAAGAGGAATTATCTAAATGCACAAGAAATTCAAAGGACTTTCGGCGGCTGAGGTCGAAGAAAGCCGGAAAAAATATGGCGCCAACAGCATCCCCGAAGCCGAGCCGGAAACCTTTTGGCAGCAGTTCTTAGAGGGTTTCCAAGACCCGATGATTCGCATTTTGTGCGTCATCGCGGTTATCATGCTGGGCATGTTTGCGTTGGGGCAGAGCGACTGGTATGAACCGGTCGGCACCATCATCGCCATTTTGCTGGTCAACTTTGTATCGGCAAAGACCGGCGTTGCCAATGACCAAGCCTATCGAAAACTGAAAGAATCCCAGAAAAAAGATACCGTCAAAGTGATTCGTGACGGCGCGGTCAAGGTCATTGAAGCCGACGACGTCGTTGTAGGCGATGTTATCCTGCTCCAGTCGGGCGATAAAATCCTAGCCGACGGCGTTCTGGCTGACGGCGCATTGTCGGTGGACAACAGCGCCTTGAACGGTGAGGCCGAGGAGTGCCCCAAGACCACCGCCCCCGATGGCTTCTGCATCCCGGAAAACATCACGGGCGATACCTTTGTCGATGCGCACAGCCTGTTCCGCGGCGCAACCGTGCTCGACGGGGAAGGCTACATGGTCGTGCAAAAGGTCGGTACCGCCACCATGATGGGCAAGATGGCAAAGGACATGGAGGACAAGGAACCCGATTCGCCGCTGAAAGTCAAGCTGAACAAACTGGCGGGTCAGATTTCGGTCTTTGGCTATGTCGGCGCTATCATCATCGCGTTGGCATACTTCATCCACTTTATTTTGCTGTCCGGCGGTTTGAGCGCCTATTTACAAACCGGTGCGCTGTCTATCTTTGGCGATATTATGAATGCGGTAGCCATTGCCATCACGATTATCGTGTGTGCCGTGCCCGAAGGTTTGCCGCTGGTTATCGCGCTGGTGCTCATGCAGAACACCGGCAAATTGCTCAAAGTCAATGTTCTGGTGCGCAAGTCCATCGGTATCGAAACAGCCGGTTCGCTCAACATCCTATTCAGCGATAAAACCGGTACGATTACCAAGGGACAGCTTGAGGTTGTTGAGTTTTTCGACGGCTGCGGGCAGACCGTTGACATTGCAAAGGCACCCAAAATGGCCGAGTCGCTGCACATGAGCATCGGCAAAAACACCGGTGCGCTGTTTGATGACCAGCACCATGTCGTGGGCGGCAACATGACCGACCAAGCGCTGCTCAAGTTCTTGGGCGAGGACACGTTCCGCGCACTGGCTGACCGCGCAGACTGCGAAATTGGCGCACAACAGGACTTTAACAGCGCCAACAAGTTCAGTCAAGCCTATTTGCCCGGTCAGGGTCGCACGTTCTATAAGGGTGCGCCCGAACGCCTGCTGGCAAAGGCAAATCTGTGCTTGGATACCAATGGAAATGAAGTTCCGGTGGACGAAGTGCGACTCAACGCCAAAATCGACGAGCTGGCAAACCGTGCCATGCGCGTGTTGGCGTTCGGATACAGCCGCAAGCAGCTTGTACGCGATGAAATTCACGACGATTTGGTGCTGATTGGACTGGTTGGAATCCGTGACGACGTGCGTCCCGAAGCGCGCGAAGCGATTGAAGAAGTACAAAAGGCCGGTATTCAGGTCGTTATGATTACCGGTGACCGCAAAGAAACCGCAATGGCGATTGCGCGCGAAGCCAATCTGTACCACGGCGGTGATGAAATGGTGCTGACTTCGGCCGAACTGGCTGAGATGAGCGACGACGAGGTAAAGAAGATTATTCCGCGAATCCGCGTTATCTCGCGTGCGCTGCCGACCGATAAAAGCCGTATGGTGCGCTTGTGCCAGGAAATGAATCTGGTTGTTGGTATGACCGGTGACGGTGTCAACGACAGCCCGGCACTCAAACGCGCTGACGTTGGCTTTGCAATGGGTTCGGGCACCGAAGTTGCCAAAGAAGCCGGTAAACTGGTCATTCTGGACGACAACTTCAACTCGATTAAAAACGCCATCTGGTATGGCCGTACTTTGTATATCAACATCCTGAAATTCTGCAAAATGCAGTTGGTTATCAACTTAGCAGCCGTCTTTGTCTCGGCTATCTCGCCGTTCCTCGGCATTGAAAGCCCGCTCAAAGTTACGCACCTGCTATGGATTAACCTGTGTATGGACTCGCTGGCATCGCTGATGTTCGCCGGAGAACCGGCGCTCAAAAAGTATATGCGCATGAAGCCGCGTCGCCGCGACGAAAGCATTATCAGCAAGCCGATGGCCATTCAAATTATCATCATGAGCATCTGGTTGACTATCATCAGCATTGTATGGTTCATGGTGCCGTTCTTCCGCTCGTGCTTTGTCACCGAAGCCCAGTGGTATACCGGTTTCTTCTGTATGTTCGTGTTCAGCTTCATGGTCAATGCGTTCAATGTGCGCAGCGACGGCTTGAACGTATTCGAGCACATCGGGGAAAACCGTCGGTTTATTCATATTTGGCTGGCGATTATGGTTGTACAGGCCATATTGGTTTCGATTGGCGGTGTCATTGGCGAAGTGTTCAGTTGTGTACGCTTCGGTCTGGACGGCTGGTTGGCTGTCATTGGCATGGCGCTCACCATGTATCCGGTTGACCTGATTCGTAAGGCACTGACCCCCAAGCCCAAGGCTTAAACGTTTGACTGACCCGCGCCCCCATCGGGACGCGGGTCTTTGTCTGGAGGTTTCTATGGACATCTTTGCATCTGATTTGGATAACACCCTGATTTATTCGTACAAACGCGATATCGGCGCAGACAAGATACTGGTAGAGCGC
The DNA here is from genome assembly GCF_944381005.1 of uncultured Butyricicoccus sp. Lineage (GTDB taxonomy): Bacteria > Bacillota > Clostridia > Oscillospirales > Butyricicoccaceae > Butyricicoccus. The sequence goes on along the minus strand of NZ_CALWJM010000002.1, from coordinate 88,094 downwards.
TATGAAGGGCGGGGCGTATCCTTTATGACCGCCAAAACGCACCACTTGATAGACAAAGTGCGCAAGGTGATGCGTTTTATACCGGTTACAACACGCTCGACCCAGCAGTACCGCCGGATTCTGTTTTCACCCGACTGGATACCACAGACTGCATTGACGGCAAACGGCGGTGTTTTGCTGCGCGATGGCGTGTCCGATGCCGATTGGTATGCCACTTCGCAGACTTATACCCAGTCGGCGGAACCCGCCTTGCAGCGGGCACAGGAGGTCTTGGAACGTGACCCCGACCGCACGCTGGATGTGCGTCGGGTAGACGGCCTGTTTGTGTTCACCAAAAGCGCCAATGTGCCCGCAACACTGGAACGCTTGCGGGCGGCGGTGGATGATGCGCAGGTGGAATTGTTTGAAAACGGTGCAAAGGTGTATGTGGTACCGCGGGCACTCGATAAAGGGTCAGGCGTGCGCCGCCTGCGTCAGCAGTATCCACAAGCACGGGTCTTTGCCGCCGGGGACAGTGTGTTTGATTTGCCGCTGCTCAAACAGGCCGATGTCGCGTTTTGTCCACAATCTCTCGGTTATACCGGCCATGCCGGGCAAGAAGTCGTGACGGTCACGCCACAAGACGGCATTTTTTCCGATGTTATTTTGCAAAACTTATTGCACCGCTAAAACCCACCAGTCTCAAATTCATATAAAAAAACCTGCCATTTATGGCAGGTTTTCATTTTTTACTTACTTCCGATACACATACACGACTTTTTTTTCCTGTTGTTGTTCCTCAATTAACTTTTGCTTGAGCATATACGGCAGCAGCGAGTCTAAAAACTTCTTTGCGTCGTTTACCTGTATACCGTTGCGCGAAAAGGGCTGGCGGGCAGACAAACCTTGCACCACCTGTTCGAGTTCTTTGCGCGTCATGGGGCCGTTTTTCTTGAGCGCACCCCGAATCCGCGAAATCCCTTTTGCCGAAAGCATGGCATTGAGGTCACGCCCCTGATTCTGGCTGCGCCACAGCCCCCAGGCATAGAGCAGCGCAGTCACCAGCGCGAACAGCAGCACATAGGGCACATAGCGCAGATAATCGAAGTAGGTCACTTGCGCACCTCTCCCTTCCATGAAATCAGGCGGTTATCGTGCATGATTTCCAGAAATTTGATAAGCCGTGACAGTGCTTTTTCCATCGAGCCGAAGTGCGCTTCCAGCTCCTGTGACAGCGCAAAAACCGTTTTTTCGCCGTCAATGGCCTGCCAGATAAAGCTGCCGTAGGTGTCCAGCTTGATATCACTGACACGCGGACGGTGAAAAAAACGCTGGGCAATGCGGTGATAGAAGCCCTGCCACTCGACCGATACGGTCACGATGCCATCTTCTGCGACATGGGATGCAAACGCGGGGTTTCGCACCGGGACAAAGTCCATATAGTTCCCGGCATTTTTCTTTTTGGCCATAGGGCAAAAACTCCTTTCCTGCGGGGAAAAAGATGCAGCCAACCCAAACTGGGCGGGCTGCATCGGGCAAATGCTGTATCTCAGAGTAAAAGGTTAGTTGCTCTTTTTCTTGCCCAGGCAAACTTTGACAAGCGTACTGAGCAGTGCAAGGAATACGACGATGGCACCAATCGAGCCAAGGGATACGAAGCCAGAGACATCGACCAACTTATCCCAGCCGAGGACGGCCATAACAGCCAGCAGGACGCCGACCAGACCTTCACCAGCGATAAGGCCGGAGGTGTACAGGATACCGCGGTCAATGGATTCCTTCTTGTCAGCGTCAGAGAGCTTGCGGTGCTCCATGATGAAGCGGATGATACCACCGCACATAATGCCAGCATTGAGGCTGAAGGGCAGGTACATACCGACTGCGAACGGAAGCACCGGAATCTTGAGGATTTCGACCACAATCGCAACGAATACGCCGGTCAGAATGAGTGCCCACGGAAGCTGTGCATTCATGATACCTTCAACCAGCATCTTCATCATGGTTGCCTGCGGGGCAGGAATCTGGTCAGAGCCGTAGCCCCAAGCCTGGTCAAGCAGGTACAGAACGCCGCCGATAGCTGCCGAGGAAACGACAACGCCAATCATTTCGCCAATCTGCTGCTTTTTGGGGGTTGCACCGACAATAAAGCCAGTCTTGAGGTCCTGCGAGCAGTCGCCGGCAATCGCCGCGATAACGCAGATGATACCGCCAATCGAGATAGCGCCAACCATACCAGTGGTGCCGGTGGTGCCGGTTGCCTTGAGCAGCAGGGTTGCAATAATCAGGGTTGCAATCGCCATACCCGAAACCGGGTTGTTCGACGAACCAATCAAGCCAACCATACGGGAAGAAACGGTTGCAAAGAAGAAGCCAAATACAACGACGATGACTGCGCCAAGCGGGCTGACCGGGAAGGCCGGAACCAGCCAGATTGCAATTGCAATCACGACAACCATCACCAGCAGAGCGGGCATGGGCAAATCCTGCTCGGTGCGCAGGGTCTTAGAAGCCGCATGGTTCTTGCTCATGCTGCGCATTGCCTGCATAAAGGTGCGGCCAATCAGCGGCAGGTTTTTAATCAGGCTGATGATACCGCCGGCAGCAACCGCGCCTGCGCCGATGTACTTGATATAAGTGCCCCACAGGTCGCCGGGAGCCAGCGAGGAGATGGGGTCAGAGCCGGGGAAGATGACCGAATCGCCGCCGAACAGGGCAATCATGGGCATGAGTACCAGCCAGCTCAGAGTCGAACCGGCCAGCATGTAGCTGGAAATCTTGGGGCCGCAGATGTAACCAACACCAGCCAGTGCGGGCAGAACCTGCACGCCAACCGCTGCACCCTTGTAGCCCGAAATGTTGTAAACTACTTCGCTGGGGAACAGCTTCATACCGTCAGCGATGAACTTATACAGCGCCGAGATACCCAGACCGGCAAAAACCGTGCCAGCCTTAGCGCCGCCCTGTTCACCGGCGAGCAGGACTTCTGCACATGCCGTACCTTCAGGAAACGGCAAAACACCGTGTTCTTCAACGATGAGGGCTTGACGCAGCGGAACCATGAAGGCAACGCCGAGCAGACCGCCGACCAGTGCAACCAGGAAAATGGTGATGAGGCTGGGCGGGTCGATGATGCCATCCTTTGCCCACAGGAACAGAGCGGGCAAGGTGAAGATGGCACCGGCTGCAACCGATTCACCGGCAGAACCGATGGTCTGAACCAAGTTGTTTTCCAGAATGGAGTCCTTGCGCAAAATCACGCGGATAATACCCATCGAGATAACGGCTGCGGGGATGGAAGCCGAGATGGTCATACCGACACGCAATCCAAGGTATGCGTTGGCCGCGCCAAAGACGATAGCCAGCAGGACGCCAATCAAGATGGAAGTCACCGTAAATTCGGGCACGATGCGGTCGGCCGGAATATACGGCTTAAAGTCATTCTTGTTGTTTGGCATGGAATGCTTTTCCTTTCTAAAATTCCTCTTATTTTGTGTTTGCCGTGAATTTGCCTCTGAGAAAGCAGCAAATGTTTGACGAACTTCGACATTATACCATCTTAGCGCACGAAAAGAAAGTGTTTTTGATGCCAAAGATGGAAATTTATGCGGATTTACACAACATTATGCCAAAATCTGCGAAAAATTTAGCCGTTTGCTAGTCGTGCCAGCACGTCTGTAAGCAGACGATAGAAGCGCTCGAAGGAGTCGAGGGGCAGGTATTCGTCCGGCGTATGGCAGCCGCGGATGGTCGGGCCGACCGCAATGGCGTCCAGTCCGGGCAGCGCGTCCGAGAACAGACCGCACTCCAGACCGGCGTGCAGCGCCTCGATTTTGAGTTCTGCGCCGAACAAATCGCGGTAGCTTGCAACGAACGTGTCACGGACGGGCGAAGTTTCAGCAAAGCTCCAACCCGGATATGCACCGGCAATCGAGCAGTCAAAGCCGAAGGTCTCGGCCAGCAGGAACAGACAGTCTGTGGTGTATTCCTGAAGCGAAGCGACCGAAGAACGGGGGGCAAAAATCAGGGTCGCGGTGTCGGCATCGGTCTTTGCGACACCCAGATTCAGCGAAGTGACCACAAAACCATCCTGCTTGAGGTTGCGGCGGCGCACGCCATTCGGTGCCAGACAAATCGCGCTGACGTAAGCCTTTGCATCTGCCTGCGACAAAACCGACGCTTGGCCATCTTCAACCGAAGTGACACACTGGAAGTCGGGCTCAAACGGGCAAAGCTCGGTGGCAAAGTCGGCAGCCATTGCGCGGGCAATCTCCTGCGCTTTGTCGATTTCCTGTTCGGTGCAAACCAAAGTCGCGTTGGTTTCGCGCGGGATGGCATTGTCCTTGGAGCCGCCGCCGAGTTCTGCCAACTGTGCACCGGTTTCATGTAAAATGCGGTTGACCAGACGGGCAATCAGCAGAATACCATTCTGGCGTTCCTTGTCGATGTCGGTGCCCGAATGACCGCCGAGCAAACCGGAAACACCGATGTGCAGCAGCTTACCCGATGCCATATGGCGGGTGATGGGGCGGGTCATGGTGAAGCGCATACCACCGGCACAGCTTACCGTAGCAATGCCCTCTTCTTCCGAGTCCAAGTTAATCATGGTGCGTGCGCTCAAAAGCGACTTGTCCAGACCGGCAGCACCGGTCAAACCGGTTTCTTCCTGCGTGGTGAATACGCACTCAAGCGCCGGATGGGTCAGCGATTGGTCGTCGAGCACCGCCATCATCAGCGCAACGGCTGCGCCGTTGTCGCCGCCCAGCGTGGTGCCGTTGGCGGTCAACACGCCGTTTTCCACGCGCAGGTCAATGCCGTCGGTTTCAAAGTCGTGTTCCACGCCTGCCAGCTTTTCGCATACCATGTCCAGATGACCTTGTAGCATGACAGCAGGCTTGTTTTCAGCGCCCGCACTGGCAGGCTTTTTGATGACGACGTTGAACAGGTCGTCCTGATGGCACCACAGGCCGCGCGCTTTGGCGAATGATACCAGATAATCGCTGACCGCTTTTTCGTTGGAGGAACCGCGCGGAATGGCGCTGATTTCCTCAAAGAAATGGAACAGCTTTTCGGGCTGGAATCCGGTGATTTTGTAAGTCATAACAAAACATTCCTTTGCATTGAACTGGATAACGCCAGACCGCACACGCGGCCGGCTGTAAACCCTTAGATGTGACAATTTTAACACTTTCTTATGCTAAAATCAATGTTATTTTGCGGAAAAAGAGGAAAATTGGCAATTTTTTAGCGATTTTATGTGTTAGCAATATAAAAGAATAGAAAGAAAAAGTTGAGCGATGCAACAGAAAAGTTTGATTTCCATGCTTTGAGTCGTAGGTTTTGTGGAAAAGAAAAACCGCCGGAAGTATCAGGCGGTTGAGGGATTCAGCGCAGAAAATAGAGAACTAACCCATATATAATACTTGCAGAAATGCCGTATACCAGTACCGGCCCGGCGATGGCGAACAGCTTGGCGCCAACGCCCAGAATCAGCCCTTCGGACTTAAATTCCATCGCGGGCGACACAATCGCATTGGCAAAGCCGGTGATGGGCACGAGCGTACCGGCACCAGCCTTTTTTGCTATCTTGTCATACACATGCAGGCCGGTTAGCAGCGCCCCCAGAAAAACCATTGTGATGGCGGTTGCAGCCGGGGCGGTCGTTTGGTCGAGTCCGCGCGATGTGTAAAAATTGGATACCGCCTGCCCGATGGTGCAAATGGCACCGCCTATCAAAAACGCCCAAAGCATATCGGTCAGCAAATGGGAGGGCGGCGCTTTTTGGTCGAGCATCTTTGCATATTCGTCTTTGGTCAGCTTCATGGAAGCACTTCCTTTCGGGTGTTTTGAACTGGGATTTTTGGGATAGTATGGACGGGGCGCGCGCACTTTATTCTGGCATTATAAAAATATATAGAATTGACCATTTTAAAAGGGTCAGATTGCTGATACACTGGGTACAGCAAAAAACACCAGACACAAAAGGAGGGACTGAAAATGAACGAGCCAAAGAGCAAAATCACCACTTATGACATCGTAGCGATTGCAATGATGGCGGCATTTGTGTTTGTGGCGACGTACTTTTTCAAAATTGACCTGCCCACCATCGGCGGAAAGGTCAGCATCAAATTGGGTAACGGTATCTGCATCCTTGCAGCGCTGCTGCTGGGCGGCTGGCGCGGCGCGCTGTCGGCGGCCATCGGCTGCACGCTGTTTGACCTGCTCGACCCGGTATACGCCAAGGAAGCTTGGGTTACATTCATCCGTTACTTCATCATGGCGGGTCTGTGCGGCACGATTGCCCATTGGCACGGTGCACAGGGTACTCGGTTTGGACGCAATGTGGCAGCCGCGATTGTCGGCGCGTACAGCTATTCGGCCATGTATATCGGCAGCAAAATTATTGGTCAAATGGTGCTGGGCGCACCGTCGCTGCGCAACGCCGTGATTGCCTGTACGACCAATATCACGGCATCGCTTATCAATGCGACGGCAGGTGTGATTGTTGCTTTGGTGCTGGCACCAGTGCTGCGCCGCGCACTCAGTCAAACCACCTTTGGACAGCATATCCAAAACCATACATAATACACAAAACGCGCAATAAAAATCCCGCTGGCTATCAGCCAGCGGGATTTTTTTACTTGGTATAGTTGTCGAAGTAGCCCTGAATGTAGATGATGGGGGTGCCCTTATCGCCCGAACCAGAGGTCAAATCGGCAAGCGAGCCGATGAGGTCGGTCAAACGGCGCGGGGTTGTGCCCTGTGTGACCATCGTGCCCTTGAGGCTGGCGGCCTTCTCATCCTTTTCGTGGATATAATCCTTGATAGCTTCCTTGAGCGCGTCGCCCTTAAGGTCTGCAAAGTCGTTGTCAGCCAGATATTTGAGCTTGACTTCGTTGGGGGTGCCTTCCAGACCGTCGGTATAAGCGGGGGATACGACCGGGTCGGCAAGTTCCCAAATCTGACCCACCGGGTCTTTGAATGCACCGTCGCCGTAAATCATGACTTCAACATTCTTGCCGGTCTTGTCCAGCATCATCTGGTGGATTTTGTCCACCATTTCCTGACAGTGGATGGGGAACAACTTGATGGTTTCTTCGGTGGCCTTGTTGGAGCCGAGCAGACCAAAGCGGTCATTGTAGCCCGAACCGTCAATGCTCTGGGTCATGATATCGTCGAGCGAGCATACACATTCGCCGCCCGCCTTGAGCAAGATGCGCGTGGTGCGTGCGCGGGTGTGGATGTCACAGGTCAGCACGTTGTGAGTATAGTCAAGGATGGCGCGTGCATCGTTGGCGAAGATAACTTCGACTTCGGCGCCCGCTTCCTGAATGATTTGCTTGTAGTATTCCACATAGTCCACGCCGGTGAACACATGGGTTTTATAGCCGAACAGTTCGCGGTATTTGGCCTCGGTCAGCACATCCGACCACGGATTGACGCCCTTTTCGTCCAGCTCATCCAAGTCAATCAGATGGTTGCCGACCTCATCGGATGGATAGCTGAGCATCAGAACGACTTTCTTACAGCCCATCGCGATGCCCTTCAAACAAATTGCAAAGCGGTTACGGCTGAGGATGGGGAAGATAACACCGACTGTGCCGCCGCCCAATTTGGCTTTGACATCGGCAGCAATATCATGAATTGTGGCATAATTGCCCTGTGCGCGTGCAACAACGGCTTCGGTGACTGCGATAACATCACGGTCTTGGATGGAAAACGGAGCACTTTCAGCGGCAGCAAGAACCGAATCGACAACAATCTGTGCAAGGTCGTCGCCCTCGCGGATAATGGGGGCGCGCACACCGCGCGATACGGTACCAATCATTCTTTCCATAAGATAATTCCTCTTTCACGATGTATTTAGTGGAAAATCCACGCGGTTATCTTTATTATAGCGTTTTTGCAGTGTACACACAACCGTAAAAGCAAAAAAAAACCACAAATCTACAAAATTTTGACAGTGTGACGAAAGCCGGGCACAGCATTGCAGGAAAAAGGCTTGACTTAGAGTGTACTTCAGGGTGTATACTCGAAACAACCAAACGATTGGAGTATTGAGAAGGTGTCCGGCATCGGGCACACAGAGAGGGGTTTTTATTATGCAACCATCCAAGGTATATTTCGCCGATTTCCGCACGACTTTGACCGAAAACTTGCAGCAAAAACTGTGGCGGTTGATGGATAAGGCGGGTATGGGTACGCTGGACTTTGATAAAAAGTATGCGGCTATCAAGCTGCACTTTGGTGAGCCGGGCAACTTGGCGTTTTTGCGTCCCAACTGGGCCAAGACCGTTGCCGATTATGTCAAGGCACACGGCGGCAAACCGTTCCTGACCGACTGCAATACTTTGTATGTCGGCGGGCGTAAAAATGCGCTCGACCATATGGATTCAGCCTACTTAAACGGATTTTCGCCCTTTTCCACCGGCTGTCATATCATCATCGGCGACGGCTTAAAGGGTACGGATGAAGTTTATGTGCCGGTCGAGGGCGGCGAGTACATCCAGCAGGCAAAAATTGGTGCTGCGATTATGGACGCCGATGTATTTATTTCGCTCAATCACTTCAAAGGCCATGAAGCCACCGGCTTCGGCGGTGCCATTAAGAATATTGGTATGGGTTGCGGTTCGCGTGCGGGCAAGATGGAGATGCACAACGCGGGCAAGCCGCGTGTGCATGCAGATGCCTGTGTGGGCTGCGGCATGTGTACCCGTGTATGTGCGCACGGTGCAATTACGATTGCCGACCGCAAGGCAAGCATTGACCATTCTAAGTGTGTCGGCTGTGGCCGCTGCATCGGCATGTGCCCGCAAGACGCGATTGCGTGCGATTACGATGAATCTAATATTGTGCTCAACCGCAAGATTGCCGAATATACCAAGGCGGTTGTCGATGGCCGTCCGTGCTTCCACATTTCGCTTGTAATTGATGTGTCGCCCAACTGCGACTGTCACGCCGAAAATGATGTGCCCATCGTGCCCAATGTCGGCATGTTTGCCTCGTTCGACCCGGTTGCACTCGACCAAGCCTGTGCAGATGCGGTTAACAAGATGCCTGCCAACCCGCAGTCGGCACTGTTTGACCACGGTGCGGCACACGATGACCACGACCATTTCCACGCGGCACACCCCGAAACCAATTGGCAAAGCGCGCTGGAACACGCCGAGAAGCTGGGCTTGGGCGCTCGTCAGTACACCCTGATTGAAATTTAAGTATGGTTTCTATTTTATGTGGACGGGTGGCGGTTGGTAAAACGACTTTGGCTGCGCAAATGCGTCAACAAACAGGTGCGGTTGTCTTGTCGTGTGACGACCTGATGCTGACTATTTTTGACGGCTGCTTGGGCGAAGCGCACGACCGAACGGCGATGAAGTGCTTGCAATACCTGTTTGGGCTGGCCGAGCAGTTGCACGAGCTGGGAAATGATGTCGTCATTGATTACGGCTTTTGGCTGCGTGCCGAACGCGATGCCGCCCGCGCTTACTTTTCCAGCCGCAAGATTGCACATGAAATCGTGCTGGTACAAACGGCTGACCCGGTACGGCTGGAACGGCTGGCGCGGCGCAATGAAGCATTGCGCAACGCAACCGAGCGGGTTTACCGCATAGAGGGCAAACTGCTCACCCGCATGGATGCCAAATTCCAGCCCATCGCGCCCGATGAACCGGTGCGCCTTTACGAAAATACACAAGAGAGGAACGAAATTCCCCATGTCTAAATCTTTTTCGGTGCGTAAGCTGTGCTTTGCCGCCATGCTGCTGGCGTTAGGTCTGATTTTGCCGCAGGCATTTCACATGGTCGGCGGACAGGCTGTGTCGTCTATTCTGTTGCCCATGCACATTCCGGTATTGATTTGTGGCTTGCTGCTGGGCGGGTCATATGGCGCGGCAGTGGGCTGCCTGACACCGCTGTTGTCGTGTGTGCTGCTCGGTATGCCGCCGGTTGCCATTTTACCGTTTATGGTGGCAGAACTCATGGTATACGGCTGGATTTCCGGTTTGCTCGGTAAGCGGATTCCGCTGTATCCGGCATTGATTGCGGCACAAGTTGCCGGTCGTATTGCTTATGCGATTGCGCTGTTCATCGGCGGTACGCTGTTGGGCATGCCCTGTGCGGCACCGGTGTCGGTGATTGCGTCGGCAGTTAGTGGTTTGCCGGGGCTGGTGATTCAGTGGGTGTTTGTACCCGTGCTGGTCAAGCTGCTGCGGCGCACATTGCCCGAAACGGGTGAAGTTTGCGTGACGACGCGATAAAAATAGAAGATTAACGAACAAAAAGTCCTGCTGTTGTGAAAACAGCAGGACTTTTGTATTTTGAAAAAATTTTGTCGCGGTATGTACGGGCTGCTTTGGAGATAAGGCGGGTGTATCTTTTGCCCCATGCACACATACAATAATAGGGTTATCCGCGGTTGTCAATCGGGATGTAAGGCACGTTCTTAGACAGCGGCTTGAAAGCGGGGCGGATGATGCGGCCGCCGAAGGCCACTTCTTCCATACGGTGTGCAATCCAGCCGACAATACGAGCGGTGGCAAACAGCGGGGTGAACATTTCCTGCGGAATGCCAAGCATTTTATAGACCAGACCGGAATACATATCTACATTCGCACACATGACCTTGGTATCGGCACCGCGCGCTTCAGCGAATGCGCCGGGGGTCAGCTTTTCGACCAATTCGATAAGGTTGAACTCATCGCTGTAACCCTTCTTTTCCGCGAGCGGGCGGGCGGCGGCTTTGAGCGCAACCGCACGCGGGTCACTCAGGGTATAGATGGCGTGTCCCATGCCGTAAATCAAGCCCGAATGGTCGCCGACTTCGCCGTTTAAGATGCGCAGCAGATAGCGGTATACTTCCTCTTGGTCGGTCCAGTCGGATACATTTTCCTTGATGTCGTTGAACATCTGAACGACTTTGAGGTTTGCACCACCGTGACGGGGGCCTTTGAGTGAGCCGACTGCCGCCGCGATTGCCGAATAGGTATCGGTGCCCGAAGAGGAGGTGACGCGGGTAGCAAAAGCCGAGTTGTTACCGCCGCCGTGCTCGGCGTGCAAAATCAGGCAGCGGTCGAGCAGCTTGGCTTCGTCGTCGGTGTAGGATTCATCCGGACGAATCAGGCGCAGAATATTTTCTGCCGTGGACAGATTGGGGTCGGGCACATGCAGATACATGGATTGGTTGTCGAAATAACGGCGGCGTGCCTGATAAGCGTGCGAGATGATGACCGGATACTTTGCCATCAGGCCGATGCCCTGACGCAGAATATTTTCGGTCGAGATATCGTCCGGATTGGGGTCATAAGAGTAAAGTGCAAGGGTAGCGCTGGCCAGCTTGTTCATGATATCCGGGCTGGGGGCGCGCATAATCATATCTTCGGTGAAGTTGTCGGGCAGTGCGCGAGCTTCGCCAATCATGGCGGTAAAACGGTCGAGCTGCTCGCGGGTGGGAAGGCGACTGGAAAGCAGTAAATATTCGACCTCACCGAAGCCGAAGCGGTTTTCGCTTTCAAAGGCATAGAGCAGGTCATAAATATCAATGCCGCGGTAGGTCAGTTTACCTTCAATCGGTTCGCGTTCGCCTTCATTGAGCAGATAGCCATGAACGTTGCCCAGACGGGTGATGCCAGCGAGGACGCCGGTACCGTCGGCGTTGCGCAAGCCGCGTTTGACGTTATATTTAGAAAAGGTTTCTTTTTTAACCTGATGCAGCGGTTTGAGCTGCTCGCAAATGGTGTGAATCATTTCAGAATCCATATTTTTCATCTGGTTCACCATGGCAATTTCCCCTTTTTTTACAAAAAACTGTATATGAATCAATCTTACTATTATCCTGCAAATTTGTCAATCTGCTAAAAGTAAAAAAACGTAAAGTCAGGAGGGAGAAAAATGAAAAAAGTGTTGATAATTGGCCTGCTTCTGACCGCCGTCATCTATGCGCTTCCGGTGTTTTGTGGGTTGCTGGAGGAGGATTCCCCCCTTCCTATCCCGCAGGACAGTATAGCAGTTGATGCAGAAATAACACCGCAAGAGCAGGAAACAACCGATACCACGCAAACGGTCGAGGCAAGCGGAAAGATTACAGTATTGGTTGATGGTGAGGCGCGGGAGATGGATTTAGAGGATTATGTGGTCAGCGTGGTAGCCGGGGAGATTTCGCCCGATTTCCCGACCGAAGCCATTCGCGCACAGGCGGTTGCGGCGCGCACCTATGCCCTGTACAAGCAGCAAGCCGGCCGACCGGCACAACATGAGGATGCCGACGTGTGCGACCAACCGGCACACTGTGCGGCGTTTGTTGACCTGAAAACCGAAGCGTCTGCGCGCTGGGGCGAAACTGCGCAGACGGACGCGCAGATTCTTCAGAAAGCCGTGCAGGACACGGCAGGACAGGTGCTGGTGTACGAGGGCAAGCCGATTGTAGCGGTGTTCAGTTCGGCGGCGGGCGAGAAAACCGAGCGGGCAGCCGATGTGTGGGGCAGCGAGATTCCTTACTTACAGAGTGTAGACAGTCCGGGTGGGGAACAGTGCCCCAAGTATCACGCTACGGTCACGCTTGAAGCGGATGAAATCCGGCAGCGGGCGGCGCAAACCTTTCCATCGGCTGACCTGTCAGGTGACCCGACAAACTGGTTTAAAGCGTCCGAGCGCAGTCAGGCGGGCGGCATTATCCGCATGAAATTTGGCGGGATTGAGGTGCGCGGCACCGACTTGCGCACGATGTTAGGGCTGAACTCGACCAATTTTACCGTTGATATTTCGGGGGATACACTGACTTTTACCACGACTGGATATGGTCACGGGGTCGGGCTGAGTCAGTGGGGCGCCAAGTATGCCGCCGAGCAGGGGCAGACCTATGAACAGATTTTAGCGCACTATTATCCGGGCACAACGCTGACCACCATTTCGGGTGCGGAATGAGGGCAAAGAAAGCCGATTGGATTTTTTACAAACAAAGTATAAACCTTTCTCCGAAGGCCGATACTACCTTCGGAGGTGTTCAGAGTTATGCGCAAACAGGGATACACGAGTCAGCCCAAAAAAGTTGACCGGGGATTCTATGTCATTTTATCCATTTGTCTGGTGGTCATTGCGGTTTCCAGCTATGTGCTGTTTTTTGCACCGGCAGCCAATGAGAGCAAAACCACCGACTCGACCTTGTATCTGCCCACAGGGGATACCGTCGTACAAGAACCGGTGTCGGTGCCCGATGTCGATGTACCGGCGGAGCCGACGGTGCAGCCCGAACCCGAAGCGGTAGAACAGCCGGTCGAACCCAAACCGCAGCAGGAGCAACAGCCCGAACAGACCGACACGGCAGCACAGACCGCAGCCGAAGCACCTGCGCCAATCTGGGTCAAACCGGTGGATGGTGAAGTGATTAAGACCTTCTCCGGAGAAACGCTGGTCAAGGATGAGACGATGGGCGACTGGAGAGTGCACACCGGAACCGACTATGCGGCATCGTCGGGCACGCGCGTGTATGCGGTGTCAGATGGCACAGTAGAGCGAGCCGAAGCTGATGCCCAGTATGGCGGCGTTGTAGTGCTCAATTTGAGTGACGGTAAGCAGGCGGTTTATCAGTGTCTGGCGGGCGACAATCTCAAGGTGAGCGCAGGCGATACCGTGCGCGCCGGGGATGTGATTGGCACGGTTGGAACCGAGGGATACGCCGAGGCCGGGCAGGAAAGTCATTTGCATTTGGAACTGTATGCAAATGGTGAGGCGATAGACCCGGAAAGCGTGTTTGGAAGCGCAGAACAGACCGTAAGTGAGTCGGAAGAACCAGCGGTCGCCAGTATGCCGGATGATGGCATTTATGTGGAAGAATAAGCACAAAATCTGACAAAATTATGTCTTTGAACAGGGAAAAGACCTCCGTAAACCGCACAGAGCGGTCAACGGAGGTCTTTTTCAAATGGTTTTATAGGTTTCATATTTTTGAGAAAGATATATATAGAATATCCTTGTTCAGGGGTGGATATATCAGGTTGTACAGATAGGAAAAAAATCTTATATAATTTAAATATGATACAGTATAGGCAGATATATAGCTGATATGGTATCAAAAGATTATTGTTTTTGGAGGTATCACTATGGAGTATGGATATATTCGTGTATCCAGCAAAGACCAAAATCAGGCGCGTCAACTTGCTGCATTGTCTGCATGTGGCGTTCGGGCGGACAATATGTATGAGGATAAGCAGAGCGGGAAAGATTTTCAACGACCTGCCTATACGCGGCTGCTCCGGCGGCTCAAACAGGGGGATGTATTGTATGTTTTGAGCATTGACCGATTGGGGCGTAACTACGATGAGATTTTGGAACAATGGCGCATGATTACCAAGCAGAAAGGCGCAGATATTGTGGTATTGGACTTTCCACTGTTGGACACGCGCACCAAATCGGGGAATGAAGATTTGACCGGGCGGTTTGTAGCCGATATGGTGCTGCAAATTTTGGCGTATGTAGCGCAAAAGGAGCGCGAGAACATCCGGCAGCGGCAAGCCGAGGGCATTGCAGCAGCCAAAGCGCGCGGTCAGCGATGGGGGAGAAAAGAAAAACATCTTCCGCCGGATTTTCCCCATTTATACGCCGCATGGCGCAAGGGGGAACTAAACGAGAAGATGCTGTTAGAGCGGTGCGCGATGAAACGCAGCACATTTTATAAACATTTAAGTAAGTATCGAGAGATGACAATGGAAAAAAATGGATGATTTGACAGTATCATATTGTCTATTGAAGTGTACTTTCATGGACTGGGTATTTAGATTCAATTCGCTACATATTATTTCGACGGACTGACGAAAAACATAAGATAACCGTTGCTGGAATTTTGTAATTTGCACAGAAAAATAAAAAATTTGACAAAATCCACAAAAGTACACTTCTATGGAAATCATGAACCAGTCCAGCGGCATGAGATGGGGCGACCAATTCCCATTTTCATGCCGGAACAACAAAAAACCGGGGCAACTCCCCGGTTTTTTGGATATTCAAGAACATACAAAACAGCGTGTGCCGTGATAAATCAATATTTATCAGAGGAGAACGAAGTGCCAAACGAACTGGTGTAATCGTTTTGGAAGCCGCTGTTCAGGCTGGGCGTGCTGCCGAAATTGGAGGTGCTGCTGCCGAAGCTGGAAGTGGAATCCATGCCGGAGGAAGCGTTAAAGCCAGAGTCAAGCGCAGGTTGCGCAGCAGCCGGAATTTGCGTCGGCGTGGGCTTGGTATAGCTGGAAGCCGATGCGGAACCCTTCAATTTGAAGTCATTCAGCAGACGCTTCATCAAGCTGGCCTGTCCGTTCAGTTCCTCACTGGTTGCCGCACTTTCTTCAGAGGTTGCGGACGTTGTGTGGATAACCGCCGAGATTTGGTCTACACCAACCGTGATTTGTGCGACAGAATCGGCCTGCTCCTTGGAAGCCTGTGCAATCTGTGCAATCATATCCAGAATACTGGTGGTTGCGTGTTCTACGTTGTCGAACGCTGCGCCGGTGCGCTCTGCGATTTCCTCACCGCGGGAGACATGCTTCAAAGAATTCTGAATCAGTTCTGTGGTATCGCGTGCAGCGTCTGCCGATTTCTTGGCCAGATTACGCACTTCGTTTGCAACAACGGCAAAGCCCTTGCCTGCATTGCCAGCGCGTGCGGCTTCCACGGCAGCGTTCAGTGCCAGAATGTTGGTCTGGAATGCAATGTCATCAATGACCTTGATAATGCCTTGAATGTTGTTGGAAGCAAGTGCAATATCGCGGATAGAATCCTGAAGCTGCTTCATTTCCTCGCGGCCGTTGTTTACGACCTCGCCGGTCTCCTTGCCCAGCTCGTCAGCCTTCTGAGACAGCGAAGCGGTGTTGGAGATATGGGTAGAAATTTCGGTGAAGGTAGCGGAAATTTCCTCGATACTGCTGGCCTGCTCGGCTGCGCCCTGTGCCAGCTCCTGAGAGCCGTCGGAAACCTGCTCTGCACCTGCGGCAACCTGGTCTGCTGCGTGAATCAGGTCGGTCAGTACCATATTCATGTGAGACTGGAACGACTCAATGGATTCTTCAATATGTGCGAAGTCACCGATAAACTTTACAGGGGCGGAAACGGCAAAGTTCTTATTAGAGAATTCCGACATGCCCATGTCAATGGCATCGACATATTTTGCTAGTTCTTCAAAAGAGAAGTTTATGCGCTCGACCAGCTCGCCAAATTCATTGTTGCTCTGATAGTCGATTCTTGTATGCAGTTGACCTTCAGACAGTTTGATAACACCGTCTTTAATCAGATGTACCGCATGAGTGATGCAGTTGGTGGCACGCAGAGAGAGGAACAGGGAGAGCGCAAGAATCAATGCGAAGGTAACGATGGTGATGGTCATGAAGATGTTAATGCGCGCAACGGTGCGGTTTTCCTGCTCGGTGCGCAAATCGGTTGTAATCTGGTCGATTTCCTGAGAGATTGAAGCCAGATTGCTCAGTGCAGGCGAGCACTCGTGCAGAACGATTTCTTTTGCACCCTCAATATCGCCAGCAGCATAAGACGAGATGGCGTTGTTTGCAATGTTGAACCATTCGTCCAGAGCCGATTCATATTTTTGTGCCAGACCATCCTCGGTGCCATGGGTTTGTTTAAAAATTTCCACTTGCTCGTCAACAGTCGTAAGGCTGTTAGAAATGGAGTCTTTGAATTTCTGAACATCTTCGACGTGGTCGGTCCACATCATTTCGCGTAGGTCACGCGCCGCGATGTTGACGTAGATACGGCAATTCTTGACGGCGGTATCTGCGGCGAGAATTTCAGAGACTAGTAAGTTTGTGTCACGGTTTGCATTGAGCAGGCCGGTGATGCCAGTCCAAGCTAGGATACCCGATAGCACAATGACAATTGAGAAAATGCTAAGTAGGTATGGTTTTAGTTTTAGTTTTTCGAACATAACAGCTCCCCTTTTCTGTGTATGAATAGTTGCAAAATAAAGTGTTTGAACGCATTTTTATCTGGAAAGCAAAAGCTTTCGCTGCTATTTTAGTAAGCGATGGCGCAACGCTGCAAAGCCTATATTATGCTTGCAGAAGTAAAAAAAGACACATTTGTATGGTCAAATTTTGGTGAAAACGAGCATTTTTCAACTTCCTTTCTACAACTATGCTTATGTTAATTATAGCAATAAATATTATTAAAGTAAAGCGGTTAGAAGACTTTTGTGTAAAATCTTGGAAATGTAACCGGATTAAAATAGACTAAAATAGTGAAGTCTCTGGTCAGTGCAAGTGTGCGATGACCAGAGACTTTCATTTAGATAATGTGTAGGTACGTTTTGTGTTGTTGAGTATAGGTTTTTAAAGACCAAAACAGCAATCTTATGGCTGGGTGGAACCGCGCCAGATGACCTCACAAGACAGGGTTGCTTTGGGCGGATTCTCAAACCGTCCGCGAATATGGTCGATGAGCAGTGCGGCGGCCGTGGAGCCTTCTTGGAAGGCGGGCTGTACGATAGTTGAAACGGTTGGCATAGATAGCCCCGCCCAGTCGTCGTTGTCAAAGCCCAAAATACCCAGCGTATGGGGAATGAGGGGGTGCAGCGGTTTGAGCGCGGTAAAGACGTTGGGCAAAAGCCAACAGTTGGGAACAAAAATAAGGGTACGGGAAGACAGGTCATGTGACTGAACCGCCGAAAGGATTTGGTCTGCTGGCGTGTGGGCATCAATGATGTGTGCATAACATGGAATATTTTTGTTTTCCAGCGCATCCAAACAGCCTTGATAGCGTTCCTGACGGGAGGTTAGAACGTGGGGAGTTGCCGAGAACATAATGACTTGTTCGTAACCCTGTTGCACACAGGACTCAATCGCATCAAATGTCGCTTGATAGTTGTTGGTGACGACCCAGAGCGGCAGACCATCGGGATTACTGTCGATGCAAACCACGGGAATGTCATCGCGCTTGAGTTTTTCAATCGAAGCCTGCGGGTTGCCGCACGGCTGTAAAATCAGACCGTCTACGCCCATATCAATCATACGGTCAATGTGATTGCTTTCGGCGTCCGGGTCATAATCGCTGGTGCCAATCAAGATTTGATAACCGCCTTCGCGGCAAACCTGCGCAATGCCTTTGACCAGACGGTTGGCAAAGTGGTGGGTGATGTCTGCGATGAGAACGCCCAATAGACAAGAATGTTTGGCTGTCATCAAACGCGCGGTCGTGCGCGGCCGATAGTCATATTTTTCCACCACTGCGGCAATGCGGTTCCATGTGCTGGCAGACATTTTTTCGCGTTTACCGTTGAGGAAGAAAGAAACGGTCGTTTTTGAAACCTGTGCTTCATCAGCAACTTCTTGTATCGTCATTTTTTGTTTCAATGACATAGAGATGCTCCTTTTCCCTATATATAAAACCAGTATACCATACTCAGAAATAAATTACAATTTCTGGAATAAAACCGGTTGACAAGTCAAAAAAAATTGATATGATGAAGGTAGAATCAAAAAATAAGGAGATGTCCTTTATGCGACTGTATACCTATCGGGAACGCCCGGGTGCAAACGACAAAATTGGCGTAGGATTTGGGCAGGACACACTATATGCACTTGCCGATTTTGGTCTGTCTTTTGCCGACATGAATGACCTTATCTGCAACATTACGCCCGAACAGTTGCGCGTGCTGCGCAATGTTCCAGAGCAGGCAACGCCGATTGCACTTCAGGACATCGTATGCCGCGCCCCCATTCCGTATCCCATGCAGGATGTTGTATGCTTGGGCATTAACTATACCGCCCACCACAAGGAAGCCGGACGCTTTGACAAGGAAGCCTTTGGCGACCGTCCCAAGGCAATCTATTTTTCCAAGCGCGTCAATGAAGCAAACTGGGACGGCGGAAAGATTCCGCTGTATGACGGTTTGGTAGACAGCTTGGATTATGAAGTCGAATTGGGTGTTATTTTGGGAAAAGATGCCTTCTGTGTTCCTGAAGAACGTGTGCAGGAATATATTTTTGGCTATACCATCATCAATGATGTGTCGGCGCGCAATCTGCAAACCGGGCATAAGCAGTGGTATTTTGGCAAGTCTCTTGACGGCTATACTCCGATGGGGCCGTGCATCGTGACTGCCGATGAAATCGCTTATCCGCCCGTGCTGGGTATTCGCTGCTCGGTCAATGATGAACTGCGTCAGAATGGCTCGACCGGTGACTTGATTACCTCCATTTCCCAAATCGTTGCCGAACTGTCGCGCGGAATGACGCTCAAAACTGGCACGATTATTGCAACCGGCACACCGGCAGGTGTGGGCATGGGAATGCAGCCGCCCTGCTTCCTCAAGCCGGGCGATGTGGTCACCTGCGAGATTGAACAGATTGGAACATTGACCAATGTAGTGGATGACCAATAAAATTAAAGCAGAATATAAAATCCTGTGAGCGGAATATGACCGCCCACAGGATTTTTTTGCGCGCAAACCGATGATTATGCTTTCAATATCGTGAGCTGCTTTTGTCCATCCTTTTCGTGAATCACCACGCATTTTGCGTGATAAGGCATTCCTTCGCAGGATAGGACTTTTTTGCCGCGGTAAATCTCTTTGTGATAGACCGCAACGGTATAGCTTTCGGTGGGGGAAAGAATAAATTTGCGTGCCTGTGCAAAGTCTGCGGGGGTCGGCTCGTCCAGATTCTGGTAGACGGTAGCCGACTGTACTTCAATTCTTTCACCACAAAGGGTCGTGATAAGGGCAGTTTGGTCGGTGAAAGGCTGCTTGCTGTGTACGACGGTGTGCAATTGCTGTTCGTTGTAACGCAGCGAGCAGACTTCATTAGAGTAGACGCTCTGACCGGAGGTGGTCAGCGTCAAAACGGTATGCGGCGTGGTAACGCAGTGCGTGCCGTCGGTCAGCGCTGCAAGTGTGATATCGGGCGCAAAGTGCAGGCGGCTGTGTGCCTCATGGCTTCCGTCTGCTTTGAGTTCGTCCACTATCATCCAGATAGCCGGGTCAATCACGATGACTTTGCGCACCCATACTTGTAAGGGGTCATGGCCAATCATAGCGCCTTCCAGATAGTGGATACCGTCCACATGGCGTACATAGTTCTTGAGCGGCACGCCAAAATCGGCATAGCCCCAACTGTCACTGGGCTGGCAGTAGGTCTTTTCGTCTATCAGCACGCCGTTGTGCGCGGTCATGCCCTTGAGTTGTACACGCAGCGGATGGTCTTCGCGGTAGGTGTAGCGACCAGAATCAATTAGAACAGGCTGTCCCTGATAGTAGGCCGATACATGCAGGTTATCGCTGTGACCGTGACCGCTGCCAAGAGAGCCGTTGGTGAACATGGTGAAGCTGGCCGAAGGAGTCCAGTCGCTGCGCAGTACATACATACCGCTGTCGGCACCATCGTAACACAGCGATTCTGGGCATACGCCGTGCAAAGACATGTAGGTTTGTTCGCCCGGAACGCCCAGTACATACAGGCTTTCGGCATCCAGACGGTCAAGACCGGCAAAACGGAATTGGCTGTCCTCAAACAGAACTGCCGCGCGGCTCAACACATCGCGCGCGCAAACGCGGTCGCTGTCGCCGAAGGTTTCGATTTCACCGGCTGGGGTCAGTTGACCAAGCAGCGCCAGTGCCAGTGCATAAACCTGTTCACTCACGACGGGCGGGCAAACCTGCTCGGCAAGGCTGAGGTAATACAGCGCTTTCATACCATAGTTGAGCACTTCGATGTGATACATGGTCGATTGCTCCCAGTGCATCCCATCGGGATAAACCTGAATGGAGAATTGCAGGGCAAGTTCTTCGATTGCCCACTGGTATAGCGGGTCGCTGGCGAACGATTCGAGCAGGAAGGGCAGAACCGCGACGATAGCACAGGTTTGGATGCTGCCCCAGTTGCTGGTTTTGTATTTGGGCAGATAATGCGCCTGAAGATAGCGCAGTTGAAGCAGCATGTTGTCTACGATTTGTTTTTGTTCGTCGTCGCTCAGGCAGTCCAGATAAGACAGATAGGGCAGTGCTTCAAACCAGTTCATCACGCGGATGCCGGTGTCCAGCGTGCGGGTCGAGGGTTCGGGGACGATTTCAGGGTGTGCTGCTATCCAGTCCAGCACATAGAACTTTGCTTTTTGCGCGTATTTGCAGTCGCCGGACAGCAGCGAGGCAAGCAACAGATGGTCAAGATAGTCCATGCGGTTGAGCATGAAGCACCACTCCGGGTCGTCATTGCGCTGGGCGTTCCAATCCATGCAGTCAAAGGAATAGGGGGTTAAGCAGCGTTCCATATCCCAAGTCTTGTTAAAGGTAAAAGTTTGTGCCAGGAGTTCATCGGCGTGCGCAAAGATGTGTGCGCGCTCGTCAGCGGAAATGTGTTCGGCAATGTGCGGCAGGTCTTTTTGCGTTGCCAGAAAATCAAGAGATTTTTTTACAAAGTTCATATGGGACAGCTCCTTTTATGGCAAGATAGTGCAAAGGGAGTTGCTTTCGCAACTCCCTTTTTGGTATGTGTTAGGCCAGAACACCGAGAACGCTCAGCAGAACGCCGAGAACAACGGTAATCAGAACCAGCCAGTAGGTCGTAACATGCTTTTTCTTGATTAAGTAGTACATCAGCATGGTGTACAGAATCGGCAGCAGTGCCGGTGCGATTTTATCCAACATACCTTGGATATCCATAACCGACTGCTTGACGCCTTCCTGCACTTCGCCAGCGGCGAAGGTCAGGGCAACCTTCATCTTAACGAAGGTAGCAGCCAGACCAGCGATAACGGTAACACCAATCATGCCGGCAGCATCGGAAATGACGCCCATCTTTTCGCTGAGCTTGTCAATCATGCTGGTACCGAGCTTGCGGCCGTAGGTACCCATGACCATCTTGATGCCCAGCAGGACAAAGTTCATTGCAAACAGGAAACCGAGCGGTGCAAAGCTCATGCCGTCCATTGCCATCGAAGCGAAGATGGTGGAGAACAGCGGAGCCAAGCAGAACTGGGACAGCGAGTCGCCGATACCAGCGAGCGGGCCCATCAGAGCCATCTTGATGCCGCGGATTTCGCTGTACTTCATGCCGCTTTCAGCCATTGCAAGGTGAATGGAGGTGATGAAAGGCAGCAGGTTGGGGTTGGTGTTGTAAAACTCGCAGTTGTCCTTGAGTTCCTCGGACAGACGAGCCGGGTCATCACCGTACAGCTTTTTGAATGCGGGGAACATGGTCAGGGCGTAGCCAAGACCCTGGTAGTTACTATAGTTAAAACCATTCTGGAGGAAATAAGCGCGCAGGGTGGTTTTCGTATAGTCTTTGGTTGTCAGCTTTTTGGTTTCGTTATTAGATCCAGTCATCGTGTTCTACCTCCTGAGCTTCAGCGGCCGATGCAGCTGCAACAGCGGTCTTGCCAGCTTCGTTATAGTGCTTGATTGCGAATACTGCGCCAACCAGTGCGATACCGATAATCGGCAGAGAGAAGTAAGCTGCGCAGATGTATCCCAGCAGAGCAAAGGGGATAAGTTCTTTCTTGAGCATAACGCTCATAATCATAGCGAAACCGATTGCGGGCAGCATACCACCGGCAACGGTCAGACCGTCGAGCAGCCACTGCGGAATCATTTCAACCAGCTTGCTGAGCGTATCCATGCTGAATGCGCCGAGGAAGCCAAGAGCAAAACCAGCAACACCGAACAGGATAACGGTCATGTTTGCACTGCGGCGGAACTTGTTGAAGTCCTGCTTTTCCAGTGCGTGTGCAGCGCTTTCCGGAGCACCAGCGCGAACGGTGTAGATTGCCGTCTGGAGGAACTGGATTGCAACTGCGAACGGAATGGAGATGGGGAGTGCGCTTTCCGGAGTAACAGAGGACATGGTGATTGCCATGAGGGTACCGATGATGCCAGGGCCAATCGGGTTGGGAGGTACAGTACCGCCGGCACCGACACCGAAGCCCATGAATGCAAGTTCACCGATTGCACCGCACTGCAAAGCGGTCGGGATGTCGCCGAGGATAACGCCGACACCGAAGCTCAGCACGATACATCTGTTGGTGTAGATGCCCCATAAGTTACCCATGTAACAGAATGCTGTCCAAAGACCGATTAAAAGGGCCTGAACGATTGAAATTTCAACCATGATGGTATTTCCTTTCTATCGATGGATTTTTGAAGGAATCCCTTCATTCTTCTTTTTTCTTCTTTTTAGATATAATCCTTAATGTTGACCTGAATTGCACCGTCAGTGCCACTCGGAGTGGTCTGGGTGTCGAACTCAATGCCGTACTTCTCAACCATCTCGCGCAGAGCAGCCTTGTCTTCTGGGCCGAGGAAGATGGAACGGGTAACCTTTTCCTTACCTTCTGCATTGTGGATGTTGCCAATGTTGATTTTCTTAATCGGTACGTTGCCAGCAACCAGACGCAGTGCGTCTGCGCAGTCCTTAACGATTAAGAAAATGGTCTGAGCAGGGTTTGCCTTGTGGATGATGTCGATGACCTTCTGTACCGGATAGAAACGGATAGCGAGGTCTTTGGGCAGAACAGCCTTCATCAGAGACTGCGCCATCGGGTCATTTGCAGCGGCATCGTTTGCCACGATGACCGTGTTCATGCCCAGAGACTTAATCCACATCTGGCCTTGGCCGTGAATCAGTCGCTCGTCAATGCGCGTCATGACAATGTTGGGAGTGCTCATAAAGTAATCCTCTCTTTCTATGAATGTTTTTAATTCTACTGGCAGAAATTACCAGTAAGGATTCCAGTCTTTGATGCAGCGCAGCAGGGCTTCCATATAGAAGTAGTCGCCCCAGATGTTGCCTTCATCTACGCCCTTGCCCGAATGCCAGCTATAAACGCCGTGGTACAGGATGGGTGCACCGGGCTTTGCGGGCTGTTCGGTGTAGTTCTGGATGAGCGAGCGCAGAATGTTTGCTGCCGCACCGCGATATACGTCGCGGTCGGGGAAGTCGTCGCCAACCTGACGGTCCATTTCCATCATACCGCACACGGCGATAGCCGCTGCGCTGGAGTCACGCGACTGGTTGTCCGCATCGGTGAAGATGAGGTCCCAGAAGCAAACGTGGTCGGCGGGCAGACGGTTGAGGAAATAGTTTGCCATGCCGCGATACAGGTCACCGTACTCCAACTGATGGGTGTAGCGGATGTTGAGCGGGATACCGTAAATACCCCAAGCCTGACCGCGTGCCCATGCGCTGTCATCGCTGTAACCCTGACGGGTTGCACCGTGGTCGGGACCACCGGTTTCGGGGTTCATGTAGAAGGTATGGAACGCGCTGGCGTCGTCGCGGATGACGTACTTGCAGCTGGTTTCAAAGTGCTTCTGTGCGATTTCTGCGTAATGCGGGTCGCCCGAAACCTTGCTTGCCCAGTAGAGCAGCGGGATATTCAGCATACAGTCAATGATAAAGCGGTAATGCTCCTTGCTGTTGAACGGGCCCCAAGCCTGAAGGAACTGACCCTTTTCCTGCCAGCGGGTTAAGAGCTGGTCGGCGGCGAGCAGCGCAGCGCGCTTTGCCTTTTCGCTTCCGGTCAGGATGTAGCCGCTGACACAGGACAGCGAATACAGGAAGCCGAGGTCGTGGTGGTCAAGCTCAATCTTGTTTTCAATGCGGTGCAGGAAGCTGTCCACATTGCGTTCAGCCAGTGCGCGGAACTTTTCATCCTTTGTGTACTCGTAGCACAGCCACAGCATACCGGTCCAAAAGCCGTTGGTCCACTCGATGTTCTCGATGATGGGGTATTGCAGCTGCTTGGTTGCAGGCCACGGGAATTTGTCGCCAAAATACTCCATGTTGGCCTCGACCTGTTTCACACAGTTTTCAAAAGCGGCAATTGCTTCTTCTTTTGTAATCGGAGGAGTCTCCAGAAAGTCTTTGCGCAGAGCAATCTCTTCGATATTGACCTTACGAGTCATAAACATCACCTTTCTTCAAGGATAATCGCTTCACAGGGGGATGCCTGTGAACGGCCTGAGAAGTAAACCGTTTTACTAGATGAGCATAATTATACGGGCTTTGGGGGTTTTTGTCAATTGTTACTATTGCAAAAAACTGAGCATTAAATTTTGTGCACTAATTTATTTTGGGGGATAAAAACCCAAAAATTTAAAAAATTAAAAAAAGATGATAGATTTTCATTGACAAAACCGGTTTACCAAACTATACTATTAGTGAACCGATTTACTAGCAGCAATTTGGTCATTAGCTAAAAAACATATGGTCAACATAAACATGACCAAAAGTTACCAGCTTCTTTGGCAAAATAGCTCACTATCTAAAAAGTTTCTGAACACTGGGCGGAAACAATTTGAGACGATTGCCCGTCCTTCAAAATTCAGTCGTATTTTCGGACTGTGTCAGTCCTCTGAGCAGCCCGAAACGAAATAGCAAATAGAACCAACCGTTTTATAAGTCTAAATTTTTTGGAAAGGAAGAAACATCATGTTTGAAATGTCCAAGTTCTCTCTTGAAGGCAAAATCGCGCTGATTACGGGTGCATCGTACGGCATCGGCTTCGCCATCGCAACCGCATACGCCAAGGCAGGCGCAAAGATTGTCTTTAACGACATCAATGAATCCTTGGTTGAAAAGGGCATGGCTGCCTATAAAGCAGAAGGCATCGAGGCACACGGCTATGTTTGCGACGTTACCAACGAAGAGGCGGTTGCAGAGCTGATTGCCAAGATTGAAAAGGAAGTCGGCACCATCGACATTCTGGTAAACAATGCTGGTATCATCAAGCGTACCCCCATGCTGGAGATGACCGCAAAGGATTTCCGTCAGGTTATCGACATCGACCTGAATGGCCCGTTCATCATGTCCAAGGCTGTTCTGCCCGGCATGATTGCCAAGGGTCACGGCAAGATTATCAACATCTGCTCGATGATGTCCGAACTCGGCCGCGAGACCGTCAGCGCATATGCAGCTGCAAAGGGCGGCTTGAAGATGCTGACCCGCAACATTTGCAGCGAGTTTGGCGAACACAATATTCAGTGCAACGGCATCGGCCCTGGCTACATCGCAACCCCGCAAACCGCACCGCTGCGTGAAATCCAGCCCGACGGTTCCCGTCATCCGTTTGACCAGTTCATCATCGCTAAGACACCGGCTGCTCGTTGGGGCACTCCGGATGACCTCATGGGCCCGGCAGTATTCCTCGCAAGCGATGCCAGCGACTTTGTAAATGGTCATGTCCTCTATGTAGACGGCGGTATCCTGGCTTACATCGGCAAGCAGCCGCAGTAAGGAGAGGCGTGCGAACATGAAAATTGCACTGATTAACGAAAACTCTCAGGCTGCAAAGAATGCGCAGATTTATGAAATTCTGAAGCAAGAGGCTGAAAAGGCTGGTCATACCGTGGACAACTACGGCATGTATTCGGCAGACGACGAGACCCAGCTGACCTATGTAAAGAATGGTCTGCTGGCAAGCATCCTGCTGTCGAGCGGCGCAGCCGACTTTGTTGTAACTGGCTGCGGCACCGGTCAAGGCGCAATGCTGGCTTGCAACTCCTTCCCGAATGTACTGTGCGGTCATATCACCAACCCGCTGGACGCATATCTGTTCGGTCAGGTAAACGACGGCAACTGCATTGCCATGCCGTTTGCACAGGGCTTCGGCTGGGGCGCAGAAATCAATCTGCGTGATACCTTTGCCAAGCTGTTCTCTGAGCCGTTCGGCGGCGGATATCCCAAGGAGAGACGCGAGCCGGAACAGAGAAATAAGAAGATTCTTGACCAGGTCAAGAAAGTGACCCACAAGCCGATTTTGACCATTCTCAAGGAAATCGACCAGGATTTCCTCAAGGAAACCATCTCCGGCAGTCACTTCGCAGAATATTTCTATCCCAATTGCAAAGACGCAGAGATTGCAAACTATCTCAAGTCGCTATAAACAAATCCATACAGTTGAAACTTCTCACGCAAAGGCGCTCGGTGGCTTTACGGCCATCGGGCGCTTTTGCCATTTTTATATATTGACAATCATCTATGTATATGATAGCCTAATAGATAGACAAATATCTATGTGAGGGGATAACCATGAACGTAATGGATGTAGCCTTGATTTGCAAGGCATTGTCGGACAGTAATCGACTGCAAATTGTCCAGATTCTTTCGGATGGAGAACGATGTGGCTGCCAACTGCTGGAGCAATTCCAGATTACACAGCCCACATTGTCTCATCATATGAAAATTCTATGCGAATGTGGTCTGGTGAGCGCCCGTAAAGAGGGAAAATGGCAGCATTATTCATTGAACTGCCAGACATTGCGCGCGTTTCAGTCCTTTATTGCCGGCTTGACTTGCACCAAACAGGATGGAGGGTATTGCGATTGATTTGGGATTGGATTCAAAAGCAGCTTTTGGGCATGAAATGGCTGGAACAGGCGGTTGGCGCGGGATTGCGCGCCGTGGGCGTGGATACCGCTTCGCGGTGGGGGGCAAGCGCACAGTTTTTTGTATATGACGTGATTAAAATTAGTATTCTGCTGTGTGTACTCATCTATATTGTATCCTATATTCAAAGCTTTTTTCCGCCCGAACGAAGCAAACGCCTGATAGGACATTTTCACGGCATCGGTGCCAATTTCGCGGCGGCGCTCTTGGGAACGGTCACGCCGTTTTGTTCCTGTTCTTCCATTCCGCTGTTTATCGGTTTTACCAGCGCTGGTTTGCCGTTGGGCGTGACATTTTCCTTTTTGATTTCTTCGCCTATGGTCGATTTGGGCAGCTTAATGTTGTTGACCGGTGTTTTCGGCAGCAAGGTTGCCATTTTGTATGTCGCAATTGGGTTGCTGGTCGCCGTGGTGGGCGGTACGCTCATAGAGCGGCTGCACATGGAAGATGAAGTCGAAGCGTTTATCCGCAACGCCAGTGCATCTGCGCTCGAAGAAGCGCAGATGACCACAAAAGAACGGCTATCTTATGCAAAAGAGCAGGTGCAGGGCACATTCCGCAAGGTGTTCCCGTATATTCTAATCGGAGTCGGCATAGGAGCGGTCATTCACAACTGGATACCACAAGATTGGATTGAAACCATTCTGGGCAATCGCAATCCATTTGGTGTCGTGCTGGCGGTTTTGGTCGGTATCCCCATCTATGCCGATATTTTCGGCACCATTCCGATTGCCGAAGCACTGTTATATAAAGGTGTGCCGCTGGGCACGATTTTAAGTTTTATGATGGCAGTTACCACATTAAGTGTGCCGTCGCTGATTTTACTGCGAAAAGCTGTTCGACCGAAGTTGCTTGCGGTCTTTCTTATGATTTGCATGGTGGGTATCATGCTGGTTGGATATGGCTTTAATGCAATAGAATTTTTGATATAATTGGGAGGAAATACAATGGGATGGTTTTCACTCGGAGCAAAACACAAGCAGCCCTTGCCGGATGCGGCTGTGCCCGCGCAGCCGCAAGCAGCGGTTACGGTTGTTAAGGTGCTGGGCAGCGGGTGTGCCAAGTGCAATGAATTGGAGCAGGCGGTACGGCAGGCGATAGAAGAATTGGGCATGAACGCCGCAATAGAACATGTGACCGAGTGGGAGAAAATCGCGGCATATGGCGTCATGCAAACACCGGCGCTTGTGATAGATGAAAAAGTTGTGTGCAGCGGTAGGGTATTGAAAAAAGATGCGGTGATAGCGTTGTTTCAGCAGGTGTGTAATAATGAAGAATAAGAAAAAAGTAGCGTTTATTTGCGTGCATAATTCGTGCCGCAGTCAGATTGCCGAGGCATTGACCAGACATTTTGCGGCTGACGTATTGGAAAGCTATTCGGCGGGAACCGAGACAAAACCGCGCATCAATCCCGATGCAGTGCGATTGGTCAAACAGCTATATGGAATTGACATGGAGCAAACGCAATATTCTAAACTGATTTCGGATATCCCACAGCCTGATATTGTGATTTCAATGGGGTGTGAAGTCGGGTGCCCGTATATTGGGCGCGAATTTGATGACAATTGGGGATTGGATGACCCAACGGGAAAAGAAGATGCAGCATTTTTGCAGGTGATACAGCAGATAGAAGCCAAGGTCTTGGAATTAGCTAAACGAAACGCACCGTAAGCAACTGTTGGATTGACGCTTAACTTTCTTTGAATTTTGTGGTAGAATAGCGGAAAAGTAACAAAATAGCAAGAAAGGAAGAGAACGGTTTCGCATGACAAAGGAAGAAAGAGCACTTGAAATCATAGAACGCCTTAAACGGGAATATCCCGATGCAGGCTGTACACTGGATTATAATGAGGCGTGGAAGCTGTTGGTCAGTGTGCGGCTTGCGGCACAGTGTACCGATGCGCGGGTCAATATCGTCGTGGAAAAATTGTATGAAAAGTATCCCGATGTTGCGTCGCTGGCGGCGGCGGATGTCGATGAGATTGAAAAAATCGTGCATCCCTGCGGATTGGGGCCGAGCAAAGCGCGCGATATCAGCGCCTGTATGAAAATTTTGCGTGACCAGTATGACGGCGGGATTCCGGAGACGTTTGAAGAACTGCTCAAATTGCCGGGCGTCGGGCGCAAAAGTGCCAATCTGATTATGGGAGATGTGTTCGGCAAGCCTGCGATTGTCACCGATACCCACTGTATTCGACTGGTCAATCGAATGGGATTGGTAGACGGTATCAAGGAGCCGAAAAAGGTCGAAATGGCGCTGTGGAAGATTATCCCACCCGAAGAAGGCAGTGATTTTTGTCACCGTCTGGTGTATCATGGACGGGATGTTTGTACCGCGCGCACCAAGCCGCACTGTGAAATGTGCTGTGTGCGGGATTTGTGCCCGCGCAATGGCGTATAACAGAAAAGCCGTCTATCCGAAACTTTCGGATAGACGGCTTTTGCGTCTGCATTAAGTGTTGTGATGATAAATGTGGAAACTGTTTTTGTTTTGTCGTTTGACGGCATAAAGCGCCATATCTGCTTTGCGGTAGAGTTCGGCAAAGGTCGTGCCGTCCACCGGTGCCCGCGCAATGCCGATAGAAGCGCTAATAGAAAGGCTGATGTCGTCTTGGGTATAGGTTTTGCGCAGGACGCTATTTAGGTTGGTGGCTAACTTTTCAATCACGGCATCGCTGTCTAAATCTTTGAGCAGGATGACAAATTCATCTCCGCCCAGACGACCAATCAGGTCATCTTTGCGGAACTGATGCTTGAGAATATCGGCCACTTCGCGCAGCACTTCGTCTCCTTTTGCGTGTCCCATTGTGTCGTTGATGGCTTTAAAAGAGTCCAAGTCAAGCATCAGGAATGCGCTGATACGGCTGGAAGGATGGGACAGATATTCGTTGACCATAATTTCAAAGGTTTGACGATTGAGCAGATGGGTCAAGAAGTCATATTGGGAGCGCTTACTCAGGTGCAGAGCCTGTTGTTTGCGGCGTTCAATTTCTAAATCTTTTTCTTTCTGGTCGTTGTAGTATTCCAGCACGCCTACAATGTGGGTATCCGAAGGACGGCGGTATACATCGAGCAGAAGGATTTTAAACCAAGTCATTTTGTTTTGACAAGAGATATGTATAATGGCTTGGCTGTTGGCCTCACCGCGCAGAACACTTTCATACACCGCTTCATAGGCTTTGACGCAAGTGGGGTCAAGTAGATTGTGAGAGGCAAGGAAAGAAGGGTGGATTTTGGAAAGTGGGAGGGTATAGCTGCTGGCAGAGAAACGGGGGCTGTGCAGCGTGATTTCCTGACGGCGTAAATCCACCTCAAAAGGAATGTCTTTGGTTTTTTTCAGAACCGACTGGAACAGGCGGTTGTGAACCTCTAAAAACGCGTTTTTATCCTGCACCAGACAGTACATGCGGCAGACGTAGAGCACAC
The DNA here is from genome assembly GCF_944381005.1 of uncultured Butyricicoccus sp. Lineage (GTDB taxonomy): Bacteria > Bacillota > Clostridia > Oscillospirales > Butyricicoccaceae > Butyricicoccus. The sequence goes on along the minus strand of NZ_CALWJM010000002.1, from coordinate 57,321 downwards.
AGGCCAAACCGATTGCGATGATGCACAAGGAAATTTTGACCATCATGCTCAATGCCAAACGGCGCATAGCACTTGCCGATTGGTCAACGTTCTGTTCGGGCAGCATGGAGAATACATACCATTGATTGATGCCGATGGGCTGATAGCTCACATAGCGGCCTTCGTTTTTGAAAGTGCAATAAAAGGAACCGCTTTTACCCGCCTGCATATCGGCACGAACCTGTTCCGGACCGCCGGTTTGGTGATAATCGTAGCGCGCCATTTCGCTCCAGATTTCGTTCTGGTCTTTGGAGGCCCAGACGTTATCACTGACCGAATGGCTGATATAATGCCCTTGACTATCTACAATTTGAAAATAGCTGCTTTCGTTTTGTGTCCAATCCAGATTAGAGACAATATCCTGTACAAGATAGCGGCCATATAAAGCGCCGACAATCTTATCCCCATCATAGAAGGGGATGGCAAGCAGAATCATATTTTCAGCATTTGGGGCTTCGCCTTCAAATACATCGGATATGTAGCGGTTGCCTTTGAGAACCTCTTGAAAAAATTCAGCATCTTGAATATTCTTATGGATATGATTGGTGCTGTACGCATTTCCCTGCAAATCGACTACGCCGAGTGATGTGAAACCGGTCGAATCTTTGACCGGCTCAAGCTGTGTGACCACATCTTCAGGAACCCAACCAGATTTGGTATGGATAAACGTTTCGGTTGTCTCCAAGATTTGGAAACAAGAGGACAGTTTTGCATGGAAGGTACGAGTAAAATACCCAGACATTTGGTTGACGCTGCTCATATTCTGCTCATAGACTGTTAAATATACTTGGCTGTTAAAGTGTGCAACCGAGAGGCAAGCGAGAATAACCACCAGCAAAAATAACAGAACGGTACGCAAAAACAGGCGGCGGAGTTCGGCTTGCGATAGCAATTTATGAAATTTTAAATTGGCACGTCCCATATCAGCAAGCTCCATAAGGTATTAAAAAAATGTAATGAAATGCTTGTTTATATATATTATAACGTTTTTATATATCCAATACAAGACTACCGCTTTTGGCGTATATATAATTTTATGTAAGATAAATTGTGCATAAATTGTGAAAATAAACGAAAAAACGGTAAAATAGTTAAAAAATGGACAATATGATAAAATGGAAAAATACAAAAATATTTTTTTGACGATAATAACCAGAAGAATACCCAAAATCCGCGCCGAACAATTTGTCAAAATCTATCGAGAACGGCAGTTATGTGTAATAAAGTGTTTTTTACATGACAAGCACAGTAGGATATGATACCATAGACTTAAAGCCAAAGGGAACGATATGAGAGCAGAAAGAAAGGAAGCGTTATTTTGGCAATCAATAAACGTATGCAAGCAGCACTGCGGTTGTTATCCTATCCGGCTGCTGCGGATTTGGATAAAGTATATAAGGTGGAACGGATACTTTATACGCTCAAGGCGGCACCGCTTTCGCCGCTGTATCACTTGTGGGACCATAAAATTGAATCCATAGACGGCACACCCATTCGGGTACGCATCTACACCCCCAAAGAGCAGACCAGCAACCGGTTACTGTTATTTTTTCACGGGGGCGGCTGGGTGTTTGAAAGCGTGGATACTTACAATCAGGTGTGCAAACGACTGGCCAAGGCAACCGGCTGTCGAATTGCGTCGGTGGAATACCGCCGCGCACCCGAATTTCCGTTTCCCGTCGGGCTGGAGGACTGTTACGCAGCGGCAAAGGCAATCTATACCCACGCCGAGCCGTTCGGCATAAAGGCGTCGGATATCACGCTGATTGGAGACAGCGCGGGAGGAAATCTGGCGGCCGCAGTCTCTTTGCTGGCGCGTGACCGCGGCGATTTTTTGGTATCACAGCAGATTTTGATTTATCCGGCAACCGCTGCCGACCACAGTGAAACTTCACCGTTTGCGTCGGTGCATGAAAACGGAGAGGGGTATTTGCTGACTTCTCATCGGGTGCAAGAGTTTATGCGCATGTATGCCGGTCAAGACGGTTCGGCGATGGAAAACCCGTACTTTGCCCCGCTGCTCATGTCCGATTTGACCCGCCAGCCGCGCACGCTGGTCATTACCGCGCAATATGACCCGCTGCGCGACGAGGGGGAAGCCTATGCCAAAGCGCTTGCACAAGCGGGAAACGAAGTGCAGGTTCACCGCATACCCGATGCCCTGCACGGATTTTTTTCGCTGCCCGCGCGATTTGCACAGGTGCAGCGTACTTACGCATATATTCAAAGATTTCTGGGAGTGGATACGCAATGCGAAACAGGCAACCGCAAAAACCGGACTGGTACCGCTTGGACAACGCGGCCAAAATCTTCCCGCCGACGGTTCACGGGACGGACACGGCGGTCTTCCGACTGACCTGTGAACTGACACAGCCGGTCGAACCGGCTATTTTGCAGGCGGCACTCGACCGCACAGTGGAACAATACCCCAATTTGCGCACGGTGCTGCGGCGTGGCGTGTTTTGGTATTATTTGGAGCAGACCAGCCGCCGGGCGCGTGTCGTGGTCGAACATGCGCCGCCCTGTGCACCGCTCTATGAGGATAGCCGGTCGTCGCTGTTTGAGGTCAGTTACTGGAAAAATAAAATCAACTTTGATGTGTTCCATGTGGTTGCCGACGGCGCGGGCGCAATTGATATGCTGCAAACGCTGGTGACCGAGTATGTGACAGCCGCTCACCAGTTGGATTTTGAGCAGCAGCCCAAAGTCGCAATGGATGAGCGCATGGAGGACGGCTTCCAAAAATATTATAAAACCGCCGCTCGAAGTACCAAAACACCTGCTAAAGTCAGGGCATACCGTCTGCCCCATCGCGGAAAAGATTTGAAGGTGCTGGAAGCCGTGTGCGATGTGCGCCAAGTGTTGGACGCGGCGCACCAATACGGCGCAACGCTGACCGTATATCTGGCAGCGGCTATGTTTGAAGCCATTCACGGCGGGATGTATGTGCGGGACAACAAAAAACCGGTCGTGCTGACTGTACCGGTCGATTTGCGCAGTTATTTTCCCTCGCATACGGCGCGCAATTTTTTCAGCATTATCCGCGCTTCCTACTCGTTTGACGAGCGGGACGGCACGTTTGAAGATATTTTGCAGCAGACAGCCGCGGCATTTAAGCGCGAACTGACCGCCGACAATCTGGCGGCGCGGCTCAATGCGCTGGCATCGCTCGAGCACAACTTTTTACTGCGACCCATTCCGCTGTTTTTGAAATATCCGGTTTTGTTCGTGTCGGGCAAGATTTCCGATGTGGGGGAAACGGCGGTGTTGTCCAACATTGGAAAGTTCAAACTGCCCGAACCGGTGCAGCCGTATGTCAAAGGGTTTGGCGTGTTTGTGGGCACCGATGCCTTACAGCTCTGTACTTGCAGTTATGGGGATAGCTTGCATTTGGGTTTCACCACGACCTTGCATGACATGGCTGTGATTCGCCGCTTTTTTGCGCGGCTGACCAAGGATGGCGTATCCGCCGAGATTCGCAGCAATACCATGTATGGGGAGGGACGCTAAATGCAATATTGTCCGCTTTGTCAGGTCAAAGTCGTGGGCAGCAAACGCGCTTGCCCGCTGTGCGAAGGGCCGTTGACCGGCCGACCTGAACCAGAACGCGAAGTGTTTCCACAGGTCGTGCCGCCCCATCGCCGCGCGCGCGTGGCGCGGCGTATCGTGACCTTGTGCGTGTTGGTGGTGCTGGCGGGCTGCCTTCAGGTGGAAAGCGTGTGGCATCCGGTGAGCAACTGGCCGCTGATTGTCATGGCAGCCGCGCTGTGTTCATGGCTGGCGGTTATGCTGGGGATTTCCCGGCGGCGACTGCTCATGCAAAATCTGACCGCACAGACGCTGTTATTTTCGGTTTTGTCGGTCTTGTGGGATTTTGGAACGGGTTGGCGCGGTTGGTCAATTACATGGGTATTCCCCATTCTGTTTATGGGCGCAATCGGCGTACTGCTGCTGCTCAAATTGGTGTTGCATGTGGCGATGGTGGATGCCGTGGGCTGGATTGGCGTGTTGGCTGTGCTGGGCTGGGTCGTGCCGCTGGTTCTGCTGTTGACCCAAAAGATTGATTTTATGTTGCCCAGTATTCTGTGCTGTGGCGTTTCGTTTGTCACGCTGGTCGTTCTGGTGCTGTTTTTTCACCGCTATATGCGGCAGGAAGCCGAACGGCGCTTTCACCTGTGATTTGTCGCATAAAAATCCCCCGAACATCGTTCGGGGGATATATTTTTATTTGAGGAAACCGGCAATGATGCGTTCTTCGGCTTCTTCGGCGGTCAGCCCGAGGGTTTGCAGCTTGAGAAGCTGTTCACCAGCGATTTTTCCGATGGCGGCTTCGTGGATAAGCTGTGCATCCAGATGAGCCGCTTCCAGTGCGGGCTGTGCATTGACGCGGCCATGTTCGGCTAAAATCGCATCACAGGCAGAATGACCGGTGCAGCGGTTGTTTCCGTGAATCGAGGAGATAAACTCTTGATACGACTGTCCCTTTGCCACCGAGCGGGACACCACATCGGTCGAGCAGTCCTCACCATCCAGCACAACATCAAAGACGGTCTTGGCATACTCCTCACCGTCGGTTAAAATGCGCTCGCGCACGATAAGTTTAGCGCCGCGGTCTAATTTTCCGGTCGTGCGGCGCTCGGAGATATCCACGCCGCGCAATTGTACCGTGTCCATTTCAAGCACGGCATTTTCTTTCAGATAAACGTCGGTAATCGGGTCGATACGCTTGAGACGGCCGGAACCTGTGCCGATGTGCTTTTCCTGATACAGAACGTGTGCGCCTTCTTCGAGGAAAAAGCGGTGGATGCCGTTGTGACGCGCTTCGCCTTCGTTGTCGGCATGTACACCGCAGCCCGCAACAATCGTAACGTCCGCGCCCGCACCGACAAAGAAGTCATTGTATACCAGGTCGTTGACATCGCTGTGGGTGACACAGGCGGGAATGTAAACGGTTTCGCCCTGCGTGCCCGCGTCAATGTGGATATCCAAGCCCGGATTGCCGTCTGATTTGGCGGTAATGCGGATGTGTTCGGACGATTGGCGTCCAGCACATTGACCATCTTCGCGGATGTTGAAAGCGCCCTGAAAAGAGCCTTTGAAGTCGGAAATGAGTCCTAAAAGTTGTTCTGTAATGTGGTTCATACGGTTGCACGCTCCTTCCCAAGTGGACAGCGCGGGGTGGATTCATCGGCCAGCAGCATGGGCAAAATCAATGCGCGTGGGCCAGCCTGACGCACGCGGCCTTCGGCTACGACGATGATTTCATCGGCAATGGATAAAATGCGCTCCTGATGGGAGATGACCAGCAGGGTGCTTTGACGAGTGGCGCGCAGGTCTTGGAAGGTTTCAACCAGGCGGGCGAAACTCCAAAGGTCGATACCGGCTTCGGGTTCGTCAAAGATGCAAAGAGGTGCTTTGCGCGCGAGTACCGACGCGATTTCCACGCGCTTCATCTCGCCGCCGGACAGCCCGGAATCCAGTTCACGCGACACATATTCGTCGGCGCACAGGCCAACTTTGCCCAGCAGTTCACACAAATCGTCTTCGGACAGCGGGTGACCGGCTGCAATTTCCAGCAGGTCACGCACGGTCAAGCCCTTAAAGCGAACGGGCTGTTGGAAGGCATATGCAATGCCCAGTTTTGCGCGTTCGGTGATATCAAGAGCCGAGATATCCTGTCCATTGAACAGGATGCGGCCCGATGTGGGCGTGCGCAGACCGGCAATCAACTTGGCGAGCGAGGTTTTACCGCCGCCGTTGGGGCCGGTGACGACGACCAGTTTGCCATCTTTTGCGGTCAAACTGATATCGGAAAGGATGGGATTCCCGTCGGGAAGCGTCCAGGCGAGATGTTCGACAGTCAACATATAAAAAATGCCTCCTATGGTTGGCAGAATTTGTTTTCTTATGTTCTATTATAGTTGCGCGGTCATTCAAGTGTCAAGCAAAGCCGCTCGGCAGAATGGACAAAAATAGACGATTGTGGTATGATATCCCTGTCAGCAACCAGACCGCGGTCGAACCGATATCGACCGCATGAAAAAGAATCGGCTTTTGTATCGAGAGCCGATGGAGAGGAACGAAGCGTATGGATAATTTGATTATCATTGGTTCGGGGCCTGCGGGCATTTCCGCCGCATTGTATGCCGCACGCGCCGGACTGCACCCATTGATTTTGTCGCAGGGCATGGGCGCATTGAAAAACGCCGAACGCATCGAAAATTTTTACGGCGTGCAGCCAATGACCGGCGCGCAACTGCATACTTGGGGCGAGCAGCAGGCGCAGGCATTGGGGGCGCGGCTGATACACACGCAGGTGCTGGGCGTTTCCGGGTTTGATACCTATACTGTGTCCACCGTGGATGGTTCTTATGAGGCGATTGCTGTTTTGATTGCAACCGGTGTCAAGCGTGCGGCACCGCCTTTGCCCGGTGTGCGCGAACTGGACGGGCGCGGCATCAGCTATTGCGCGGTTTGCGATGCGTTTTTCTATCGGGGCAAAAAGGTTGCCGTGCTCGGAAGCGGAGATTTTGCGATGAAAGAAGCCGAAGAATTGGGTATGGCGGGTTCGGTCACGATTTTGACCAACGGCGCGCCCAAGACCTTTAGTAGACCTTGCCCGTTCCCGCTCGACGAACGCCCGATTGAAGCCATTTTGGGTACCGAACAGGTCGAGGGCGTGCGGTTTACCGACGGCACACAGTTGGAACTGGACGGCGTGTTCATTGCGCTGGGTACGGCTGGGGGCAGTGAGATGGCGCGCCGTGTGGGTGCGGCATTGGATGACAAGGGCAATGTCAAGGTCGATGAGAACATGCAGACCGTTTTGCCCGGCTTGTACGCCGCAGGCGACTGCACCGGCGGCACGTTTCAGGTTGCCAAAGCCGTGCATGAGGGGATGACCGCCGGACTTTCAGCGATTCAGTACATTCGCAATTATCGAAAGAATCATCATTTATTGTGACTTGGTCACAGATGATTTTGGAGGATTTGGGTATACTAATAGCAGATAAAACAAAAACATACGGCGGCGCACAAGATGCGCATACCCGAAAGGAGTCGATTTTATATGGCAAAGCAGATTACGATGCAGAATTTTGAACAGGAAGTTGTGCAGTCCTCGACACCCATCCTGCTGGACTTTTGGGCAACTTGGTGCGGCCCGTGTCAGCGTCAAGGCCCTATCATTGACCAGATGGCGGCAGACGGCTGGAACGTGGGCAAGGTCAATGTGGATGAATCGCAGGAACTTGCGGCAAAGTTCCGCGTGATGAGTATTCCCACTTTGGTTGTCGTCAAGGACGGCAAGGAAGTGGCGCGCGCAGTCGGCCTTCAGGCACGCGAGCAGCTCGAACAAATGCTGCGCAACGCTTAAACAGAATACAATATGCCCCGACTGGATTACCCAGTCGGGGCATATTGCGTTATAAACCCGAATGTTCCAGTTCGGCGTAAAGCAAACTTTTATCCTGAATCACGATGCCGCCGCGGGAAACCGTGATGCTTCCGGTTTGCGAGAGCTGCTTTAGAATACGGCTGACCGCTTCGCGCGCCGAGCCGATGGCCTTGGCCAGTTGCTCTTGTGTGAGCGTCAAGCGGTCGGTGCCGCTGCTGGCAGATTCGTCAATCAAAAAGGCGGCGACGCGCTGGCGCAGGGTCAAAAAGAACATGCGCTCTACCGCTTGAATCAAATCGGACAGCCGTTCGGTGCTGCTGCGGTAGACGTAATTTTCTACATATAGATTGTGCTCCATCAGCGCGGCAAAGGTTGCCGTGGGAATAATCAGCAAATCACAGTCGGTTTCGGCGTCAATCTGCACATCGAATGTAATCGCGGACAAAACACAGGAAGCAGACAGCACGCACGCTTCCCCGGCGCGCACGCGGTAAATGGTGGCTTCGCGGCCGTCCTCGCTGAGCAGATAGACGCGCAGAATACCGCGCACGACGAACAGCGGCCCGATACAGTTGCTGGAGCCTAATTTCACCGGCTGCCCGGCCGAAAAGTGCGAAGCAATCGCGTGTTGTTCGACTGTTTGCCGTTCTTCCGGGGACAAATGCGGCCAAAAGGATTGGTTTTTCAACAAAGTGATATCCATAGACAATTCCTCTCTTGGGCGAATCCTTAGTTTTATTGTACCTGTTTGCCGGTGGTTTTGCAAGCCGAGCAAATCAGGATTGCGCACAGATAGGGGGATAGGCTATAATAGGGGCAGAGAATGAGCAGAACAGGGGGAGATAGGCGTGCAGACACCAATACTGTCTGACCGAGCCTTTCATGCGCACAAGGCGCGAGGTGTGATTTATACGGTGCTTTCGGCGTTGTTATTCGGCGTGACACCGGTGTTGGCGAGCTGGACATTTGATATGGGCAGCAATGCGAATACCTTGACATTTTATCGAAATCTGTTGGCGGTGCCCGTGTTGGCTGTCATTATGCTGGTAAAACATATCCCGTTCGGCCTGAGCCGAAAGGAGCTTGGGCTGTTGCTGGTGGTGGGCGTGGGGTTCCGCGCCACAACGACTTTTATGCTCTATCAGTCGTATGCTTATATTCCAGTGGGGACGGCAACCACGTTACATTTTTTCTACCCGATGGCAACCGCCCTGCTGTGTTTGGTGGTCTTTCGGGAACGGCTTTGTGGGGCGAAAATCGTCGCGTTGGTTTTGGCTTGCGTGGGCGTGGCGATGTTTGCCGAAAAAGCCGACGGCAACGCCTTGCCCGGTTTGCTGCTGGCACTAGCTTCGGCGGTGACATATGCTTGTTATCTGACCGGCATGGATAAAACCAGCCTGCGCCAGATGAACGGCACCAAAGTTGCCTGTTACATGGGGTTGTTTAACGCGCTTGCTGTACTGGCAGTTGACCAAGTACCCCATCAAATTGTGTTTGCGCTGCCGCCGCTCGCCATGCTGTACACCTTCATCATTGCCATTTGCACCTCGTTTTTTGCCTACTGGCTGTTGCAGCGCGGGATTCAGGTGCTGGGCGCACCGACAGCCGCCATTTTTTGTCTGTTCGAGCCGATAGGCAGTGTGGTTTCGGGCGCACTGTTCTTAAACGAACGCATGAATTTACGCAGTATGATAGGCTGTGTGTGCGTGCTGGGCGCGGTGCTGATAACCGTGTTGTATGACCGCCGCGCCAAGTCGGATATCTGACGGCAGCATGGATAGGCGCTGCTTTTGGGGGCTGTGACAAGAACAAAGGTGTTCCAAAGCTGAATTTTGGTTGCTTTGTCCGATGCACAACCGTTTTCCAAATGCGACAAATACGGTATAATAAAGAGGTAAAGCAGACGACACTGGTAGAAGATAACTTCTGCCGGTTCAAATTCATATGGAAGTGAGAGAAGAACTATGATTCAAGTTGGTATCTTAGGTTACGGCAATCTGGGTCGCGGTGTGGAAGCCGCACTGGCACAAAATCCCGATATGAAGCTGGTCGGCGTGTTCACGCGCCGTGACCCGGCTTCGGTTTCGATTGCAACCGCTGGCGTACCGGTCTATCACACCGATGACGCCGAAAAGATGCAGGATAAGATTGATGTTATGATTCTGTGCGGCGGCAGCGCAACCGACCTGCCCAAGCTGACCCCGAAGTATGCGTCCCTGTTCAACGTGGTGGACAGCTTCGACACCCATGCCAACATTCCGGAGCACTTCGCAGCCGTGGACGCAGCAGCCAAGAAGGCGGGCAAGGTCGGCCTGATTTCGTGCGGCTGGGACCCGGGCATGTTCTCTTTGAACCGTGTATATGCAAACGCTATCCTGCCCCAAGGCAAGGATTATACGTTCTGGGGTCGTGGCGTCAGCCAGGGCCATTCCGATGCCATTCGCCGCATTGAGGGCGTCAAGGATGCACGCCAGTATACCTGCCCGGTAGAGTCGGCAGTGGAAGCCGTTCGCGCGGGTCAAAACCCCGAACTGACCACCCGCCAGAAGCACACCCGTGAGTGCTATGTGGTTGCCGAGGAGGGCGCAGATTTGGCGCGCATTGAACGCGAAATCAAGACTATGCCCAACTACTTCGACGAGTACGACACCACCGTACACTTTATCTCCGAGGAAGAACTCCAGCGCGACCATGCAGGACTGCCGCACGGCGGTTTCGTTATCCGTTCGGGCAAGACCGGCGACGGCTCGCGCAATCACATCATTGAGTACAGCCTGAAGCTGGACTCCAACCCTGAGTTCACCGGCTCGGTACTGGTTGCCTGTGCGCGTGCCGCTTATCGGATGAACAAGGAAGGTCAGACCGGCAGTAAGACCATGCTGGACATTGCACCGGCTTATCTGTGTGCACAGTCGGGCGAGGAACTGCGCGCCCATTTGCTGTAAGTTAGAATGGTTTGAAAAACCGGCATGGCGGCGCTGTGCCGGTTTTTGCGCGTCATCGTTTGGAAAGGAGTGCGTTTATGTCAGGACTGGGAAGAAATGAGCCTTGCTGGTGCGGGAGTGGGAAAAAATACAAAAAGTGCCACGCCGATTTCGATGAAAAACGCGAGGCACTGGCGGCGGCAGGGCATGTCGTGCCGCTCAATGAATTGATTAAACTTCCCCATCAGATTGAGGGCATCCGAAAAAGTGCAAAGGTCAATATTGCCGTGCTCGACTATGTGGCAGCCCACATTCGCGCGGGCATTTCAACGGCTGAGATTGACCGCTGGGTGTATGAGGAGACGCTGCGCATGGGCGGTGTGCCCGCTCCGCTCGGCTTTGAAGGGTTTCCCAAGAGCGTGTGTACCTCGGTCAACAATCAGGTGTGCCACGGGATTCCGTCCGACGACATGATTTTGCAGGACGGTGATATCATCAATGTGGATGTGTCCACCATCGTGGACGGCTATTACTCGGATTCTTCGCGCATGTTCTGTATTGGAAGCGTGCTGCCCGAATGGGAAAAGCTGGTGCGTGTTGCAAAAGAATGTGTGGAAAAGGGTCTGGAACAGGTCAAACCGTGGGGCTTTCTGGGCGACATCGGGCAGGCAGTCAACGACCACGCCAAGGCAAACGGGTATTCGGTCGTGCGCGAGATTGGCGGGCACGGCGTTGGGCTTGCGTTCCATGAAGACCCGTGGGTCAGCTACACCAGTCAAGCGGGCACCGGTATGGTGCTGGCACCCGGTTTGATATTCACGATTGAACCGATGGTCAATATGGGTTCGGCTAAGATTTTTCAGGATAGTGACAACGGCTGGACCATCTATACAGATGATGAATTGCCGTCGGCACAGTGGGAGATTCAGGTGCTTGTGACCGAGGACGGGTATGAGGTCATCGCCTATTAAACCGACATACAAAAAAGTCCTGCCATTTGGCAGGACTTTTTGTATGTCAAAAGAACGGTTTACTTTGCCTTGTTCTGGATGTATTCATCCATTGCAGCAGCCGCGCGCTTACCAGCACCCATTGCCAGAATAACGGTTGCCGCGCCGGTGACTGCGTCACCGCCTGCAAATACGCCATCCTTGGAGGTGATGCCGTGCTCTTCATCGGCAACAATACAGCCGCGCTTGTTGGTGTCCAGACCGGGAGTGGTCGAACGAATCAGCGGGTTGGGGCTGGTGCCGATGGCAACGATGACCGCATCCAAATCGAGTACAAATTCACTGCCCTCAATCGGAACCGGACGGCGACGGCCGGAAGCATCAGGTTCACCCAGTTCCATTTGCTGGCACTTCATGCCGGTGACCAGATAGGTGTCGGGGTCGCCCAGCACTTCAACCGGAGCGGTCAGGAACTTAAAGACAATGCCTTCTTCCTTGGCGTGGTGGATTTCCTCCAGACGGGCGGGCAGTTCGGCCTCACCGCGACGGTAAACGATGTACACTTCCTCTGCGCCCATGCGCTTGGCCGAGCGGGCAGCGTCCATTGCAACGTTGCCGCCGCCGACGACTGCGACGCGCTTTGCGCGCAGAATCGGGGTGTCAGAGTCTTCCTTGTAGGCTTTCATCAGGTTTACACGGGTCAAATACTCGTTTGCCGAGTACACACCGTTGTAGTTTTCACCCGGAACGTGCATGAAGGTGGGCAGACCGGCACCCGAACCGACGAAAATAGCTTCATAACCGTCGGCAAACAGGTCGTCGATGGTTTCCGAACGGCCAACTACAAAGTTGAGCACAAAGGTAACGCCCAGCGCTTTGAGGTTGTCGATTTCCTTTTGTACAATGGCCTTGGGCAGACGGAACTCCGGAATACCATACATCAGAACGCCGCCAGCCGTGTGCAGCGCTTCAAAGACTGTAACGGCATAGCCCTTGCGTGCGAGGTCGCCCGCGCAGGTCAGACCGGCAGGGCCTGCACCGACAACGGCAACTTTATGACCGTTGGGCTGGGGCTTTTCAACCGGAGTGGTGTCGTGTGCCATCGCGTAGTCGGCAACAAAGCGTTCCAAACGGCCAATGCCGACCGCTTCGCCCTTGATGGCGCGCACGCACTTGCACTCACACTGGCTTTCCTGCGGGCATACACGACCGCAGACGGCGGGAAGTGCCGAAGTTTCCTTAATCTTTGCGGCAGCTTCCAAGAACTTGCCCTCGGCAACCAGCGCGATAAATTCGGGAATCTGGACACCGACCGGGCAGCCCGATACACAGGGCTTGTTTTTGCAGTTCAGGCAGCGGGTTGCTTCTTCGATGGCCATTTCCGGAGTATAGCCGGTTGCAACTTCCTCAAAATTCTTATTTCGTACATTGGGTTCCTGTTCGGGCATTGGAACCTTGGTCAAGGACATGTTCGCCATGATTATTGTACCTCCATCTTGTGCAGATTACATTCGTGTTCCATTGCCGCCTTCTCTTGGGTCTTATACATACCGCTGCGGCGCATGGACTCGTCGAAATCAACCAGATGACCGTCAAAATCAGGGCCGTCTACGCAGGCGAACTTGATTTCACCGCCGACCGACAGGCGGCAGCCGCCGCACATGCCAGTGCCGTCTACCATCGTCGAGTTCATGGAAACGATGGTCTTAATGCCGTAAGGACGGGTGGTTTCGCTGACGAACTTCATCATAATCATGGGGCCGATGGCAATGACTGCATCGTACTGGTTGCCCGCTTCGATAAGCTCTTTGAGCACTTCGGTAACCAGTGCTTTACGGCCGTTGGAACCGTCGTCGGTGACAAGGTACAGATTGGTGCAGGCAGCGCGCATTTCATCTTCAAGGATAATGATATCCTTATTGCGGAAACCGGCAATCAAATCGACCTGTGCGCCCATCTCGTGCAGTGCCTTGGCCTGCGGATAGGCGATGGCGCAGCCCAGACCGCCGCCGACAACGGCGACTTTCTTCAGGCCTTCCAGTTCGCTGGCGCGACCGAGCGGGCCAACAAAGTCGTGCAGGCAGTCGCCAACTTCGAGCTGACCCAGTTTTTTGGTCGTTGCGCCGACTTCCTGGAAAATAATCATAATGGTGCCCTTTTCGCGGTCGTAAGAAGCGATGGTGAGCGGGATGCGCTCGCCGTCCTCGCTCACGCGCAGAATGATGAACTGACCGGGCTGCGCTTTTTTGGCAACGTGCGGTGCATCAATGAGCATCTGTTTTGTATTTGCATTTAATGTTTTTTTCTCAAGAATCTTATACATTCCGAATCCACCTCCATAGTGCTTTTCATTATACGACAGGGGCGGACAATTTGCAAGAATACTTTTTGGAAATGAATCGGTAAAATCTGCGTTTTTGTGGAAAATAGCACAAGAAAAGGGGGACAGAAGGCGTGAATACCGGCAAAAAAGGAAAGTGCATTATGAGTAGTTGAGCGTGATGTACTCCGAGCGCGCATAGCCTTCGACATCGCCATACCGCACGACATACCATCCATTCCAGTTTCCCAGAACGGTCAGTTGTGCGCCGTCGGGCGCACGTCCCAGAATGGGCGCATCCAGCGAAGGACGGGCGCGAATGTTGAGATTGCCGCCGTTGAGGTCAACGGTTGCGGTCAGGATGGGTTCTGGCTCTATGAACGGGATACCGAAGTAAGTGGTCAGCGCTATGACCAGATTGCGGGCAATGGGCACGATATTGCCGCGAATCCACGCCGCGTCATCGGGGTTATCGTGGTAGCCCAATTCGGCCAGAATGGCTGGCGCACGGGTGCGGGAGACTTCGCCGATGGTGGTGGTGGGACGCGCCTGCACCAGTTCGGGAAGCGGATAGATATTACGCAGTTGAGCGGCGACGATATCGGCCAAAATCCGGCTGCGCTCCGAACCGGGATAGTAATAGATGTCGATACCGCGCAGTTTTCCGGCAAGGCTTTCGGGTGAGGCGTTGGAGTGCAGCGCAACATGTGCGTCATAGTTTCCGGCGTTGGAAGCACGGATGGACGATGCGGCGGTCATTTCCGGGGTGTTGCGGGTGAATACGATGCCCGAAGCGGTCAAATAGGGTTCCATCGCGTCGGCAATCAGGTTCATGTAATATTCTTCGCTGCCCGAACCGTCATAGTACAAATTATACTCTTGTGTACTGGGAGAAAGATAGATACTTGGCATATTGTGGAGCCTCCTTGATGCAAAATCAGCGTAAAAAATAGTTCAGATACTCCATCCTTATGCAAGTCTACGAAATGTTGTGCGCCCTCTGGTGTATGCGGGAAAAATGTTGTATGATAGAGCAAATACGAAAAAAGAAGGGAATGATTTGGTGAAAACAATTCTGTTCGACATGGACGGTGTACTGGTTGCAACCGAGCGGATGCACTATGAAGCCCTCAATGATGTGTTAGCCCAAGCGATTGGACGCACAATGGATTGGGAATATTACGCCATGTTTGTCGGCTCTACCAATGCGTTTATGTGGTCAACACTGGAAAAAGATTTTGCGCTTGGCGGTACAAGTCCGGCGCTGCATGAAGCATATACACGCCGCAAACAGCAAGTTTTGGCGCGTGACGGATACACGCCGGTCGAAGGCGCACCCGAACTGGTGCGCGCGCTGGCAAAACAGGGGTATCGGATGGCGGTGGCATCGTCCTCGCCCATGTGCGATATTCAAGCCGCGATGCAGGAATTGGGCATCATCGACTGTTTTGAAGCGCTGGTTTCGGGCGAAACCGTTGAACACCCCAAGCCCGCGCCCGATGTGTTCTATAAAGCGGCCGCGTGCGTACACAGCGCACCAGCCGATTGTGTGGTCATTGAGGATTCGGCAAACGGCGTGCGCGCGGCAAAGGCGGCGGGCATGACCTGTATCGGGCTGCGCAATCCGGATTCGGGCAATCAGGATTTGTCGCTGGCTGACTATATTGTAGATACGCTGTGGGATGCCAAAGCGTACATTGAAAAAGTTTCGAGTATATCAGAAACGGAGCCAACCAAATGAAACTTTCGATGAGGCATCGCGCGCTGGTTGGACTGACCCTGTTTTCCATGTTTTTCGGCGCGGGAAACCTGATTTTTCCGCCGTTTCTGGGCGCACAGGCCGGTCAGCAGACCATACCGGCTATGATAGGGTTCTGCTTGAGCGCGGTTGGATTGCCCATGCTGGGCGTAATTGCGGTTGCAAAGTCTGATGGCCTGCCTGTTCTGGCTGGACGGGTACACCCCATCTTTGCCGCCGTGTTTTCCTTTTGTATTTATTTGTCCATAGGGCCATGTTTGGCCATTCCGCGCACGGCGACCACTTCGTTTGAAATGGCAGTCGTGCCGTTCTTGCCGCAGGGCAGTTCTATAACAGCCGCACAATTGGTCTATTCCATAGTCTTTTTTGCGGTTGCGCTGCTGCTTGCACTCAAACCTGACCATCTGACCGACCGACTGGGCAAACTACTCGGCCCGGCGCTGTTGACGTTGATTGTAGTGGTGTTTGTGGGCTGTGTGCTGCACCCGATGGGCACACCGGGGCAGGCGGTAGGAGGTTACACAAATGGTGCGGCAGTCAACGGATTTTTGGAAGGGTATCAGACCATGGATACCATCGCCGCGCTGAATTTTGGTTTTATCATTGCACTGAATATTCGCGCCAAAGGCGTGGACGATAACAAAACCGTGGTGCGCGAAACCTGTCGAGCGGGTATATTTGCCGGCGTGATTTTGCTTGCGGTATACAGTGCGCTGGCTTATATCGGCGTGCAGTCGGGCGCAGCTTTTCCGGGGGCGGCAAACGGTACCGAGGTTTTGAAATCTATCGTGCTTGAACTGTTTGGCCCAGTGGGGATAATTCTTTTGGCACTTATTTTTGCAATCGCCTGCTTGAATACCTGCGTGGGATTGATTTCCTGTTGCAGCGACTACTTTGCCAAAATTTTTCCAGTTTTGGGTTACAAAGCATGGGCGTGTTTTTTTGCAGCCGCCAGTATGTTACTGTCTAATATTGGCTTAAATCAGATTTTGGCTTTTTCCATACCGGTTTTGGGTGCCATCTATCCGGTCGCAATCGTGCTGATTGCGCTGGCCTTTTTGCATCCATTGATTGGACAGTTTTCGCGTGTCTATCCGGTTACAATTGCGTTTACAGGGGTTGTAAGTGTGCTTGCGGCATTGGATAGCGTAGCCCTAATACCAAAGACCTTGGCAAGTGGATTGCGGATGCTGCCGTTTTATGCCAACGGCTTGGGATGGCTGGTACCGGCGGTTGTGGGTATCGGATTGGGCATCCTGTTTTCGGGAAAAAAGACGAAAAATGGCGTAAAATCGAATCGTTACACCATGTAACAATTTTTGAGGCGGAATTGTGCAGATTGCTGAAAAACGATGGCTAAAAGCACAAAAATACAGGGGTCAATCTGTGCGTTTCATCCGGATTTAAAAAAAGCAATGCACAAATTACTGATAATTTACAATTTTTTTACAGTGCTTTTGGCACAAACGCTTGTTGCTCCCGCGCGAATAAATGATATAATATCAAACGGAAAAGATTGAGATTGTGTTTTAGAGGCTGGTCGGAACGTCACCGCAGCCCAAAAATGGCGGGGCCATTTTGGAGGAATCAACGTGTTACATTTCATAGAAGGATTTAACCTGCTGATTTTTGCATTGTTTACCGTGTTTTATGCCTATCAGCTATTTTATGTTGTGGCGGCTTTATGGCATGACCGCAAGCGCGTCCCCACGCCAGAGGCAAAAAAATTGCACAAATTTGCCGCTGTCATTTCGGCGCGTAACGAGAGCGCCGTGATAGGCGAGTTGGTACACAGTATCAAAAAGCAGAATTATCCAGCCGAACTTTTGGATGTGTTTGTAATCGCCGATAACTGTACCGACAATACCGCAGCCGTAGCCGAGCGCGCAGGCGCGATTGTGTTCGAGCGTTTTAACCGCCAGCAGGTCGGCAAGGGTTATGCACTCGACTATGCGTTCCAGCGCATCGAAAAGGAATATGGTCAGGCACAGTATGAAGGCTATTTCATCTTTGATGCCGACAACCTGCTGGACGCCAATTATGTGGCAGAGATGAACAAGGTATTTGACAGCGGTTACCGCGTCATTACCAGCTACCGCAATTCCAAAAATTTTGACTCCAACTGGATTTCGGCCGGCAGCGCACTGTGGTTTTTGCGCGAAGCCAAGTTCTTAAACAATTCCCGTATGATTTTGGGCACAAACTGTGCGGTTTCCGGCACAGGCTTCTTGGTGGCAAGCGATGTCATTCGGGCACGCGGCGGTTGGAAATATCATCTGCTGACCGAGGACATTCAGTTTTCGATTGATTGCGCCTGTGAGGGTGAGCGCGTAGTCTATTGCTCTACCGCAATGCTGTACGACGAACAGCCGGTCACCTTTGAACAATCATGGAATCAGCGCTTGCGCTGGTCGAAGGGCTTCTATCAGGTGTTTGCACACTATGGAAAGAAGCTGCTGGGCGGTGTCCTCAAGCGTCGCAGTTTTTCCTGCTATGACATGCTGATGACCGTTGCGCCCGCCATGCTGCTGACATTGGCTTCGGTTGCGGTCAACGCATTCTTCTTTGTCAGTGCGATGCTCAGCACACCGGTGGCGGTCGGACTGATGAAAGTGACGCTGTATTCCATTCTGTCTTCGTTTGGCGGTTTCTATTTGACCTTGCTGTTCTTTGCAACCGTGACCGTGATAACCGAATGGAAGCGCATCAACACCACGACAGCGCGCAAGATACTCTATACGTTTACGTTCCCACTGTTTATCTTTACTTATATTCCGATTGCGATTGTGGCATTGTTCCGTAAGATTGAATGGAAACCGATTGCGCACACCATCAGCAAATCAATTGAAGAATTTCAATAAGAAGTTTCAAACGCCCTGTCAAAAGACAGGGCATTTTTTTGTGCGTATTATACAGGAAAAACGGGTAAACTTTTAAGGATTTCACGATTTTATAGGGATATTAGAATTGTAGGCGTTATTTCTTGTATTTTTGCACGCTTTCCGGTATGATAGATATAACGCATTTTTAGGAAGAGAGAATAGGAGAGATTGAATGCTGAATGAATACTTGGGACAACTGAATAACTTTATGTACACCTATATCCTGATTTTTATGCTTATCGGTGCAGGTGTATACTTTACCATTCGCACGCGCTTTGTGCAGGTGCGTAGAATTGGAGATGTTATTCGGATTTTAAAAGAAAAATCACGCGATGAAAATGGCACCAAACAGGTGTCATCCTTCCAAGCGCTGATGATTTCCACCGCTTCGCGCGTCGGTACGGGCAATATTGCCGGTATTGCTGCCGCCATTGCAGCCGGTGGCCCCGGTGCTGTGTTCTGGATGTGGCTGATGGCGGTCATTGGCGGCGCATCGGCGTTTGTCGAATCGACCTTAGCGCAGATTTATAAGGTGAAAGATGGCGATTCGTTCCGCGGTGGCCCGGCTTACTACATCCAGCGCGGTATCGGAAAACGTTGGTTAGGATGCCTGTTTTCGGTATTCCTGATTGCCTGCTTTGCCTATGGCTTTAACGGTCTGCAAACGTACAATATCTCGACTGCCATTGCCTACTATATCCCGCATTACAGTGATACCATGTGGCCGATGATAATTGGTATTGTGATGGCGGTGCTCACTGGGCTGGTCATTTTCGGCGGCGTACACCGAATCGGTTTCATTACTTCGGTTATCGTCCCTGTCATGGCTGGCGGCTATATCCTGATTGGCCTGATTATGATTGTAACCCATCTGGGTGCTGTGCCGGGCGTTTTCCGTGAGATTTTTTCACAGGCGTTTGATGCGCAGGCTATCATGGGCGGTTTCGCCGGAAGTGCTGTTGTTACAGGTATCAAAAAAGGTCTGTTTTCCAATGAAGCTGGTATGGGTTCGGCACCCAATGCCGCAGCTTCGGCAGCCGTATCGCATCCGGCAAAGCAGGGCTTGATTCAAACGCTGTCGGTCTTTTTGGATACCTTGGTCATTTGCTCGACGACGGCCATGATTTTGATGGTTTCGGGTGCGCCGGTATCCCAAGATATCACCTATGTACAGGATGCCGTCAGCGGCACCTTCGGCCCGGTTGGGATTCTGTTTATTACCATTGCCATTTTCTTCTTCGCTTTTTCCAGTTTGGTCGGAAATTATTATTACACCGAATCCAATCTGCGCTTTATCAAAGATGATAAGCGGATTTTGTTTGTATTCCGGTTGACCTGCTTGCTCGCAATCTTCTTAGGCGCACAGGCGAATTTTAATACCGTTTGGAATCTGGCGGATATTTTGATGGGCTTTATGGCCATTGTCAGTATTATTTCCATTTTAATACTGGGCAATGTGGCGGTCAAGGCGCTCAAAGATTATGACAAACAGCGCGCACAAGGAAAAAATCCTGTGTTCTATGCCAGCCATATCGGAATGAAACGGCAGGACTTAGATTATTGGCATGATGATGACCCTGTACCCGGTGCACAGGAAGAATAAATCAAACTGAAAAAACAAAGCAAAATAAAAATCCGCTGTAAACATAAAAATCGTTTACAGCGGTCATTTTTGGCACCCCCGGCTGGGTTCGAACCAGTGGCCTGTCGCTTAGGAGGCGACCGCTCTATCCAACTGAGCTACGGGGGCATATGGAATGATTTCGGGCTAAACCATTCACTCTAAAATATACAAAAAGGCTGATATCATATGTCAGACTTATCAATAATCATATCGTATTTTTGGTAAAAAGTCAATAGATTTGCGATGTGTTACAGCGGTATTCACAAGCTGGGAATAAAATTACGCTTTTTTTATAGAAGTACTGCATAAAAACAGTTTACTTTACTCGGTTTTGTGATATCATAAAATCAAGTGGAATTTGGGATGTTGTTCCACAAGCAGTTGGTGAAAGAAAAGGATGTGACGATTCCATGAAAATGAAAATCACGGAAACTGTGCTGCGTGATGCCGAGCAATCACTGATGGCAACGCGGATGCCGATTTCTGATTTTGAAGGTATTTTAGACCGAATGGACCAAGCAGGATACTATTCGATTGAATGTTGGGGCGGTGCAACGTTTGATGCCTGCCTGAGATACTTAAATGAAGACCCGTGGGAGCGGTTGCGCATTATCAAAAAGCATATGAAAAAAACCAAATTGCAGATGCTGCTGCGCGGACAAAACCTGCTGGGCTATCACCATTATTCGGATGACACGGTACGCCGTTTTGTGCGTGCGGCAGTAGAAAATGGTATGGATATCATTCGCATTTTTGATGCCCTCAACGACTTGCGTAACATCCAGACAGCAGTAGATGCCTGTTTGGAGGCGGGCGGACATGCACAGGGAACCATTTGTTACACCATTTCGCCTATCCACAATTTGGAAATGTATGTGAGTCTGGCAAAAGAGATTGAGAAAATGGGATGTCAGTCGCTATGTGTAAAAGATATGGCAGGTATTTTAAGCCCCAAAGAATGTTTTGAGCTGGTGCGCGAGTTAAAGCGGGCGGTAGATTTGCCGATATTTGTGCACACCCATGCAACAACCGGACTTGGCCCCATGACCTATCTCAAGGCGGCAGAAGCTGGCGCAGATGGCATTGATACGGCGACCGCGTGTTTCTCTGGCGGTACCAGTCAGCCAGCGACCGAAGCAATGGTCTATGCACTCAGCCAGATGAATTATGATTGTGGTGTAAACACCAAGATTTTGAAAGAAGTCAACGATTATTTTGAGCCGGTGCAGAAAAAGTTTTTGGAGAACGGGACATTTGACCCCTATGTGTTGTCTACCAAAACCGATGCCCTAGTCTATCAAATTCCGGGCGGTATGCTGTCCAATCTGGTGGCACAGCTCAAGGCACAAAATGCCATTGACCGGCTGGATGCAGTGCTGGAGGAAACCCCGCGCGTGCGCGAAGATTTGGGCTATCCACCGCTGGTTACCCCGATGAGCCAGATGGTTGGCGTACAGGCAACCGTCAACGTGCTCATGGGTGCGCGGTATCAGAATATCGGCAAGGAAATCAAGGCCTATATTCGCGGAGAATACGGCAAGGCACCGGGAAAAATCAATCAGGAGTTAGCAGACAAGGTACTGCAAGGGGAGTCGGTTCTGACCGGTCGATATGCCGAAACACTGGCACCAGAATTTGAAGATGCTAAAGCAGCCTTGGGAAATCGGGCGCGCAGTGACCTAGATGTGTTGTCTTACATCGTATTCCCACAGCAGGCGGAAGAATATTTCGAGCAGCGGGAATTGAAACGTGCGCTAAAGGTGTCGTATGCGATTGAGGAGGTACAAGAAGGATGATTGGAAACCTAACAGGGGAGTCGTTCTTGATTGCACTTTCGGGTATTGTAATTGTGTTTTTGATGCTGGCAGTCTTGTGCCTGCTCATTCCGGTGATTTCACGCATTGTGCAGTTTTTTGAGGCGCGTGGTGCCAAGCCCACCGCCGCAGAGCCACAGACACCGCCCGCACCTGCGCCCACCGTGCTGGCGGGTACAGCATTTGCGGGTGAGGTCACGCTGATAGATGTCGATGAAAAGACGGCCGCCTGCATTATGGCGATTGTCAGCCACGAAACAGGCATACCGCTTTCTGAGCTGATATTTAAGACCATTCGCGCACTTTGACACGGGGAGAAACACAATTATGAAATATGTAGTGACATTAAACGGAAATAAATATGAAGTGGAAGTTGAGCGCGGGCAGGCGACTGCGGTATATGCTGGGCAAGCTGCTGCGCCCGTAGCGGCTCCAACGGCCACGCCTACCGCTGCACCTGCTGCGGCTGCTCAGGCAGCGCCAGCGGCAGCAGCACCTGTTGCTGGTGCAGGTGAAGTGGTAGCAGCGCCCATGCCGGGTACCATTCTGGATGTTCGATGCAGCAATGGACAGACCGTGCGGGCTGGAGACATTCTGTTTGTACTCGAAGCGATGAAAATGGAAAATGAGATTTGCGCACCGCGTGACGGTACAGTGTCCACGGTCTGCGTGTCCAAGGGGGGCACGGTGGAGACCGGTACACCGCTGTGTACATTGGTGTAAGGGAGGATTAGGACTATGGAATTCTCCTTCATCGGAACGCTGCAAAAGATTCTGGCCGAATCGGGATTTGCAGCCTTTGCGGATGACCCGCGCAATCTGATTATGATTTTGGTGGCCTGTGTGCTGCTGTATCTGGGTATTGTTAAAAAGTTCGAGCCGCTGCTGCTCGTGCCCATCGCATTCGGCGTGCTCATGGCAAACTTTCCGCTGACTGGCATCTTGAATCCACCCGATGCCAATGGAAATGTCGGCTTGTTCTGGGTGTTCTATCAGGGCGTTCAGTATGCGGTGTACCCGTCCATTATTTTTCTGGGCATTGGTGCCATGACCGATTTTGGCCCGCTGATTGCGCGCCCGTCCTCTATGCTGCTGGGTGCGGCGGCACAGTTCGGTATTTTTTCGGCTTTTCTGTTGGCGCTTGCACTGGGATTTCCCGAAAATGTTGCGGCAGCCATCGGTGTTATTGGTGGTGCGGATGGCCCGACCGCTATTTTGACCGCGTCCAAGCTGGCAGCGGCTTATCTGCCGCCGATTGCGATTGCGGCATATTCCTATATGGCGCTCATTCCGCTCATTCAGCCGCCGCTGATGCGCGCGCTGACGACCAAAAAAGAGCGTGAAGTGAAGATGGAGCAGCTTCGCCCAGTTTCCAAGACCGAGAAAATTGTATTCCCGATTGTGGTTGCTATTTTTGTTATTCTGCTGTTGCCCGAAACCGCGCCGCTTATCGGTATGTTGATGCTGGGTAATCTGTTTAAAGAGTGCGGTGTGGTTGACCGCCTGTCGGATACCGCACAGAATGCCATGATTAACATTGTGACCGTGTTCTTGGGATTGTCGGTCGGCTGTAAGGCGACTGCGGCAACCTTCCTGACATGGGATACCATCAAGATTATCATTCTGGGATTGCTGGCGTTCATGCTGTCTACCGTGGGTGGTCTGCTGTTCGGTAAAGTAATGTATCGCTTGTCGGGCGGAAAAATCAATCCGCTGATTGGTTCGGCTGGTGTTTCGGCTGTCCCGATGGCAGCGCGTGTTTCGCAGGTCGAAGGCCAGAAGGCCAATCCGGCAAACTTCCTGCTGATGCACGCAATGGGCCCGAATGTGGCTGGTGTTATCGGCTCGGCTATCGCGGCGGGCTTTATGATTAAAGTATTTGGCGGTTAAGTTGATACACAAATGAAAATGCCCCATAGATGCGAGTTCGTCGTATCTATGGGGCATTTTGTGGTTTTAAAATTATTGCTGTGTAAAACGTTCCATGACATCATTGATAGAGCTGACTTTCTCCCCGATTTCTTGTACAATCTGGGTGATAGCGGACATTTTTTCAGCACGCTCGGTGATTTGGACATTCAAAGCCTGGAACTGCTCGACGACCGTGTTGACATAGCCCTGCATTTGTTCCAGATTGGATGCGACATCCTTGGAAACCCGGTCGCTCGTCTGCGCCAGGGTGCGCACTTCGTCGGCAACGACGGCAAAACCCTTGCCAGCCTGCCCTGCGCGTGCGGCTTCGACCGAAGCGTTGAGGGACAGCAGATTGGTTTGACGCGAGATATCCTGAATGGATTGCATTGCGCTTGCGGTCTGCCCCATCTGAGTCTGTGCATTTTTCAAAATCTGCATCAGTTCCTGCTGATTTTCCAGCAACATGTGCATAGATTGCGCATTTTCTTCTACCATGTCGTTGATTTCGGTCAGGCAATCGGTGAGTTTTTGCACATGGGCACCCATGTTCTGGCTAACCAGTTCGCGGGTGTGATGCAGTTCGGTGATGTTATCTGTCACCGCGGCAACGCACAGGTTTCGATTGGTTTTATCGGGCGCAACGCGCACGGTCATGCGCATCCACAGATAGGAGCCGTTGCGGTGCTGAATACGGTATTCGGTTTGAGACGAACCGCCTTGGCTGCTGATGTATCCCTGAATGAGCGAGCGAATACGGTGTGCATCATCGGGGTGAATGCGGTCTAGCCACGAATCCACGGCATCCGGAAAATCATTTGTATTGGAAAAACCGAGTTGGGCGCGGAATTGCGGGGAAAACCAAACGGTATTTTGCGGGTCTTGCAAGCTGCGCTGATGTAGCTGGATGTAGCAGGTACCTTCGTCAGAAATTTCGTCAATCGCGGCGTGACGGTTAAACAGGTGGTCGAGGGTGGTCTGCTGGATGTATTCGTCGTGGACATCGACAAAGATACCAATGAATTGAATGGGCTGTCCCTCGGCATTGCGCTGCACGTTTCCGGCTGCGCGGAACCAGCGATACCCGTGGTTGCGTGTTTTGAGTCGGTATTTTAAGTCATACTTGGTTCTGCCCGAAGGGTCAGCCAGTGTATTGACAAATTGGTTGAGCGTGTATTCCTTATCGTCGGGGTGCAATAAATCAGACCAAGATTCCAGACGGTCAGGGAAGTCGGAAACATCATGGTAGCCAATCATATGGCGGAAATCATCCGACCAGTATGCGGCTGTGACCGTGTTGCCCGGCCCAATATCCATGTTCCACAATCCTGAGGAAATGGTTTGGTTGATAAGTCGAACGTTATTGCTTTCCCGTACGATACGGGTGTGGTAAAGTTCAAGGAGCCGGTTGAGAGCCTCTTGAAGTTTTTCGGGGCCAGAGAAAGATAATTGGGATGGTATGTCTCCGATGTTGGTAAATTCATTGAAGTCAATTTGATTTAGGGCTTGAATGAGCTGATTTGTGTAAAAAATCATGAATGGCCTGCTCTCCTTTTATAAATAATGTGAAAATAAGGCGGTATCAGTTGCCAGACATTTCGAGTGAGTGCCGCCAATTTTATCTAAATGATGCAATAATATTATACTGCAAAAAAAATATAAGGAACAAGTGTGAGATGAAAATTAGTACTATTATATTTGATAACAGTCGATGCAATACCATCAAATAGAATGAATGCCTGCCGCTGGGGTGAATCAGCGGCAGGCCGGATTAAAACGAGCAAAATATACAGGAAATCAAGGTGTTTTTTGTGCGTTACTCTTGTTTTGGGGTGGGTACAAAGTCAATGCGGCCGGTCACACGCGAAGCGGCTGCCAGACGTATCCGCATGGGCATTCCGATTGCATAGCGAACCCGCGACCGGCGACCGATAAGCACCAGTTTTTGGTCGTCAAATTCATAGTCGTCGCCGGGTAAATCTTCGGTGCGCACAAGCCCTTCGGCGGCATTGGATAGCGTGACAAACAGACCGAACGAGTTCACGCCCGAAATCTCACCGTCAAAGTCCTGACCGATGAACTGTTCCATATAGGCAGCCAAATACAGTTTATCAATGTCGCGTTCGGCGGTGTCGGCGGCAAGTTCGCGCGTGGACGACTGCGCCGCCGCTTCTTCACAGAAAACGGCATCGGCTTGGGTGTAATGCTGACCAGAAATGGCTTTGAACAGCATCCGGTGGGCAACCAAGTCGGGATAGCGGCGAATGGGCGAAGTAAAATGCAGGTATTCCCGCGCTTGCAAGCCATAATGCCCCAAACATTCGGCATCGTACCGCGCCCGCGCCAGTGAGCGAAGCAACAGGGTAGGCAATGCGCGTTGCCGCGGGTCACCTTTGGCACCATCCAGCACGGCTTGCAGTTGTGCGGTGTCATTCGGTTTGGAAGCGTCCACACGGTATCCGAACGGGCGGGCAAACTGGGCAAAAGCGCGCAATTTTTCCGGGTCTGGGGATTCGTGTATGCGGTAGACCGTGGGGTTATGGCGGCGATTCATATGGGTCGCGACCGCTTCATTTGCAGCCAGCATAAATTCCTCAATCATCTTTTCGGCGTCACCGCGCGGGCGGAAGCTGATTTCAACCGGTTCGCCGGTTTCATCGGTGCGAATTTCGGCTTCGGGTAGTTCCAAGTCGAGCGCACCGCGCGCCATACGGCGACGGCGCATAGCCTGTGAAAGCGTGTGCATCCGGTCGGCCGTCTCGGCAAGAAAGGCGTATTCGGTGCGCAAGGCTGTGTCGCCCTCAAAAATTTGGTTCATCTTGCGGTAGGTCATGCGCGCGCGGGAGCGGATAACCGATTTTGCAAATTGGGTTTTATGGCAGCGGCCGTCGCGGTCTACTTCCATGAGAACCGAAAATGCCAGCCGGTCAACATCGGGATTGAGGGAACAGATACCGTTGGACAGCGCGACGGGCAGCATGGGCACGACATGGCCGGGATAATAGACCGACGTGCCACGGCGGTAGGCTTCGTCGTCGAGCGGGGAGCCGGGGGTGACATAGTGCGACACATCGGCAATGTGTACCCCGAGTTCAAAATGTCCGTTTTCCAGTCGGTTCAGCGAAACCGCGTCGTCAAAATCGCGCGCGTCATCGCCGTCTATCGTAAAAATCAGGGTGTCGCGCAAGTCCAAACGGTGCGCGGCTTCGCCAGCGTCCACGGTATCGCCGCACGCTTGGGCTTGCCGCAACGCTTCTTCGGGGAAAGGAATTACAATGCCGTTTTCGTGCAGAATCGAGGCAATCGAAGCTTCCATCGTGCCCGTTTTGCCGAAAATTTGCGTGATAGCGCCCTGTGCGGGCAGGCGGTTGTCCCCGCGGAACATGACCTTGACCGCAACGCGGTCACCCGGTTGGGCGTCGAGCGTGCGGTTTTTTGGGATGACCAAATCGGGATACTTTTTGGAAACCGGACGCACATACACACTTTTGCCGCGCTTTTGCACCGTTCCGGTTATTTCGTCTTGGCATAGCGTCACAATACGCAAAATCTCGCCTTCGCGTTTGTGTCCGCGCGGGGAATCGACCAGATGCACCAGCACTTTATCCCCCTGCCACGCTTTTCCGGTCGCATAGGGCGGGATAAAGATATCCCCGTTTTCGTCCTTGACATCGGGGAGCACAAAGCCAAAGCCGCGGTCTGTGGCCTGAAAGATGCCGGTCAGACAGTCATAGTGGGCGGCATGGGCATAACGGTTTTTCTTGTTTTTGAGGATTTTGCCTTGGGCGGTCAGGCGTTCCAGCCCCTCTTTGATTTGCTGCTTGGAATAGGATGGCAGATATTTTTTTAATTCTTCTGCGCGTGTGGGGCGCTCCAACAGCGCATACAGCCGGGTATCCAGTTCGTTCATAAAAGTGCGCCTCCTTGTCTGACAGTATTTACTATATATTATAACACCGAGCGGGTAAAATAAAAGAATAATTGACCATTTCTAAAAAATGCGCTATGATGAAAGAAATCTGAAGAAACGAGGGCGTAAGCCATGATGGATACGA
Organism: uncultured Butyricicoccus sp.; assembly: GCF_944381005.1. Taxonomy (GTDB): domain Bacteria; phylum Bacillota; class Clostridia; order Oscillospirales; family Butyricicoccaceae; genus Butyricicoccus. The sequence goes on along the minus strand of NZ_CALWJM010000002.1, from coordinate 29,647 downwards.
TGGTTTTGGGTGTGGTCGCGGCGCTGGCTTTTTTGGCGTGGCGCATTCTGCACATCCAAAAACAAAGGGGTACGGGCTGCGGGAACTGCGGTGGATGCAGTCGGGCGTGCTCGTCTCGTCGGGAACAGGAGGGTAAAAAGTGAAAGCACTGATTACCGGAGCTTCTTCCGGCATTGGGCAGGAAATTGCGCGTGAACTGGCGGCGCGTGGATATGAGCTGATTCTAGTCGCCAGACGGCGCGACCGCTTGGAAGCACTTGCGCGGGAATTGACTGTCAAGTGCCGGATTTTTGAGATGGATTTATCCGATGTGGAACAGTGCCGGATGCTCTATTGCCGTGCACGCGGAGAAGATTTGGATATTTTGGTCAACAATGCGGGCTTTGGCCTGTGTGGGTCGTTTGCCGCTACCAGTCTTGACCGGGATTTGGAAATGATTCGCACCAATATAACCGCGGTGCATGTGCTGACCAAGCTGTTTTTGCACGATTTCCGCCTGAAAAATCACGGTTATATTTTGAATGTGGCCTCATCTGCCGGTTTTATGGCGGGGCCACTCATGGCAACCTACTATGCGACCAAAAACTATGTGCTGCGGCTGACCGAAGCCATTCGGGAAGAATTGCGGCGTGAGGGCAGTGCGGTGCAGATTTCGGCACTGTGTCCCGGCCCGGTCAAGACCGAATTTAATGAGGTTGCCGAGGTCAAATTTTCGCTGCCCGGTATGGATGCCAAGCGGTGCGCCAAGGCAGCAGTACGCGGTATGTTCAAGGGACGGCCGATTATTGTGCCCGGCGTGGGTATGAAAACCGTGCTGGCCGCGCATAAGTTTGCCCCGGAATGGCTGGTGCCGCGCATTACATACCATGTGCAGCAAAAAAAGTTGCAGAAAAAGAAAAAATAAGCGCATAAAAGCCAAAGTCCTGCTTTTTCTTGCAGGACTTTGGCTTTTTATGATAGGTAAGTATTTTTTACAGTTCTCCGCACTGAATGGCGGCAATCGCATCTTCCACCGTGCGTGCGCCGAGTGATACCGCGCCCAGCGCCTGCGCCCGACAGCCAACAGCATACTTGGACAAATCAACCGTACCGGAAAGGCATTGGGTCGTGATGTAAACCTGTGTGCCGCTGTGGATGAGCTTTTGTACCACCTTTTCCAGACGAATCGGGATACCGCCCGAACCGTATCCTTCAATAATGACCTTTTGATAACGCGATAGAAAGGTGATAATCGAGGGGTCGAGGTCGGGCACCAGCTTGAGCAGAACGAAATCCGAGTCTACTTTGTCTACAAATTCGGGCTTTCCATCGGGGAAGGGCACATGGTCGAGCCGCACCGCACCGGTGCGGTCAATGATGCCATCGAGCGGCGCGCCGATGGAGCGGAACGGGTTCATGCTCTCACAATCCACTTTGACTACATGATTGCCGCGGATAATCTGACCGTGCAGCACGGCGGCTACGCCGACATATCCGGCACAGATGACGCGGAATGCGTCAAGCAGATTGCGGGGCGCATCCGAACCGGATACGCCGATGGGCTTTTGTGCACCGGTCAGGATGACCGGCTTATCCAGATTGCGCAGCATGTGGTACAGCAGGGCAGCCGTGTAGCTCAGGGTGTCAGTACCGTGGGCAATCACAAAACCATCATATTGTGCATACTGGTCGCGGACAATGCCAGCCAGTTTGACGCGGTCGGCGGTCGTGATGTCGGTCGAGTCTTTGGAAAACGGATTTTCCACGACCACTTGACAGAGGGTGGACAATTCGGGTAAAAATTCAATCAGTTGTTCGCCGGTCAGCGTGGGGGCAAGCCCCTGTTCGGTCTCGCGGCAGGCCAACGTGCCGCCGGTCGCAATCATCAAAACCTGTTTCATGGTATCAGACCTTCTTTCACAAAGCGTATGGGTCAGTGGTAACTTTGAGCCAGAATCTCCATGACATCTTGACGGGTGAGCGGCTGCGGGTCAACGCGGAACAAACCGCCCATATCGGAGAACGCATGGTCGGCATATTTGCCGAAGTCAGTGTTGTCTACCCCAAAATCGCTCATCTTGAGCGTGTCAACCTTGCACTGTGCCTGCAAATCGGCGAGCGCCGCCACAAAGTCACCGTCTGCACGGCCGAGGGCGTGCGCCATCTGCGCGAATTTGTCCGCACAGACTGGGGCAAAATGGCGGTAGTAGGCCAGTGAAATGAGAATCAAACCTGCGCCATGCGGCAAGTTGGGATGGAAGCCCGACAGGGCGTGCTCGATGGCGTGTTCGGAGGTGCAGGACGACAGGCTTTCCACAAATCCAGCCAGCGTGTTAGCAAGCGCGACATTGGCGCGCGCATCGGCATCGCTGCCATCGGCAACCGCCTTGGCCAAGGATTTCCCGATAAGGGTGATGGCTTGCAAGGAGAACATTTCAGATACCGGGTTTGCACAGGTGGCGAGAAAGCCCTCACACGCATGGAACAGCGCGTCAAAGCCCTGATAGGCGGTCAGATGGGGCGGCACGCTCATCATAAAGTCAGGGTCAACAATGGACAGCGTGGGGAAGGTTTTGTCGTTGCCGCCGCCGATTTTTTCCTGTCCGTTGGTCACGACCGTCCACGGGTCGGCTTCGGTGCCCGTGCCCGCCGTCGTGGTGATGGCGACAATGGGAAGCGGCTGATTTTTTAACTTTTGCCCCTTGCCGGAGCCGCCGAATACATAGTCCCACCAGTCGCCGTCGTTGGTCGCCATCGCTGCGGCTGCTTTGGCGGTGTCGATGGACGAGCCGCCGCCCAGACCGATGACAAAAGTGCAGCCTTCCTGCCGCGCCAAGCGGGCACAGTCGCGCACATTTTCAATCGTGGGGTTGGGCTGTACATCGCGATAAATGACCATCTCATGTCCGCCCTGTGCGAGCGCCTCGCATACGCGGTCAACATAGCCCAGTTTTGTTGTGGACGAACCACCGGTAATCAAAAGACCCTTACCGTCTGGCAGACCGGCACGCGCCAGTTTTGCGACGCTGCCCGAACCAAAAAAGATACGGGTCGGTATGTAATAGCTAAAATTTTTCATGGGGAACAAGCTCCTTTTGTGCTATGGGGGGATTTGAAACGACAGGGGGCTTTGAAAACAGCCCAGTACTATTATTATAGCAGAAACATGCACGCGGAAAAAGAGTGGATATAGCAGAACTTTTTTGCGTTTTTTTGTACAAAAAGAAGCCCCAAATCCCCTTGACGCAGATTGGGGGCGGTGGTATTATAATACCAACAAAAGAAATGAGGTGAACGCCAAAACAAACGCGATTCGACATCTTCTCATTATTTGATTTGTACAGAAAGGGGTGAGTCCCATGGTAACAGAAATTGAACAGCAGTTCCGTACCGCGCGGCTCGCCGGTGCCCACTAAGCCGAACAGCCGACGGAAACGACGTTCTCTGGGAGCATTCCGATGGGCATACTGATGAGTATGGCTCCGGCAGACTACGCGCCGATGGAAAGTTTTCGATAAAGACCCTGGCAGACAAGGCCAAAGTTCGAGGCGCAGCGGAGAAACGGAACAAAGGGCACAACTGAATAGTTTGAAATAACAAGGGCTGCACCGGTGTGCAGCCCTTTTGGGACGCTTGAAATAGATTGTGAGGAAAGCAGATGATTGAAGTTGCAGCCGTGATTTTGCAGGCACAAGATGGTAAAATTTTGATTTGCCGCCGCGGGGCGGGCGGGAATTGCGCCTACCTGTGGGAATTTCCCGGCGGTAAGCGGGAGCAAGGCGAATCTATCGAGGCATGTGCTGTGCGCGAGTGCCGGGAGGAACTGGGCATTGAAGTGGAATTGGACGGTGTGTATGATACCCATTTTTTTGCCTATCCTGACAAAGAAATTACCTTCACATTCTTCATGGGCAAAATCAAAAGCGGTACACCAACTCTGTATGTACACAGTGGATTGTGCTGGGTGACACGCGACGAACTGGGACAGTTTACCTTTTGCCCGGCCGATTGTGAATTGATTGCCCGACTCATGCGGGAAGCTGTGTGACCGGCTGCAAGCAATCGAGTCCAGAGAAAGAAAAATCAAAAACGTCCTGCCAGATGGCAGGACGTTCTTTTTTCCTATTGCAGTATTTAGGGCTTTTGCCGCATATAATTGCCGTTGTCGAACGGCTCATAATAGGACAGGTTGAGCATCCAACCCGAATCGAACTGCGCCGCATAGCTGCTTGCCAATTCGGTGGCTTTGTCCTGTGCCATTTCAAACAAGTCCAGCACACCTTCACAACATACAATATCCGGATTCCACAGATTGCGCCAAGGGGAATGGGATTCGTTGAGCGCGTCCCACTGGGGCAAGCCGGCTTTCATATGCGAAGTGAGCAGAGAACCTTTTCGCAAAATGCGTTCGACCGTGCGCGCCGGGCGGTTGAGCACGCGCCCGCCCTGATAGAATACCCGCTGGTAGGCCAAGGTTTCGGAAAAGACCGGGCGTAACTCGCTCGTCGGCACATGCTCGCGCAGTACACGGCGAATCAGGTGGTGCAGCAGTACCGACACAATCGCGGTTTCTTCTTCGCTCATCTGGTAAGCTGCAACCGGCAAGTGCAGATGGTCGCCCTTGAAATGGTCAAAAAGTGCGCAGTCGATGTCGCTTTCAATCTGACAGTGAATGGCTGAGGGATTTTCCTGCGGCATGGCGGCTAAACATTCGTGCTGCTGATAGTAAACATAGGGATGAATGGTGCAGTCGAGCGCATAGTGGCATAGAAAACCATAAAAATACGCCGATGCAATGTCGTGGGAAGTGTGGGTCAAGCGGTTGACCGCTTCGGCAAATACCGTAAATAAAATATCGGTTTTTTCCTGATGCAGGCGGTTGGCAATTTTATGCAGTGGGCTGCCCGCATATACTTTGTGGAAAAAAAGCGGGTCAGGCCCCTGAAGCCCCCAGCGAAATACCGCAGGATGCAGCGCCGCGACGCGCTGTGCAGCGGCGGGGAATACGGCGAGTGCATGTTCGCCGAGCAAATCATGGGTCATAAAGTCCGCCATACAATCAGTCCTTTCGAGGAAATTCTGTAACCTATATTATACAGGATAGAACCGAGAACGGAAAGAGCCTTGCCGAATAAATTTACTGAAATCATAAAAATCCTTTGCACCTTGGGGCACAGCCTGACAGGGTTTTACAAATCCTTCATGCTTTCGCCAGTCGGACGGTGTATACTAATATTGGAATATTTTGAATGAGAAGGGGGTATTTTACCCATGAATAAGAAAATTTTGATTGTGGAAGATGATGAAAATATCCGCGAATTGCTGCGTTTGTACTTAGAACGGGAAGGATATGACATTTCCGAGGCCGAAAACGGCGCGGTCGGGCTGTCTAAATGGAAGGCAGAAAATCCCGACATGATGCTGCTGGATGTGATGATGCCGGTCATGGACGGCTGGCAGGTGATTCGCGAAATCCGCGACTCTGGTTCCAGTATGCCGGTTATCATGATTACAGCTAAAGGCGAAACAATGGACAAGGTTTCCGGTCTGGAATTGGGCGCGGACGATTATATTGTCAAGCCGCTCGAAATGCGCGAGGTCGTCGCGCGTGTGCGCGCGGTACTGCGCCGCCTGTCGCCCGATGACAGCGGCAAATTGACCTTTGACAACCTGACCATTGACAAACAGGCCTATGAACTGGTCATCAGTGGTAAGCGTGTCGATGCACCGCCCAAGGAGATTGAATTGCTGTATTTTCTGGCACAAAGCCCCAACCGCGTCTTTACCCGCGCACAATTACTGGATGATGTGTGGGGCTTTGACTACTTCGGTGATACGCGCACGGTGGATGTACATGTGAAGCGTCTGCGCGAAAAGCTGGAAGGTGCGTCGGACAAGTGGGAACTGAAAACGGTCTGGGGCGTGGGCTACAAGTTTGAGACTAAAAACTGACCCATACCAGAGAGAGGAGAACGCCCCTTGAAACACAGTTTCTTTACCAAAAACTTTATCTCATCGCTGATATTGATTTTGGTGGTGTTTGGTTTGGCGGCAGGTACATTTTTGTATCAAATAGACCGTTACGCCCAAAGTGAAAAAGAGTATCAGCTATCGGCTACCGCCGAGTCGATTGCCGAATTGACCGGATACGCCGTACAGACCGGTGATACCATCAATGTGGCGGTGCTCGATGCCTCGCTGAAGAATACGGCGCGGCAAGACCAAATGAATATTATCTTGGCTGACCCCACCGGTGCCGTGCTCATGCGGGTAGACCCCGACCGCGGCAGCTATGCGAGCGGGGGGCAGATTCCGCCATCTGTTGTGCAGCGCATCACCCGCGATGGAATATATACCGAAAGCGGTACGTTAGGCACGCTGCTTTCGGGCAAACATTATGTAGTAGGTGCGCTGTGCGAGGATGACAGCGGAAATGCGCTGGCGATGGTCTTTGTGGCGGCCAGCAGCGAACGAGTTGTCGGCATGTTTCAGGAAGTGACCAAAATCTTCCTGATTATCATTCTGATTTCGCTGGGCGGTGCGCTCATCGTGTCTTATTTTCTGTCCAGCCGCATGACCCGCCCGCTCAAGACGATGGCCAATGCCGCACGCGAATTTGCGGCAGGTGATTTCAGCGTGCGCGTACCAGAAGATAACCGCTGCGATGAGATTGACGAACTGGCGATTTCGTTTAACAACATGGCACGCGATTTGGAGCAGCTCGAAGAACTCACACAGGGCTTTATCGGCAATGTCTCGCACGAGTTCAAAACGCCAATGACCACCATCAGCGGTTTTGTGGATGGGATGCTGGACGGCACCATTCCACAAGACCAGCAAAAAAAATATCTGCATATTATTTCGGAGGAAGTCAAGCGCCTGTCGCGTATGACCATGAGTATGCTTGCGGCGGCAAAAATCCAGTCGGGTGAACTGATTATCAGCCCGGTGCCGTTTGATTTTTCCGAGATGACCAGCCAAATCTTGTTGTCATTTGAACAGAAAATCACCGCCAAAAATATCGAAGTCGAAGCCGATTTTGCCGACCGGCTGATGGTCATGGGTGACCGTGACCATGTGTTCCGCGCGGTCTATAATCTGGTTGACAATGCGGTGAAATTCATCGACGACGGCGGACGGCTGCACGTGACCGCTTATCCAGCCGGTGCATTTTGCGAATTTTCCATTTGCAACACGGGCGGCGGTATACCGGCGGACGATATCCCGCATATTTTTGACCGATTCTATAAAACCGACCGCTCTCGCTCGCGTGACCGTTCGGGCGCTGGACTGGGTCTGTATATCGTCAAAAACATCATCAATCTGCATGGCGGTGATATTTCGGTGCGTTCGGATGGTGGCGAAACCGAGTTTTCGTTCACGCTTCCGCTGGCACCGGCAGCCAAACCGCCCAAGCCGACAAAATAAAACAGTGACAAGGAGAACCCTTTCTGGAGAGTTCACGGAATATTCATATTTGTGACAACAAAGTATCACAATCCGTGCGTACAATAAAGATAGTTCAAAAAGAAAGGGTGCACAATCATGGATTTTGAAAATAAAAATAATAACAACAACCAACAGGTAGACGCGCAGCACACTGCACAGCAGCAGGGGCAGCCCTCTCAGACCACGCAGACCGAACAGTCGTACCAGACGCCGTATGGAGCGCAGGACATGCGCTCGCCGTTTGAAAATCAGCAAGCACAACAGACTCCGGCATATCACACCTATCAGGAGTGGATGGCGCAGGAAGATAAGCGCGAAGCCAAGCGAGCCAAGCGTGAAGCACGCCGTGCAAAGTGGAAGGGCAAAGGCCGCAAACCGTTAATTGTAGCCGGTTCGATTGCAGCGGCTTGTGTATTGCTGGCGGGCGGCATCGCCATCGGCGGCACAATTTACGGCAATCCAGGCAATCAGACGGTAGCCGCCGTGTCTACAAACTCCAATTTGCCAACCGTTCAGATTTCTTCCCCGTCCGCTACTTCCAGTACATCAAGCACCGGCCTTTCGGGTGAGGAGATTTATACAAAGGTTTCTCCCTCGGTTGTGTCGGTGCAGGCCGTCAATCTTTCCAGTGGAGAGGGTGGAACCGGCTCGGGTGTGATTATGAGCGCTGATGGCTATATTATCACCAATAACCATGTCGTGACCGATGAAAACACCGGTGTTGTGTTGGATAAAATCACCGTCTATATGTCTGACGGCACCAGTTTCCCAGCTGAGGTCAAGGGATGCGATGAACAGACCGACCTCGCAGTGCTCAAAATCGACCCGGCAGGCGTGACGCTGACCCCAGCAGAGTTCGGAGACTCCAACAGCTTGCAGCCCGGTGAAGAAGTATATGCGATTGGCTCGCCCGGCGGCTTGGAGCTGGCAAACACCATCACAGGCGGTCATATTTCGGCACTCAACCGCGATATCACGATTGATGACCGTGTCATGAGCCTGATTCAGACCGATGCAGCCATCAACCCCGGCAATTCGGGCGGCGCCCTCATCAACAAATATGGTCAGGTCATCGGCATCACCTCTGCAAAGTTGGGCATCAGCTACTTTGAAGGATTGGGCTTCGCCATTCCGATGGATACCGCAAAGCCCATCGTAGATGAACTGATTCAGAACGGCTACATTGCTGGTCGTCCGCAGATTGGCATTTCGGGTCAGAATGTTTCCCAGCAAGTTTCGGCAGCCTATGGCATTCCGCAGGGTGTGCGCGTGATTGCAGTGGATTCCCGTTCCAATGCGGCAGCGGCTGGTGTGCAGGTCAATGATATCATCACCGGCATCAATGGTCAGGAAGTCACCGACATGGACGGCGTCAACGAAGTAAAAGATAAGTTGGCAGCAGGCGACAAAATTACATTGACCCTGTATCGCATGTCCACCGGCAAAACGTTGACCGTTTCCTTTGCCCTCAATGACCAGCACGATTTGGAAGGCGATGACCCGGCTGTTACACAACAGCAGCAACAACAGCAACAGCAGCAGGATTCTAGAGATTCCCAGTATTATCAAAACCCCTTCAACTATTTCTTTGGCTGGTAAGTGTATCAAAAAAGAGCGGCGGTACGCCGCTCTTTTTGTGTGCCTGTGTGCGGGCACGCATGAGAGGATTTGAAAAAAATGAAATTTTTTTCAAAAAATTTGGAACATTTTGCCGCGGATATCCGTCTAATGAACAGATAAAATATCACAAAAAGGAGTTGACCGGAAGATGAATCGGACGGCCATCGTCTTGGGACTGGCGCTGCTTGTCGCAGCCATTGCCCCCGGACGGTCAGGAGAACTAAAGGCGACGGCGGCGCCTGCGATATCGACCGAAATAACCGCCACAGAAAATGAACAAACCGGCCTTCGCACAATCGCAACCGGTCGAATGTCGGGATTTGCCTATATGCTGCAATTTATCCAGCCGGATGGGTTGACAGGTGCGATGGTCAGCAGTCAGGTGTTTCCCGATTTGTGGGATGGCGTGGCGATTGACCGTATTGCCAGCGTGCAAATGGTCGAACAGGCGGGTGTCTGGGACAGCGTGAATGAGGGCACGCAGATAAAATTGTATGTGCCGGAGGATGATATTGAAACTATCACCGCTACGCTAGACCCCAACACCACATATACTGCAAATGGACAGCCACAAACCGACTATCCGACCTATGCGCCAAAGAGCATCAATATGATGCCCGACGCAAACGGAGAGCTGCACACCTGCTCGTTCCCGATTTCCTTTCGGTCGGACGACGGTGCAGACTATTCTCGGCTGTTCTGCACCATCCAAGTGACCTTCCGCAACGGCAATCGCTGTGAAATTGCCTGTGGTTTGGCCAAAAAAGCATAATCAAGCATGATTCATTGCCAATCCTCCTCTTGCGTTCGGCGTGCATTTGGTGCGCCGGACGCAATTTTTTTGCAGCATACAGGGCAAAGGTTGCCAAAAGGACAAAAATCCGATATGCTGAATACAACAAAACCAAAAAAGAGGACAGACTATATGAACAGTTATGAACGGATTTATTGGGTTGTGCGCCGGATTCCGCGCGGCAAGGTGGCAACTTATGGACAGGTTGCACGGTTGGCAGGAAATCCGCGCTGGGCGCGGGTGGTGGGCTATGCGCTGCATGTCAATCCCGACCCCGAATACATTCCGTGCTATCGCGTGGTTGACCGTATGGGGCATACGTCTAAGGCTTTCGCGTTTGGCGGGGAAGATGTACAGCGTAAGTTGCTGGAAGCCGACGGTGTACCATTCCTGCCCGATGGACGGGTGGATTTGTCGGTTTGCCAGTGGGATGGCATCGAGTAAGCGCAAAGATACTGAAAATTCGGTAAAAAGCTTGTAAAAATATGCCGGTGCGTGTATAATAATTGAACAGATTATAGGGCGATTCGTCCGGTTTTATTTCAAAAAAGTAAGGAGAACACAAACATGAGCGCAACTTTTTTTGCGGTCTTGCCTCCCGTCATCGCCATCGCGCTGGCGCTGATTACCAAAGAGGTGTATTCCTCGCTGCTCATTGGTATTTTTGCGGGCGCACTGTTGTTCAGTGGTTTTCATCCTCTGGCAGCCACCGAGACAACTTTTTCGATTATGGGAAGCAAAATCAGCGACAATATCTACATTCTGATTTTTTTGGTCATGCTGGGTATTTTGGTTTCTCTGGTCACCAAATCGGGTGCATCCCGCGCGTATGGAGAATGGGCCAGCCGTGTGATTAAGAGCCGCCGCGGTTCGCTGCTGGCGACCTCCTTTTTGGGCATGTTCATCTTTGTCGATGACTATTTTAACTGCCTGACCGTTGGCACAGTCATGCGCCCTGTCACCGATAAATACAAGGTAACACGCGCAAAACTGGCCTATATCATCGACGCTACAGCCGCACCGGTGTGCATCATCGCCCCGATTTCCAGTTGGGCGGCAGCAGTCACTTCTTCTCTGCCCGAAGATGCGGGCATCAATGGATTTACGCTGTTTTTGGGCACGATTCCGTTTAATCTGTACGCCCTGCTCACGCTGGCATTCATCATTTGGATTATGATTGCCGATGTTGATTTCTTGAGCATGGGCAAATATAACAAGAAGGTGCTGGAAAGCGGGAAAATTGACTCCACCGGCGAAGAATCAACCGTTATCTGCGGTTCGGGCGCGGTCAAGGATTTGATAATCCCCATTCTGTTTTTGATTGTTGCCTGCATCGCGGCAATGATTTATTCGGGCGGCGGTATCCATGAACTGTCGTTGGAGGCCGTTTCCAATGCGTTTGCAAACTGCTCGTCGTCGGAAGCGTTGGTGTTAGGCTCGTTTGCAGCGCTGGTCTTTACGTTTTTGATGTATGTGCCGCGTGGCATTTTGACGTTTTCTCAGTTTTGCGAGTCCTTTACCGCCGGATTCAAAGCAATGGTACCAGCAATCTTTATTTTGACACTGGCGTGGACGCTGTCGGGCATCTGCTCGGAGGAATATCTGGACTTGCGCGGGTTTGTTGCCGGATTCGTCAATCCCGAATCGGCAGTGGGACTGCTCATGCCGGCGATTTTCTTCCTGATTGCACTGGGTCTGGCCTTCGCAACCGGCACATCTTGGGGCACATTCGGCATTTTGATTCCGATTGCAGTCAGCATTTTTGGCGCAGGAAATATGCTGACCATTACGGTTGCGGCATGTCTGGCGGGCGCGGTGTGCGGCGACCATATTTCGCCCATTTCCGATACCACGATTTTGGCATCTGCTGGTGCGCAATGTCATCACATTGACCATGTTTCCACCCAGATTCCTTACGCGCTTTCGATTGCAGCAATGAGTTTTACCGGATATCTGGTTGCCGGTTTGACCCAAAACGGTTGGGCAGGTTTGGCAGTTGGCGCAGTATTGCTGGTGGTGTTTGCCAGCACAATGACCCGCCGCGCCAAGCAAATGCAGCAAAAATAATGGTGTATCATATAAAAAGCCATCCCGATAGGGATGGCTTTTTATGTAAGTAAATTATTCGTGAAATTGACGTGCAAGGGCACGTGCTTGGCGCTTGGCATCGTCTAGTAGCGCTTCCACATCGGCGCCGTCAATATCCAAGCCCTCGGCCTCTATAACATCCAAACGGGGGATACCCAGCATACGCAGATTGGTGCGCAAAAACCGCGCGGCAAAATCATCTTCCTGTGCCGCGCCTTGCGAATAGATACCACCCTTCGTGCCGAAGAAAATCGCGCGTTTGGCACGGCACAGCCCGATTTGTGCGCCGTCCTTACCATAGCGGAAGGTCAGACCCGCTGCGCAAATGTGTTCAATGTAGGTGTGCAGCGCGGCCGGAAAGGTGCCTTCCCAAAACGGAGCGGCAAGCACAATGCCGTCGGCGCGCTGAAACTGTACGGCTTGCGTAAACCAAGGATTGTCCCAATCCTGCCGCGCTACGGCGGCATCCCGTTCGGCAAGCGTGTCGCCAAAAAGCGGAACCAAGCGCAGGGTGTTGAGGTCGGCTGTTTCCACCGTATCAGACGGATACAGGGCGGTTAATTCGTCCAAAAAAGCCTGTGCAAGCGTGCGTGTGCGCGACTGGGCACCGCGGATACAACCATCTACAAATAAAATGTGCATATTTATCATCTCCTTGTTCTTCTTTCACTTTAAAGCAGAACAATCTGCCTGTCAAGAGTGGTTTTTTTGTGCGTAAAACTGTGGTATCTGCCGAAATTGCACACACGCCCTGCGTGCAGCCTTGCGAAGCGGCAGGTTACAGCCGTATAATAAAAAACGTATAAAAAAACATCCCGTAAATGGGGGAATCGAAAGGGGGCGCGTCACAGATGATTACCAACATGACCGAGGGCAAACCCGGAAAAATTCTGTGGCGTTTTGCGCTGCCACTACTGTGCAGCGTGGCATTTCAACAAATGTATCAGATTGCCGACAGCATGATTGCCGGTCAGTGCGTGGGCGGTGCGGCGCTGGCGGCTATCGGCGTGTCCTATCCGGTGACGATGCTGTTTTTGGCTGTGGCGACCGGTCTGAATCTGGGCTGCTCGGTCGCGGTGTCGCAGTTATTCGGCGCAAAAGAGTATGACCGCATGAAAACGGCGGTTTCGACCTCGATTTTGACCAGTTTGGTGATTGCGATTGCATTAACGGTCGGTGGTCTGCTGTTTTGTAACGATATTTTGAGCGCACTCAAAACCGAAGCGTATATTTTTGACGATGCCGCCGAATATCTGCGCATTTACCTGTATGGCATGGTGTTTTTATTTCTGTATAACATCTGTACCGGTATTTTTAATGCGTTGGGCGACAGCCGTACACCGCTGTATTTGCTTATCGGTTCGTCGGTCGGCAATGTCATTTTAGACTATGTTTTGGTTACGTTTTTTGACCTCGGTGTTGCCGGTGTCGCTTGGGCAACCTTTGTCGCACAGGGCGCCGCGTCTGTGCTCGCGCTGGTGACGCTGCTCGGACGGCTGCGCCGATTTACCAGCGGCACATTCCGCTGGTTTTCGGGCAGTATGCTGGCGCGTGTGGCGTATCTGGCTGTGCCCAGTATTTTGCAGCAGAGCTTTATTTCGGTCGGCAATCTGTTTATTCAGTGGCTGGTCAACGGGTATAGCTGGGAGGTCGTGGGCGGCTTTTCGGCAGCGATGAAACTCAATAACTTTGTTATTGTGGGTTTGACCGCGATGGGCAGCGCGATTTCTAGTTTTTCCGCGCAGAACATCGGAGCAGCGCGCTATGACCGCGTTTCACAGGGGTTAAAAGCCGGTATGAAATTGTCGGTTGCCGTGGCTGCACCATTTTCCCTGCTGTTTGCGCTGGGCGGTTCGATGATGATGCGGCTGTTTGTCGGCGCGGAGGAAGCCGGTGTCATTGCGGCGGGCGCACTGTTTTTGCAGGTCGTTGCACCGTTTTATGTGCTTATCTCGTTCAAACTCAGTGCCGACGGCGTATTACGCGGCGCGGGCGCGATGGTGCCGTTTATGATTTCGACATTCTCTGACCTGATTCTTCGCGTAGTGTTGGCGTTTGTGTTCTCGCGCTCGTTCGGTGTGAGCGGTATCTGGTGGAGCTGGCCGGTTGGCTGGTTCATCGGCACGGCAGCTTCGCTGTTGTTTGTGCGTTCGGGTGTGTGGAAACGCCGCACCCGTTTGACCGAGTAATCGGGCATAAAATATTCCCTTTCATGCCATGCTAAACGCAGGCATGGGAGGGATTTTTTCTTGATTCGGATGGAGAATATCTGTAAAATATATGACAGGGGACGGGTGCGAGCGGTGGACGGCGCAACGCTGTCCATTGCTCCCGGCACTTATACCGCGATTTTGGGCGCATCGGGTTCAGGTAAGTCCACCTTGATGCACCTGATTGGATTGCTTGACCGCCCGACCAGCGGCGAATACTGGCTGTGTGGGCAGCCCACCGCAGGACTGTCACCGCGCCGACGCGCTGCCCTGAGTCGGGCACACATTGGCTTTGTCTTTCAAAGTTTTAGTCTGGTGCCCGGTATGGACGCATTGGAAAATGCCGCATTGCCGCTGGCGTTTCGCGGGATGCCGCGCAGTCAGCGGCGCGATTTGGCAGCCGATATGCTGTGTACGGTAGGACTAGGCGCACGCCTGCACCACACGCCCGAAATGCTTTCGGGCGGTCAGCAGCAGCGCGTAGCCATCGCCCGCGCCCTGTGTACCAGCCCCGATTTGCTGCTTGCCGACGAGCCGACCGGCAATCTTGACCCCAAATCGGCGCGCGAGATTTTAGACCTGTTCGACCGCCTGCACCGGGACGGGCGCACGATAGTCTGGATTACCCATGACCGGCAGGCCGCGCAGCGCGCCGAACAGCGCATACTGATGGAACAGGGGCACCTGTTCCGGGAAGAGGAGAGAACGATATGAACCGACGCGATAAACACAATTATTATTTAGATATGGCCGATGTTGCCCGCGAGCGCGGCACCTGCCTGCGCCGTAACTATGGTGCGGTTATTGTTAAAAATGATGTCATCGTGTCCACAGGTTATGTTGGCGCGCCGCGTGGCCGCGCCAACTGCATCGACTTGGGCACTTGCATCCGTCAAAAAATGGGTATCCCGCGCGGGGAGCGCTATGAATTTTGCCGCTCGGTACACGCCGAAGCCAATGCTATCATCCATGCGTCGCGCGAACAGATGTTGGGCGCAACCCTTTATCTGGTGGGCAGAGAAGCCGCCACCGGGGAACTGATTCCCGATGCCAATTCGTGCACGATGTGCAAGCGCATGATTATCAACGCAGGTATCGCCCGCGTGGTCATTCGCCGCGATATGGATACATATGACATCATCGACGTACAGCAGTGGATTGACCATGATGAACTGCTTGCGGGCGAAATGGGGTATTAAACCATGATGATGTTAAGCGGTCTGGCGGTCATTTTGACCAATTTGTTGGTGCTGGCGCTGTTGTTTGGAATTTGGCGGTTTATTCGCAGCCGTGGCCCCATGACGGCGGCGAAACTGCGCCGGACGATTTCCTGGTGCGACACCGCGCCCAGTGATGTGTTGCCGTGCGGCGGTGAGTTGGGCGCAACCGCCGCGCTGTTGCGGGCACTCGAGGCGGGCGGCACCGAACGCGATTTGATACGCGCCCTGTTTGTGCGCTGGGCGCAGCAGAAAGCCATTTTTGTCGGGCGTGCCCCAAAGAAGAAGCTGCGCTCTTTTGGCGCCGATTTACAGGCAGAATTGTCCATTCCAGAGGAGATGCCGGTGATGGACGGCGCACAACAGTTGCTGTATGGCACTATCTGCGAGTGGGTCGCACCAGAGGACGGCACGTTGCAGCAGAGTGAACTCTATCAAGCGGCGCGGCAGGATGCCGAGCGGGTGGACAACCGGTTACGCCAACTGATACAGGAGGGCAACCGCGCCTTGCGCGAGATGGGCGGCGCGACACCCAAACGAAAAAAAGTAGCCCCCGGTATGGAGGAACAGGAGATTTACACGGCAAAAGGCGTGCGGCTGGCGCGGCAATGCGTGGCGTATGTCAAGTTCACCCAGCAGGCGCCTAGTTTGCGCGGAGAAGCCGCCGTACTTGCCGCCGCAATGGGCAGAATTGACCCCGAAGACCCGGTGTGTGTGCTGGCCGATGCCCTGTTTGACGGCTTGCAAGCCGGTTTACAGGCCGGTCGTTGACAAAACCTGTCAAAACGTGTTACAATAAAACGCGCAAGGGAGCTTTTAGAAAAGCTGAGAGGAGGGCTGTGCGCCCTCGACCTTACCTGATTTGGATAATGCCAACGTAGGGAAGCGACAGCGGTTTGACGCGCTTTCTGCGCGCAAAACACCGCGCAGGACAGAACGGAATACCAAAGGGATACCCTAGGTGGGGTATCCCTTTTTTGTGTGCCCGGAGTGGCAGAGAAGTTAAAGGAGGAAATCAAATGAAAAAGGTATTGACCATTGCTGGCTCGGATTGCTCAGGTGGTGCGGGGATTCAGGCCGACCTGAAAACCATGTCGGCGCATGGCGTGTTTGCAATGAGTGTGATTGTGTCGGTGGTGGCTGAGAACACCGCCCGTGTTATCTCGATTGAGGACATTTCACCTAAGGTGATTGCCGACCAGATGGATGCGGTATTTGAGGACATTGTACCCGATGCGGTTAAAGTCGGCATGTTGTCCACGCCCACTTGTATGCAGGCAGTTGCCCAAAAACTGCGCCAGTATCAGCCGCCCCATGTGGTCATTGACCCGGTCATGTACGCTAAGAACGGCGCACCGCTTATGAACCCCGATGCGGTCGGCGCACTGATTGAGCATGTTCTGCCGCTTGCAACCGTGCTCACGCCCAACATTCCCGAAGCCGAGTGCATTGCAAAGATGAAGATTGAGAGCGTAGAAGATATGGAACAGGCCGCGCGCAAGATTCATCAAATGGGCTGCCAGAATGTGCTGGTCAAAGGCGGCCACGCGGTAGGGGACGCGCTCGACGTGTTGTTTGACGGGCAATCGTTCTCTCATTTTGAAACCGCACGCATTGACACCAAGAATACCCACGGCACCGGCTGCACGCTGTCCTCTGCCATCGCGTCCAATCTCGCGCTGGGTCACTCGGTTCAGCAGGCGGTCAAGCTGGCAAAGGATTATGTGACCGAGGGTATCCGCCATTCGCTCGCCATTGGCAAGGGATGCGGCCCGCTCAATCACTTCCATGCGTTCTTTTCAGAGGAGGAAGGCTAAACCATGAACAGTCAGACCCGTAAATTGGCGTTAGCCGGCTTGTTAACGGCGGTTGCCGTTGTGGGCGGGATGTTCTCTATCCCCATCGGTGCCGCAAAGTGCTCCCCTGTGCAGCATATGGTCAATGTCATTGCTGCCGTGCTCCTCGGTCCGTGGTATGCGGTCGGTTCGGCGTTCGTTGCATCGCTGCTGCGCAACCTCATCGGCACCGGAAGCCTGTTGGCCTTTCCCGGCTCTATGGTGGGGGCGCTGCTCGCCGGATTGCTCTATCAAAAATTGCGTCGCCTGCCCGCCGCGTTTGTTGGGGAAGTGTTCGGCACTGGTATCTTGGGCGCCGTACTGTCCTATCCGATTGCCGTGGGACTGATGGGCAGAACAGCGGCCTTGTTTGCCTTTGTGCCGTCTTTCCTTATCAATACGGTCGCCGGTTCGACCGTTGCAGTGCTGGTGATTTGCGCACTGGAACGAACCCATGTGCTTTCCACTCTGCGCACCGGTCTGCGCTGACACTAAAAGGAGAAATATAACGTGAAATTTCAAAAAGAGATGTTGACCCTCTATGCTGTGACCGACCGCACTTGGCTCAATGGGCGTACTCTTGCGGAAGTGGTCGAACAGGTCATCGCGGGTGGAGCCACGATGGTGCAGTTGCGTGAAAAGGGCAAAAGTGAAGCTGAAATTTTGCAATCTGCACGCGAGATTCAACCGATTTGCCGCAAATATGGCGTGCCGTTTATCGTCAATGATTCGATTGAACTGGCGCGCCGTGTGGGTGCGGATGGCGTGCACCTCGGACAAAGTGACGTGCCCGAAGGGGATGTGCGCAAGCTGGCGCAAGGCTTGATTTTAGGGTTGTCTGCCAACACGGTCAAGTCGGCGCAGCGCGCCGCCGCGCTGGGTGCCGATTATCTGGGCGTGGGCGCGGTGTTCGGCACGACCACAAAACACGATGCCCGTCACCTGTCGCCCGAACGCCTGCGTGAAATCACTGCCGCCGTCGATGTGCCGGTGGTCGCCATCGGCGGCATCCATGCGGACAATATTTTGCAGCTTTCGGGCTGTGGGATGCAGGGCGCGGCCGTGGTGTCCGCACTGTTTGCTCAGGATGACCCGCAGGATGCCGCACGCCGTCTGCGTGCGCTGGCCGAACAGATGAAACAGGAGGGAACCAGATGAAAACGACCGAACGCCTGCTTGCCGCCACAACCGACTTATGGCACAGCTACTATGACCATCCCTTTGTTTTAGGTATTCAAAACGGAGACTTGGACAAGCAAAAGTTCCGTTTTTATACCATTCAGGATTATTTATATCTGCTTGACTATGCAAAGGTGTTTGCCATCGGACTATCAAAGGCGGATGACCCCGAAGTGATGCACGTCTTTGCACAGTATATTTCACAGATTATGGATAGTGAGGTGAATGTACATAAGGGCTACGCGGGAATATTGGACATTACCAAAGATGAACTGCGCCATACGAAGCCCGCTTTGGCAAATCGTTCCTACACGTCTTATATGCTGGCTTGCGCGCAAAATGGCGGGCCGGTCGAGGCACTGACCGCAATTCTCGCGTGTGCGGTCAGTTACGAGCACATTGCAAAGGAAATCGTGCGCCGCAACCCCCAAGCGGCACAGCACCCGTTTTATGGGGATTGGGTGTCCAGCTATGCGTCCCCGGCGTATGCACAGGAAAATGTGATTTTGTGCGAGTTGGTTGACCGCCTGACGGCATCTTATTCGGATGCACAACTGGACAAGCTGACCGAGATTTTCTATACCTGTGCGCGCTATGAAAAGGCGTTCTGGGATATGTCATGGAAGATGGAAGCATAAGAGTTATGCTGGAATTTCACCATGTGACCTTTCAATATGAGGTCGAGGACTTCAATATTATTGACGATTTATCCTTTCATATTGCGCCCGGTGAGTTTGTCTCGATTATCGGTGCATCGGGCTGCGGCAAGTCCACCATTTTCCGGCTGACCAATCAGCTTTTGCCGGTCAAATCGGGTGAAATCTATGTCAATGGGCGGGACATTCATAGTCAAAGCCGCTATTGCGGCTATATGCCGCAAAAAGATTTGCTGTTCCCATGGCGCACGGTGGGGGAAAATCTGCGTTTGCCGCTGGAGATTCGCGGCGGTCTTTCAAAAGTCCAGATGGACGAGCGGGTACATGCCGCACTGGAGCAGGTGGGGTTGGCCGACGCAAAGGACAAGTCGCCCGCCGAATTGTCGGGCGGTATGCGTCAGCGCGCCGCTTTTGCGCGCACGATTTTGACCGATTCGCCTTTGCTGCTGCTCGACGAACCGTTTTCCGCACTCGATTTTCTAACGCGCATTTCGATGCAGGAATGGTTGCTCGGACAGTGGGAGCGCGACCGCAAAACGGTATTGTTTATCACGCACGATGTAGAGGAAGCGATTTTTCTGTCCAGTCGGGTGTTGGTCGTCGAGCAGACCCCCATTCGCCGCCTGACCTCCATCGACGTTCCAGCCGCCTATCCGCGCACCCGCGCTTGTTTGGGTGACCCGCGCATGATTGCGCTGCGCGAACGGCTCATTGATATGCTCAGAAAGCAGGGGGATGAATGAAACAGACTTGTAAAAATCAACTGCCTGCGCTGATAGTCGTATTTGTCTTGCTGATTGCGTGGCAGATGGGCGCGATGCACATGAATGCTGCCTATATTTTGCCGTCACCTACGCAGATACTGGACAAACTATGGCAACTGCGCGGCCCACTGTTTACCGCTCATCTGCCCGCTACCATGCAGGTTACCGTCATTGGTCTTGCCATTTCGATTGTCTTTGGTCTGGCACTCGCTGTGCTTATGGACGCAAGCCCAGCCGTTGCGCGGGCGGTCTATCCGATTGTCATTGCTTCGCAGACCATTCCTACCACCGCACTGGCACCATTGTTTGTGTTGTGGTTCGGGTATGGCATTTGGAGCAAGGTGCTCGTAACCGTGCTCATCACTTTTTTCCCCATCACGATTACCGTATATGACGGCTTGCGCTCTGTGCGTGTGGAAATGGTTGAATTGCTCCAGACCTATGGCGCAAGCCGTACCCAGATTTTTTTGAAACTCAAACTGCCCGCCACGCTGCCATACTTTTTTTCCGCGCTCAAGATGGCGGTTCCCATGTCGCTGGTGGGCGCGGCAATTGGCGAATGGCTGGGCGCACAGGCTGGCTTGGGCTATTTCAGCCGCCGCATGATTACCCAGCTCGATGGGGCGGGCGTTTTTGCACCCATCGTGGTGCTGTCGGTTGTTGCGATGGTGTTGGTTGCCATACTTGGCTTGATAGAACGCAAAGTCGTGCGCTGGCGCGGCGAACAGTGAAGAAAGGGGTTTGAACGATGAAAATAAAAAGATTGTTGGCTGTCGGGGTGGCGGCGGCGCTGCTTGCGCTGACCGGCTGCGGCGGTGCACAGACTGAGCAGACCAACGGCTTAAAGACCGTACAGGTCGTGCTCGACTGGTATCCCAATGCGATTCACGCATTTTTGTACAACGCCATCGAAAAGGGATACTATGCTGACGAGGGTTTGGACGTGCAATTACAATTCCCGTCCAATGAAAATGACGCACTTTCGCTGGTTGCAGCGGGCAAGGCGCAGATTGGTATGTATTATCCCATGTATGTCATTGAGGCGCGCGCCGAACAGGGCGTGCCGGTCAAGTCTATCGGTGCGGTTTGTCAGGAACAACTCAGTGTCGTGTTGTCGCTCAAAGACAAAAATATTACCAGCCCAGCCGATTTTGCAGGCAAAAATATCGGCTATGGCGGTGCGCCACTCACCGAAGCGCTGGCAAAAACCATGATGGAACATGCCGGGGTTGACCCGTCCACGGTCACCATGACCAATGTGGGCATGGATTTGATGAGCTCGATGACCACAAACCGCGTAGATGTCACACTGGGTTGTATGCTCAACCATGAGGTGCCGCAGTTGGAGCAAGAAGGCTTCGAGGTGAACTATTTCCATATGTCCGATTACGGTGTGCCCGCCGACTATGAATTGGTGTTTGTGTCCAATGACGACACGATTACAAATGACCCCGACACACTGCGCGCCTTTTTGCGCGCCAGCCAAAAGGGATTTGAGGACATGAAGAACGACCCGGAAGGCTCACTCGACCTGTTGCTCAGCAAGCAAAATGCCGAAAACTTCCCGTTGACCAAATCGGTCGAAGAACAGTCCATGCAGGTGCTTTTGCCTGTGATGGAGCATGACGACGCGCCTTTCCTCAGCCAAAAAGCCGAAGTCTGGCAGAATGATATTGACTGGTTGACCGAAAACGGCATGATTACACAGCCGGTTACGGTGGATGATGTCATGATAGATTTGAGCGTGGTGCAGTAAACTTAGCACCATAAAAGACCGAGCACAGGGGTGAAATCATTGGTCTGTATCAGGAAAAGATTCAGGTATTCAATGACAAGGCCAGCATAGTTATCGGTTCAGACACCTAAAGTGACATGGTGATGAGCTATGGTGCACAAGCCGTGATTGAGAAGGACACAACTTGGATGTTGGTACAGGTGCTGGTCGACCTGAGCGATACACAGATTTCTCTTGCAACTGGTCGTTACATTTACTGCTGCTGAGTGAGTAAAAGAAAAAGAGGGAATACACATTTGTGTATTCCCATCTTTTTTATAAAATTTCAGAATCCTCAGGCGTGATAGTTTCAAATGAGATAATTTGATAATCATTTAAAAAGATTTCTCTGGATTGTGTGGCAGAAAGTGCATTTGGAGAAGGAAGCGTTTTGTCGAGATTGTATTGTGTATACTCAATGGATCCATCTGCTAGATAGCGAAGGGTAAAAGCGAGATTAGATTCCGCGTTATAGTAAACACCAAACGGGAGACAATCGCCTACTACAGATGCAACGGAAATATCTGCTAAAATAGAATTCATTTGTTTATCTGCGTAAGTGAATGAATCGTTTACAATCCACAAATCATCATAAGAAATGAAAGTATAAGCATCCCAATCAATCTCAAACAGATTATTGGCTTGCTGTTCCAAATGAAGCCGGTTTCTATTGGTTTCTTGTAATAGCTCACGTTCATCCTGGGTGGAAGAACGTGCTTCCTCAAGTCCTAACTTTTTGGAAGCTGATTGACTGGTTGTACGGCTAAGAGAGTCATCGGTGTACCGAATACGATGAATCCCACTTGTATAAAAGTAAGTTTTAGGTTCATTAAACATATAATCGGTCTCAAGGGAAAGATTATCAGTAAAATGGTCAGTGCGTTCAGATGAACTGACAACTCTATTAGAAGATTTTTTCACTATCTGTGTTTCTACATAGATGTTTTGAATTTTACTAGAAGAAGCAGTTAATTCTTCAGTGGTAGATTCACCAACAATAAAATATCCTTCAAGAGAATCAGAATTGGCAAAAATATTGGAGTAACCATCTACTTCACCATATGCAGCAGATGCAGAAAGTACGTTGCCTATGGCCAAAGTAGTAACTAAAAGTGCGGCAGAAAACTTTCGGAACGAATACATAATAATCACCTCATAAAATTTATCAGTGGCTTTTATGCTCTAATTTAGATTGCTACATAATTGTAGAACAAAATATTGAGAGAAACAATATATATTAGTGATAAAAAAACAATGATATATATGTACATAATCAACAATTCAGATATATTGTGGTTCTGTAATGGTGCAATACAATATGATGATGCAAAAAAGACACCAAGCTGTATACTCAACCATGAGGTGCCGCAGTTGGAGCAAGAAGGCTTCGAGGTGAACTATTTCCATATGTCCGATTACGGTGTGCCCGCCGACTATGAATTGGTGTTTGTGTCCAATGACGACACGATTACAAATGACCCCGACACACTGCGCGCCTTTTTGCGCGCCAGCCAAAAGGGATTTGAGGACATGAAGAACGACCCGGAAGGCTCACTCGACCTGTTGCTCAGCAAGCAAAATGCCGAAAACTTCCCGTTGACCAAATCGGTCGAAGAACAGTCCATGCAGGTGCTTTTGCCTGTGATGGAGCATGACGACGCGCCTTTCCTCAGCCAAAAAGCCGAAGTCTGGCAGAATGATATTGACTGGTTGACCGAAAACGGCATGATTACACAGCCGGTTACGGTGGATGATGTCATGATAGATTTGGGCGTGGTGCAGTAAACTCTATATAGGCGGCTTGCGCGTGCGTGAGCCGCTTTTTTGATTGCATGATATTCTTCAAAAATTTTTTCCGAAAGTGGGAACCTTTTGGAAAGGCAGCCGTCTAAACCAGCAGAAACCAATAAAACCCCCTAAAAACCAACTGGTTTTTCAGAAAGGAGAATATATATGTTTTTGAAGAGAACAGCAGCTGCAATTCTGGGTGGCGCGATTTTGTGTTCGGGTGCTGCATTCGCAGCCAACTTGGCACCGCAAAAGACCGAGCAGACAACGGCAGATGCCGTCGTCAGCACCGATGCAACCGCACAGCAGGCACCCGAAGTCATGGCTGAGCGTGAACTGTACTACGGTACTATTAAGGAACTGATTCAGGACGAGCAAACCGGCACCATTACCGGTCTGTATCTGGAATCCGAAAGCGCAGGCGAGTATGTATTCCATATTGACGAGGCAACCTTGCTGTTGGACAGCGGTGCAGGCACACGCACGCTGGTGAATACACTGAAGGTTGGACAGGGTGTATATGTGTTCCATAGCCCGGTTGCAACCATGAGCCTTCCGCCTCAGAGCTATGCCGAAGCCATTGTCACCAATATTCCGCAAGATGCAGGTTGTGCAATGCTCAAGACGGTTGAAGCGGTTAAGACCAACGAGGATGGCAGCGTGACCGTGACCACCGACCGCGGCGGCCTGAACCTGACGATTGAAAAAGATGCACAGTACGGCGATTACAATGGCCGTCAGGTGATGGGCACAGATGACCTGCGCGTCGGTACTCGTATTTTTGTACGGTATAACACCGTACAGGAATCCTATCCGGCACAGGCAAGCACCAAGAATGTTGTAGTTGCACCGGCTAAGGAGCAAGAAGGCATGAAGATTTCGGTCAATGGCACCGATTTGGAGGCGACCGCTAAGGTACAGAATGGTACGCTGATGGTACCCGCAAGTGCGGTGGCCAAGGCTCTGGGTCTGAGCACTTCTTATGCGAATACAGCAGAGGGCGAACAGGTTAAGGTGTTCAATGACAAGACCAGCATGGTTATGGATATCGGCTCGGACACTTATCTGGTCGGTGACATGGTGCTGAGCTATGGTACACCGGCTGTGATTGAGGAAGGTACGACTTGGATGCCGGCTCAGGCACTGGCTGACCTGACCGACACGCAGCTTTCTCTTGCAACTGGCGCAGTTTCGTTTACGGCTGCACAGGCAGAGTAATCGAAACTATAATAAAAAATCCTGCCATTTGGCAGGATTTTTTGTTTGTAACAAATTTTATCTGCGGGAGCAGGACAGGCATTTTGTACACTGCATCGTCATAAAATAGGAAAAATGGTAAGTGTGTATTAGACATAGCCGGAGAAATCGGCCAAAGCGGTCAAAAGTATCAGTCCGGCGACGTTGACAAGAGTAAACCATGCCAGATATCGACCGGGTTTGGCGTCCGGCGTGTGGGCGTAGAAGCGGAACGAAATCAGGCTGGCAAGCGAAGCGATGGGCGTACCCAAACCGCCGATATTGACGCCGAGCAAGAGTGCTTGCCAGTTTTCGGTGAAGCCGCGCAGCAGAACAGCAGCCGGTACGTTGCTGATAATCTGACTGGCGGCGAGGGAGGCGAGCAGCGGACTGCGACCGACAACATTTTGCAGCCATGTGTGGATGCTGTCCAGCGCACCGATATTGCCTGCGAAAATGAAGAAGCAGACAAAGGTAAGCAGCAAGCCATAATCCGCTCGGCGAAACAAATCGCGGTCGAATATCGCCAGTGCCAGACACAGAATGAGCAGCAAAAGCCAGTCGGACAGCACATGAAATACGGTCAGCAGACACAGCACAAACAAAAGGGCAAATAAAATAACCCGTTTGGGCGAAGTGATGCGCTTTTGCTCGGAAAATTCCACTTGCAGCGTGCAGCTTTTGCGGCACAGGGCAAGTGCAGCGACCCCAATCAGACTGACCAGCGCATAAGGGGCGACCAGTCCAAAAAATGAACCGGCTGACAGGTTATAGCTGGCATATAAAAAGAGGTTTTGCGGATTGCCGACCGGTGTGACCATACTGCCCAGATTGGCGGCAACCGTTTGCAGGACGATGACTGGAATAAGCAGCGCACTTTGTCCGACCAGCCCCAGTACCAAAATGGCAAACGGCACAAAGGTAATCAGGGCAACATCGTTTGTGATTGCCATAGAGGTAAAGAAGGGCAGCAGCGTCAGGATAAGTACCAGTGTGCGCAATGCGTGCCGACCGGTCAGCATTTTTTGAGCGAGCAGGTCAAAAACGCCGTATTTTTGCATACCCGATACCACAGCCATCAGGCAAAACAGTAAAATCAGCACATGGGTGTCGATGTATTCGGCATAGGCGGCTGAGGGTGGGACAAAGAACATGGAAATGAGCGCGCACAGCAGCGAAGCCGACAGCACCGGCTCACGCCGCATAAAGGCGCGAAGTGCCCGAACAGGCATAAAAATCCCCCTTTTGGTCATACAAAGTTCAATTTATTATAATCGTTTTGTGCGCGGTGGGCAAGATGGAAAAGCGACAAAAATCGCGGGTGAGCGCACAAAAAGGCGCTTCCAAACGGAAGCGCCTTTGTTCACAATTTAGAATTGTCGGGAGGAACCTTACTTCGCGTCAACCTCAGCCATGTGCTCGATGAGCATCAGCAGCTTGTTGGAGTAGCCCCATTCGTTGTCGTACCAGGAAACAACCTTAACGAAGGTGTCGGTCAGCTGGATGCCAGCCTTTGCGTCGAAGATAGAGGTGCGAGCATCGCCCAGGAAGTCGGAAGAAACAACGTCCTCGTCGGTGTAGCCCAGAACGCCCTTCAGACCGCCCTCAGACAGCGGCTTCTCGGAAGCAGCCTTCATAGCAGCGCAGATATCCTCGTACTTAGCCGGCTTAGCCAGGTTGCAGGTCAGGTCAACAACAGATACGTCCAGGGTCGGAACGCGCATGGACATACCGGTCAGCTTGCCGTTCAGCTTGGGGTAAACCTTGCCAACAGCCTTAGCAGCGCCAGTGGAGGACGGGATGATGTTGCCGGTAGCAGCACGGCCGCCGCGCCAGTCCTTCTTGGACGGGCCGTCAACAACCTTCTGGGTGCCGGTAGCCGAGTGAACGGTGGTCATCAGGCCTTCGGTGATGCCGAATGCCTCGTCCAGAACCTTAGCGATAGGAGCCAGGCAGTTGGTGGTGCAGGAAGCGTTGGAAACGAAGGTCATGTCCTTGGTGTAAGCGTCCTGGTTAACACCCATAACGAACATCGGGGTGTCGTCCTTGGAAGGAGCAGACATGATGACCTTCTTAGCACCGCCGTCGATGTGAGCCTGAGCCTTTTCCTTGGTCAGGAAAACGCCGGTGGACTCAACAACGTAGTCAGCGCCAACCTTGCCCCACGGAATATTCTTGGGGTCCATTTCAGCGAAGAACTGAACCTTCTTGCCGTCAACGATGATAGCGTCATCGGTGTGCTCGATGGTGCCGTCGTAACGACCATGCATGGTGTCATACTTGAGCATGTATGCCATGTAGTCGGGGGTCATGAAGGGGTCGTTTACCGCAACGAACTCGATGTTCGGGTTCTTCAGACCAGCGCGGAAAACCATGCGGCCGATACGGCCAAAACCATTGATACCTACTTTGATAGCCATTGTAAATATTCCTCCTATTAACAATTCAAAGTATTCAACATTGCCGAACTTATTATACAACATCCCTGCGGCATTTCGCAATCCCCCATTTGTGAAAGATTTGTCAAATTTGGCCGTCAATTTCCAGTATATTCTTTGCAAACTACACAGCGGGCGTGTTATAATAATACTAACGTAATCAAATTACCCAAATATTACGCAAAAAAGTGCATAAAATACACCAAAAAATTTTACACAAAAATACCCGTTTTGTGTTGTATATTGTGTATGGCGTGCCAAAATCTTGGAGGACAATTCTATATGGATGTGAGAGAGTTTCTCGGCGGGCTGGAGGGGCAGGCATGGCAGATGCTTGACGCGCTGGGGGCAGCCGACCGGGCATTTGTGCGCATCGACGATGCTGGGCGCATTATTGCGCTGACCGAACGTGCGCAGGATTTGCTGCGGCAAGAACCGTTGCGGTCACTGTATGAGGTGCTGGGGGAGCTGGCGGCGCGCGCCATACGCATTGCGATTGCGCGGCATGAAATCATGCGCACACGCGATACACTGGACGGGCGCACGGTTGCCATCACCGTTTGTCCGGGTGAACATGAGCATTTGGTATATTTGGAACCAGAACAATCACAGGGCTATCTGCTGCGCGACCAGTTGGTAGAACAGCGATTGCGCGCGGCGCTCTCGGTGTTGACGCTGGACGACCCGGAGACACGCCAGCGCGCGGCGCTCAAAATGATGCGTCTATTGCATGAGATTGAGTTGCTGCAAGGGCGTCCGGTGCTGCCGCAGACGATGAAGAAGCATGAACTGGGCGACCTGTGCGCTAGAGCCGTGCACTTTGCGTCGGGTTGCACGGTCATTCCAATCCGAACCGAGGGCAAATATACGCCGGTCGTGTGCGATGCCCACCTGATACGCATGGCATTATACCATTTATTAACCAATGCGGTGTTAGCGCCCGGAACCAATGAAATCACCGTGCGCTGGGGTAGTATGCCCGGTCATGCGTGGTTTGAAGTGGCAGACGACGGGGAAGTGTTGTCTGAGGATACGTTTTTGGCGCTGTGTACCGCCAGCGAACGAGTGGGAACAGCCAGCGGATTGCCACCTGAAATCGAAGGGCATATGCCCGGATTGGGACTGCCCGCTGTATGCGAAATCGCCATGCGGCATGGGGGCGGCCTGTCTCTCGTCGGCGCACCGGAGGGCAAAGCCGTGCGCTTCACCATGCCCGACGATTTGCCCGAAGATGTCCACATCCTGCGCGCATCCAAGATGGTCGAAGAAGGGGTTTCGCTGGAAGAAACCGAGTTGTCGGTACTCTCAATTTAAGTATTTTTTGTTCAAACAAATTCCCGATAGATAAAGGCTCTATACCGCGCTGGTATAGAGCCTTTTTTGTACACTCTGCCAGATACGACAAAACAACCGCGCGTTCGCAAGGGGTTTTTGTCGGGAACGCTGGAAATTGTTGGCGGTTACCACAAAAGGCTTATCCTGTACCGGCATTTTGTTGAAGTTTTTTGATTAAAACGGTTGATTTTTGTGGCGTTTTCTTAGTATAATCTAGGTTGTGATACTGCGAAGTATCCGCTCTGACCGTATCCGGCTGCGGCGGGAAACGCGCCAGAGAACCATACACAATAAGTCTTCGAACCGGTGGCATTTCCGGCCGGAGGCTTAGAAAGGTACACAAAATAATTGGAGAGGTGAATCTTAATGGTGTACACGTTTCGTGGCGGTATTCATCCGGGTACCCATTCCGACCCCGGATTTAAAACCGCAACAAACACCAAGCCCATCGAGGCGATGCCCGCTCCCGAGCAGGTTATCCTGCCGGTATCCATGCACATTGGCGCACCGGCAAAACCGCTTGTGAAAAAGGGCGATATCGTGGATATGGGACAGATGATTGCAGAAGCGGGCGGCTTTGTCAGCGCGCCGGTTCATGCAACCGTTTCCGGTAAGGTCATCGCGGTCGAGCCGCGTCTGCACCCCAATGGCAGTAAGGTTCTGTCCATCGTTATCGAAAATGATGGGGAAGACCGTCTGCATGAGTCGGTGCATCCGTATGACTTCGCATCTATGTCCAATGATGAGCGCATTGACGTCATCTGGAAAGCCGGCATGGTCGGTCATGGCGGTGCGACCTTCCCGACGCACGTTAAGATTAAGGGTGCCATCGGCGTGGCAGATACGGTCATCGTAAACGCTGCCGAGTGTGAACCTTATATCACAAGCGACCACCGCTTGCTTTTGGAGCGTCCCGAAGAAGTTGTCGGCGGTCTGAAAATGCTCTGTGACATCATCGGTGCCAAGAGCGGCATCATTGGCATTGAGGTCAACAAGCAGGATACGTTCGCCAAGATTGAAGAACTTATCAAGGACGACCCGCGGCTGCATCTGTATCCGCTCAAGTGTAAGTATCCGCAGGGCGCGGAAAAGCAGCTCATCAACGCCTGCACTGGACGCGAAGTGCCGTCGGGCAAGCTGCCGGCGGACGCGGGCTGCGCGGTCTTTAACGTGGACACCACCGGCGCGATTTACCGCCGCTTTACCACTGGTATGCCGGTCGTGCGCCGTATCGTAACCGTTTCGGGTTCGGCTATCGCAGAGCCCAAAAACCTCGAAGTGCGCAT
>NZ_CALWJM010000001.1 GCF_944381005.1 uncultured Butyricicoccus sp. | reverse complement strand
CTGTTGTAGCTCAGCAGGCAGAGCACTTCCTTGGTAAGGAAGAGGTCGACAGTTCGAATCTGTTCAACAGCTCCAAATTTTGATAACCGCTTAGAGGTTCTAAAAGCCTTTAGGCGGTTGTTTTTTGTATTAGAGGCGAAAAAAGTTGATTACTGTAAAAAAATGTTGAAAAAAGAAATGGTGATGCGATATGGTTGGAAAGACACATTTATATAGTGGGCTATGTGCCGGAGCAGGTTATGCGTTGTGGGCAGGGCTGCCGCTGGTACCAGCGGCCTTGGCGGTCAGTGCAGGGATGATTGGTGGAGTATTGCCCGACCTCGACCATCGTAAAAGTAAAGTGACACAAAAAACCGGCATATTGGGTTTTTGCTCTAGCCACTTGTTTAAGCATCGGGGTGTGTTACATACGCCCATTGTGTATTTTGCGTTGTGGGGGGGGCTGACGCTGTCTGTTGATTCCAACCCACTGACCCATGCGGTGATTTGTGGGTTATTGGTTGGGGAACTGTCACACTTATTTTTAGATATGCTCAATCCCAGTGGAATACCGCTTTTGTGGCCGCTGACCCGCAAACGCATCTCATTATTGCCAATTCCAACCGGTGGTAAATTGGATGCGATGTTGGGCATGGCAGCGCTTGCGGGAACGGTTGCCCTATTGCTGTTGATATTGTTTAGATGAAGCAAGGCAAAAAAGAGCCGCCCGGATAAACCGGGCGGCAAGTAAACGAAACGCATGAAATGTGCGGAAGGGGGAGGAAACCGCACATTCCGATGTCAACGATGGTTGGCTGGAACAAAGAGAACGCCAAGACGTTCTAAAAAGTGATGGGGTAGGTGAGAAAGCACCTGCATGAAGTCGGCGGCATGGCCGCGTTCAGCAAAAAATCTATAAAAACGATACATGAGAATTTTTCTCCTTTCGATGGTTCTATTATATCCGCTGATGAAGGGAAAGATATCACTGAATCATGGACAGACCGTGAACGATTTGTAAACATTGGAAACGGGTGGAAAAGGTATGGTGACAGACGTGCCTAGATGGGAAGGATATCCGGCTTGACAAAGCGAAAAAGAACGCATAAAATGATGAAATGAAGTCAAATGTGTTTAGAAAGTGTTGAAAGGGGGAATAGCAAATGTTTGTTTTAAATTGTGCCTGTGGAAACGAGTTGTATTGCTCAAATGAAGAATCCAGAACAGCGTGGCAGTGTGAACAATGTGGAAAGTGGTATGACCGATTTGGCTATCCCGTGCAGCCGCCCGCAGATGAAATGGTACCCGAATATGTTACCTGCATGACGATGGAAGATTTTTAATCCATCGCGCATATAACATATAAAAGGAATAGACACAGATTTTTGGTTACCTGAGGCGGCAAGGTTTTGTAAAAAAGATAACGAATACCAATCTTATTTTTTAACGATTCTGTTACCGCATTTGTAAAAATACTGTGGTATAATAGCCGCAGGACGGCAATAGGTTTGGATGATTTCATATATATTTATTACTTCTGATTTTGCTGTTGTGTGCCATCGCCGTAAATTAAGCCGTCTGTGCGGCGACAAGGGCCGTAGACTTGAATTTTACAGATAGGAGATATCGCATATGAAATGGAAAACAGGTGCGGCGCTGATGATTGTGGTTTTACTCATTGCCATGATACCAGCCGGCGTCAGCGCGATTCGCAACGGTGGTCTGCCCTCGTTTGCTCCCGAACCGGACAGCCATCACTTGATTTTGCAGATTGATAACAGTCAAGCCGTTCGAGATGGGGAAGTGATTTCGCTCGATGACGGCAAAGGCAATGCCATTACGCCGTACATTGATGCGAATGGCAATATGCTGGTACCCATTCGTCCACTGGTTGAAGGACTGGGCGGCGCATTGGTGTTTGAGGATGAAACCTTTAAAATGACCATTGGCGCACAGACCGTTACATTGGGGCAGAATGCTTCCAGTATTCAGGGTGTAGATGGTACATCATACACGCTGCCAGTGAAGCCCACGCGCAACGGCAATTCGTTCTATGTGCCTGGACGGGCAGTGACAGAAGCGCTTGGCGGTCAGATTCAGTACTATGCACCCGCGGAAGGCGGCTATGTTATCTGTACGGTTGGCGCGCTCAAGGATGGCGATTTGGATGCGCTCAAGACCTCGGCGCAGGAAAAGTTGGGCTATTCGGTGGCACAGTACCAGCGCGATTGTCTGGTCGTACGGGATGGTTCTGGTTCGGTGCTGATGAATGGCAGCACCGTACAGCTTGAGAACGGCGGCAAGGTGCAAAAGCAGGAAGATGGAATTTACTTCCCGGCAACGGCACTGGCTGAAATTTCCAATGGAACCTTGACGTATGCAAATAACACGGTGCAGCAAGATGGAAAAACTTTGAATGTGTCGGTTAAGACCATCGACAATCAGCCGTATTGTAAGATGAGTGACCTTGCCAGCGTACTGGGTAAGAACTACTCCGAACCGGCTGAGGGAATGGCCGCACTGACCGGTTATCCGCTGGCAGGCCATACTATGCAAATGGAAGCGATTGCGACTGCGGCTTCCGGATTGCCTAGCGTCGGCAACATTCCGCAGGCAGATGCTTATATTGCACTGACCTTTGACGATGGCCCGACTGGCGGCAGTCAGGGCTTGACCGTGCGCTTACTCGACGCGCTCAAGGAACATAATGCGCACGCAACGTTCTTTATGTGTGGTTACCGTATTAAAGATTTCCACACCCACATGGACCGTTATTTAGCCGAAGGGCATGAGCTGGGCAACCATACGATGAACCACCCGATGAAGACCTTGAAAGGACAGACCAGCTCGTTTGTGCATGAGGAAATTGACTCTAACACCGAATTGATTGAATCGTACACTGGTCAGAAACCGACCGTCATGCGTCCGGTTGGCGGTTCGTATGATGCCAATGTACAGCAGTGCATGAAGGAGAGCGGTTTGCCGATTGTCAACTGGAATTTGGATACGCTGGACTGGGAAAACCGCGACGCGGATATCATTTATCAGAAGATTGTTGATAATGCCAAGGATGGCGACATTGTGCTGATGCACGACCTGCGTGACTGCACGGTGGAAGGTGTATCGCGTGCAATGGATACGTTGGCTGAACGCGGCTTTGCCTTTGTCACGGTGTCCGAGCTGGCGGCTATTAAGGGTGTTACCATGGAGCCGGGTGTAGTTTATACCAATTTCCGTGATGAAACGGTAGCAAAGCTCAAGGGTGAGAGCACAGCACAGGCTGCATAATCCACATAATATGAAAAATCCTGCCATATGATTGGCAGGATTTTTTTTTGGAATCCATACAGGTAAAAAACCAAACAGGATATTGGTTTTTCGTGGGGGAGCACTCATGGCACGGGAATAGGGTGGTCAGCCGATTTGAAAGCCGGGGAAATATTTTTGGACGAAGGGGACATCATAGACCGTGAAGGTCACGCCGTTTAAATCGCACAAAATGCCGCTATCGCCTTGAAAATCAAAGGTGAGTTTATACGAGTACAAAAGCTGGGCGTGTTCGCCATAAGGCTTGTTTTTGGCGTTGGTGCCGTATTTGCCATCGCCTAACAGTGGATGTCCAATGGCAGCCATCTGGGCGCGAATCTGATGGGTACGACCGGTCAGCAAGGTACATTCGACCAGTGAAAGCCCGTTGCGGCTGGCGAGTACCTTATAAATGGTCTGGGCAGTCTTGGCACAGGGAGCAGGGCGGGAAAACACTTCGACCTGTTTTTTGCTCTCGTCACGGCGTAAAAAATGAGTGAGCTTGCCCGCACGCACTTTGGGTACGCCGTGGACAACACACAGATAGCGCTTGGTCAGTTCATGGTTTTTGATTTTATCGTTTAGAATACGCAGCGCCTCGGCGTTTTTGGCGGCGATGACAATGCCGCCGGTGTTGCGGTCGATGCGGTTGCACAGCGCGGGCACGAAAGAGGCTTCATCCTCCGGGTTCCACTGACCGGACTGGAATAGATAGGCTTGAATGTGGGCAATCAGGGT
Organism: uncultured Butyricicoccus sp.; assembly: GCF_944381005.1. Taxonomy (GTDB): domain Bacteria; phylum Bacillota; class Clostridia; order Oscillospirales; family Butyricicoccaceae; genus Butyricicoccus. The sequence goes on along the minus strand of NZ_CALWJM010000001.1, from coordinate 277,376 downwards.
GTCTGTGTCGCCGCGCTCGTCTGCGTGCACGACCATACCCGGCCGCTTATCGGCCAACAGGATGTTGGCATCCTCGTACAAAACCCGCACGGCTGGTGTTTTGATATTTTGATAGGCTGCCTGTTCATTGGGGGTTTCAAAAAAGGTGTCGTTGATGTATAATTGTAGCAGGTCACCCTCGCACAGACGGTACGCCGGTTCGGTGCGTCGTCCGTTGACCTTGATGCGCTTGAGCCGCACATACTTGTGCATCATACCGCCCGGCAATCCGGGTACCGCTTTTTCCAAAAATTTGTTCAGCCGTTGACCGCTATCGTTTTTTTGAATGTGAAATTCTCTCAAAAGGTGATTTCCTCCCGTCAGAATATTGACCGGTTCCACAGATAGAACCATAATGTTAGTATATACGATTGCAAGACAAAAGAAAATATACTTTTTTCGCATGTTGCGGTTGACAAATGTAAAATGATTATAGTATACTGTTAAATGTACCATGTGAGGTAGTCATGAAGATTGATTTAAGAAAACTGGTTCCCGGCGACAAAATCGCTTTTTCCGGTACGGTTGACCTGTCCGAAGAAAGTCTCTATGGCGCCAAACCCTTTCAAAGCCCGGTCACTTACTCCGGCGAAGTTGCCAACCATCTTGGCGTTTACCGCCTGACTGGACAAATCAGCACCGTTTATCACACTTGCTGTGCCAGATGCTTGAAACCGCTGCAAATCCCCCTTCAAGCCACCGCCGACGGCATCCTCTCACGCGACGGCGAGGCAGAAGATGAGGACGATGTTTTCCCCATCGAAAACAATGCGGTCGAAGTCGAGGATATCTTAATCCCCGCACTTATCTTGCAGGTGGACATGACTTATCTGTGCAGGGATGACTGCAAAGGACTTTGTCCTATCTGCGGCTGTGACCGCAATGAGTCCGTGTGCTCTTGTGCGTCCGAACAGACCGACCCTCGCTTGGCGGTTCTGGCAAAGCTGCTGAAAGACAAGGAGCAATAAGCAGCACTTTTGCCCCCATCTTTTTGGACGGGCAGCCTAACATTGTTTACAAAAACTTAGAACATAAAGTAGGAGGTGTTACCACATGGCAGTACCTAAGAGAAAGACGTCCAAAGCTAGACGTGATAAGAGACGTAACTCCCACTGGAAGCTCTCGCTTCCGGGCATGACCAAGTGCCCCAAGTGCGGTGAGTTCAAGCTCTCCCACAGAATGTGCAAGGCTTGCGGCTACTACAACGGCCGTGAGGTCGTTAAGACCGAAGCGTAAGCAAACAGAAGAAGAAAGTAGGGAAAGCGCAATGCTTTCTCTATTTTTTTGCCAGCAATGCAGCAGAGATGACAGGAGGGAAAACACGCTATGGCGTCTAAAATCTGCTCGGTTGACCCCGGTTCCCCAGCCGCACGCGCGGGCATTTGCCCTGGTGACACCCTGCTTACCATCGACGGCGCTGCCGTGCGCGATGTGCTCGATTACAAGTTTTATGGTTATGATGCAAAGCTGACCTTGGTTTTGCTGTCCGAGTCGGGCGAACAGCGCACGGTTTCGGTGCGCAAGCGCGAGGGCGAACCGCTTGGCTTGAATTTTGAGCATTATCTGATGGATAAAATGAAGCGGTGCTCGAATAAATGCGTGTTCTGCTTCATCGACCAGTTGCCCAAAGGGATGCGCGACACGCTTTATGTCAAGGATGACGACGCGCGCATGTCCTTTTTGCTCGGCAACTATATCTCGATGACCAATCTTTCCCAAGCCGATGTCGAGCGTATTTTGCGGATGCACATTTCGCCGCTCAACATCTCGGTGCAGACCACAAATCCCGAATTGCGCGTCAAAATGCTGCAAAATCCGCGCGCGGGTGAGGTGCTCAGCTTGCTGCCGCGCTTTGCTGAGGGTGGCATTACGATGAACTGTCAGTTGGTCATCTGTGAGGGACTAAACGACGGCGAAGAACTGCGCCGCTCGCTTGCCGACTTAGAAGCGCTTTATCCAGCAGTTGGTTCGATTTCGGTTGTACCTTTTGGCATGACCGACCACCGCGAAGGATTGTATCCGCTCCAACCCACCACACAGCAGGGTGCCGCCGCTATGCTGGATATTGTCGAGGACTTTGCCGCCCGCTGTCTTGCCAAGCATGGAACCCGTCTGGCATGGTGCGGGGATGAAGTGTATCTCAAGGCAGGCCGCCCGCTGCCCGATGCCGATTATTATGAGGACTTCACCCAGTTTGAAAACGGAATCGGTATGCTGCCGCTGTTTGCCGAGGAATTTTCACTCGCGTTGCCCGACTATGCCGGTCGTACGCCGCGCCCGTTCTGCATTGCCACCGGCATGGCTGCCGCGCCGACTTTGACCCGGCTTATTGACCAAGCCCGCACAGTATGCGATAATTTAAGTGGTCATGTATACGCCGTGCAAAATGACTTTTTCGGTCATGGCGTGACCGTCGCCGGATTGATTACCGGACGCGATTTGGTTGCACAATTGTCCGGACGTGAATTGGGGGCGCGTGTGCTCATTTCAGCTAATATGCTGCGCGACGGCGGCGACGTATTTTTGGACGACCTGACCTTGCAGCAGGCATCTGAACAGCTCGGCGTGCCCGTTGTGCCGGTCGAAATCGACGGCGCAGACCTGCTCGCCAAGATTTTTGAAGAATGATACCATCCCAAAAGGAGGCAATCGCTATGTCAAAGCCCACCGTTGCCATCGTTGGCCGCCCCAACGTCGGCAAATCGCAGTTATTTAACCGCTTGGCAGGGCAGCGCCTGTCCATCGTCGAAGATACGCCCGGTGTGACCCGTGACCGGCTGTATGCTGAGTGCGAATGGCGCGGCCGTGTCTTTTCTATCATCGACACCGGCGGCATTGAGCCGTCAAACGACAATGAAATCTTGAAGTTCATGCGCTATCAGGCCGAAACGGCTATCCACCATGCCGATGTGATTATTTTTATCACCGACCTGCGCACCGGTGTGACTGCATCCGATGCCGATGTCGCCGCCATGCTCCAGCGCAGCGGCAAGCCTATTGTGCTGGCGGTCAACAAGTGCGACAAACCCGGTGCCCCTGAGCCTGAATTTTATGAATTTTATAATCTGGGTCTGGGCGAGCCGTTCGGTATTTCGGCGCTGCACGGCTACGGCACGGGCGATTTGCTCGATGAAGTGTACCAGTATTTCCCGCCAGAGGACGAGGACGACGCAGACGATGACCGGATTCGCGTTGCGCTCATCGGTAAGCCCAATGTAGGCAAGTCCAGTCTGCTCAATCGCGTGCTGGGTGAGGAACGTGTGATTGTGTCCAACGTCGCGGGCACAACGCGCGACAGCGTGGACGCACGCCTAGACAACCAGTATGGTAAGTTCACCTTTATTGATACCGCAGGTATCCGTCGCAAGTCGCGCGTCGAAGAGAAAATTGAAAAGTTTTCGGTTATGCGTTCGCTGCTGGCGGTCGAGCGCGCCGACGTGTGCGTGATTATGATTGACGCAACCGAGGGCGTGACCGAACAGGATACCAAGGTGGCAGGCGAGGCGCACAACGCCGGTAAGGCCTGCATTATCGTGGTCAATAAATGGGACTTGGTGGACAAGGACGGCGGCACGATGAAGGAATATACCTTGCGCGTGCGCGAAGGTCTGGCGTATATGCCCTACGCACCGGTGCTGTTCCTGTCGGCAAAGACTGGTCAGCGTGTGGACAAGATTTATGAGGTCATCCGCCATGTTTACGAACAGAACCACAAGCGCATCCCGACTGGTCAGCTTAATTCCATTCTGGCAGAGGCGACTGCACGCGTACAGCCGCCCACTGATAAGGGTCGCCGCTTGAAAATTTACTATATGACACAGGCAGGCGTTTGCCCGCCCACCTTTGTTTGCTTCTGTAATGATGCGCGTCTGTTCCATTTCTCTTACCAGCGCTATCTGGAAAACCAGATTCGAGAAGTGTTTGATTTGAGCGGTACGCCGGTGCGCATGGTCGTGCGCCAGCGTGGCGACAAGGAATAATGGGGGATGGGCTTATGCTGCAATCTTTTACCGCGACGCTGGGCACACCGGTTTGTGTGGTCGTGACCATTCTGTGTGCCTATCTGCTCGGCTCGCTCAGTTTTGCTATCATCGTGTGCCGCTTGACGCTGGGGCAGGATATCCGCAACTATGGCAGCGGCAACGCCGGTTTAACTAACGCCTATCGCACAATGGGCGGCGCAAAAACAGCGCTGGTGCTGTTGGGCGATTTGGGCAAAGCGGCTGCCGCGCTGTCTATTGGTGGTATCCTGTTGGGGCCGGGTGGCAAACTGCTGGCAGGTGCTTTTGTGATTCTGGGGCATGTGTATCCGGTCTATTTTGGATTTCGTGGCGGCAAGGGTGTATTGGTTGGTGCCATGACCCTACTGCTGTTCGACTGGCGTATTTTCTTGGTTGCGTTCGGTCTTTTCGTGCTGGCGGTTGCGGTCACACGTTGGATTTCACTGGGTTCCATTCTGGGCGCGCTCAGTGTGCCGTTCACCATGCACTATTTTTATCATAATCCCATTTATACCGCCGTTATTTCGGTGCTCGCGGCTGCGGTCATCTATTTGCATCGCTCCAACATCAAGCGCATTTTATCAGGCACCGAAAACAAGTTCAGTTGGCATTCCAAACCGCAGATTGAAAACGGAAAGGAGCCTGAGGACAGATGAAAATTACCGTTTATGGTGCGGGAAGCTGGGGCATTGCGCTGTCGCTCGTGCTGTGTCACAATGGACACACCGTTACCACATGGACACACCGACCCGAACAGTGTGAACTGCTCAAACAGACCCGTATGAACGCAAAACTGCTGCCCGGCGTGCGGATTCCCGATTGCATTGCGCTGACGAGTGATATTGCGTGCGCACACGATGCCGATTTAATCGTGTTGGCTGTTCCCAGTTTTGCCGTCGCGGAGACTGCCGAGCGGGTGGCAGCGATTGCGCCTCAAGGTGTGCCGGTCGTCAACGTCGGCAAAGGACTGGATGCCGCGCATGGGTACTGCCGCTTTTCCGAGACCATCATAAATGCTTTTGGCGGACACAGCCCGGTCGTTGCACTGACTGGCCCGACCCATGCCGAGGAGGTTGCCCGCGGGATTCCCACCGCGATTGTGTCGGCTTCGACCAGCCGCGCCGCTGCTGAATTGTGTCAAGATGCGTTTATGAATGAGGTGTTCCGCGTGTATACCTCGTCCGATATCATCGGCGCTGAAATCGGTGGCGCGTTCAAAAACATCATCGCGCTGACCGCTGGTATTTCGGATGGATTGGGGTTGGGCGACAACTCCAAAGCAGGGCTGATGACACGCGGCTTGACCGAGATTGCGCGGCTTGGTGTCGCGCTGGGCGCACGGCAGGAGACGTTCGCCGGACTGTCTGGTATGGGCGACTTGATAGTGACCTGTACTTCGATGCACTCGCGCAACCGGCGTGCGGGTATCCTTATTGGTAAGGGCAAAACCGTGCAGCAGGCAATGGATGAAGTGGGCGCGGTTGTCGAGGGCTATTATGCCACCGACGCAGGTTACCACCTCGCCAAACAAACTGGTATTTCTATGCCCATCACCGAGCAGCTCTATCATGTACTGTATGAGGGCGGCGACGTACACAAGGCAATTGGCGCCTTGATGGGACGTTCTCGCAAAGAGGAGCATGAAAGCGAATCCATCTGGTTTTCTTAAAGATAGTATAAATACCTTTTAAATCTAAAAGGGTGTGATTTTTTGAAGCGTACACATGAAACATCCTCCAAATAAAGCAATCTTTTTATTATTTGGAGGAAAGAATTATGTTTCACATAATTGAAATGGATACATGGAAGCGCGCGCCGATATTTCGTCATTTTATAGAGGAAGTACGTAATGTGATTGCCGTCACAGCGACAGTCGATGTGACCGGCTTGCGGACACGCTGCAAACGCGATGGCTTGCGGTTCTACCCAGTGTTTTTATATGTTATCAGCCGAGCAGTTAACCGGCAGCCCGAACTTCGTATGGGCTGGGATGCACAGGGGAATGTTGGGATATGGGATGCAGTATCTCCCGCTTATGTGGTATTTCATGAGCAAGATAAGCTGATTACCCATATGAGTACGGCATATACATCGGATTTTGATGCGTTTTATACTGCAGTGATACGAACGATGGCCGAACATGAGCAGGTACGCGGTTTTGGACATGCGCCATTACCGCCCAATCATTTTGATGCATCGTTGGTGCCGTGGCTGGATTATCAGGCGTTGAACTTGCATGTATTTGATGCAGGGAATTATCTGGCACCAGTCATTACAGGTGGGAAATATACCGAACGGGAAGGCCGATGGTGTATGCCACTTTCGATTCAAATTCACCATGCAGCGGCTGATGGTTACCATGTTTCCAGATTTTTTGCCGATGTGCAGCAAGAGATAGATTGGCTCACACCACAAAGCTGAGGTAAAGGAGGTCCCGCGGTTCTTTTTGGACTGCGGGGCTTTTTTGCGGTATTTTCAGCCGTCTGCGGGCATACTTTTTCTTGATAGCCCAGTTTGCTGAATTTGTGCAATTCCTGTGCGAACGCGGTTGCACCAGCCGCATAATTGTTCTATAATATTGACAAATCCACTTATTATCAAATTGATAAAAAGGAGGCTCTTCATGCACGAACTGATTGCTGCTTTGAAGCCTTATGAATCATACATCCGCATTCGGGAACATGAACCCATGTCCCACCATACTACTTTTCGCATTGGCGGCCCAGCCGACTTATTTTTGGATTGCGCATCGGGTGCACCTCTTGAAGAAATTATTCCCTGTATTCGCAAGGCAGGTGTGCCGCTCTACGTCATCGGGCGCGGTTCCAACTTGCTGGTACGAGATGAGGGCGTGCGCGGCGCGGTGCTGTGTACGGCTGAGATGCACGAAATCACCGTCAAGGGCAGCGTGATTCGCGCCGAAGCAGGCGCGTCACTGTTTTCTCTCGCCTCGACGGCCCTGCGCTATGAGTTGACCGGTGCCGAGTTTGCTGCCGGGATTCCGGGCACGTTGGGCGGTGCTGTGTTTATGAACGCCGGTGCTTACGGTGGTCAGATGGCAGATATCATTGTGCGCACCGAGTATTTGGACGAAACCGGTAAGCCGGGCGTAGTGGAAGGTGCGGCGCACGGGTTCGGCTACCGCGAGAGTATTTTCAAAGCGCACCCTGACTGGACGATTGTAGCGTCTGAACTGCGTCTTGCACCGGGCGACCCGGCAGACATCCGGGAACATATGCAGGACTATGCCCAGCGGCGGCGCGACAAGCAGCCGTTGGAATATCCGTCTGCCGGCTCGACATTCAAGCGCCCGGAAGGACACTTTGCAGGTAAGCTCATTCAGGACAGCGGTTTAATGGGGTACCGGGTCGGCGGCGCACAGGTGTCCGAAAAACATGCGGGATTTCTCATCAACCGCGACGGCGCCACCTGTGCCGATATGCTGGCGCTCATCGAACACGTCCAGAATACCGTAAAGAAAAATTTTGGCGTGGAACTTCACTGTGAGGTTCGTCTGCTTTGACCACAAGGAGGCATCTGTTTTGCATTTTCTCATTGTAACCGGCATGTCGGGCGCAGGCAAAAGCCGTGCCGTTGCCGTTCTGGAAGATTTGGGTTACTACTGTGTTGATAATCTACCTATTCCGCTGATTCCCAAGTTTGCCGAGGTCTGTCTGGCGGCGACCGAACAGTATGATAAAGTTGCCCTTGTGACCGACGTGCGCGCGGGCGACAGTTTTAAAAAGCTGTTTTCCTCGCTCGATAGTATTCGGTCTATGGGCTGTGATTACCGTATTCTATTCCTTGACACCACGACACCCAAGTTGATTCAGCGCTATAAGGAGACACGCCGCAAACATCCGTTGATGAATGAGGGGTATAATTTGGCGCAAGCTATCGACCGAGAACGCGCGATGCTGGAGGGCGTGCGCGGTAAAGCCGATTATGTAGTCAACACCACAAAGCTGACGACTGCCGGATTGCGAGAGCATCTGGTGCGGCTGTTCACCGGGGCTGACCCCAATCAGATGTTTGAAATTATCGTTCAATCATTCGGGTTTAAGCACGGTATTCCGACCGATGCCGATTTGGTGTTTGACGTGCGTTTTTTGCCCAATCCGTACTACGAAATCAGTCTGCGCGAGCACAACGGCACTGAACCGGCGGTACGCGACTATGTATTCCAAGGCGGCACGGCGGATGCGCTCATGATGCACCTCAACCCGCTGATGGATTTTCTGATTCCGCGCTACATCTCGGAGGGCAAGACTTCGGTTGTCGTGTGCATCGGCTGCACGGGCGGCAAACACCGCTCGGTTGCCATCACCGAAGCACTTGCCGCCCATCTGCGTGCCCAAGGTCACAAAAATTTGACCGTTGTACACCGCGATTATCAGCGGGCATAAATACAAAGGAGCTATCATGCTGTCTTTTTCCGCAAAAACAAAAAATGAACTGTGCCGTGCGCCCAGCGGACAAGCCTGTTGCCGCACGGCAGAATTATATGGGATGTTGCTGTTTGGCGCGGCATTTTCACACCGCGAAATTCGCCTGACCAGCGAACAAAGCGCCATCATCCGTCGAGCAGCGTTGCTGCTTGATAAGGTATGTGGTGTGCGCACCGCGCCGGTCGTGCTCGGTCGCCGCCGCGCCATTGAACTGGATACCGATGCCCGCGCACAGGTCATGGAGTGCATGGGTTATGATTTCCGAAGCTATCTGACCTACCATTTAAACCGCAATATCATTGAAAATGAATGTTGTGCCGCCGCGTTTTTGCGCGGTATCTTTCTGATGGCGGGCAGCGTGTCCAGTCCGGAAAAAAAGGGACATCTGGAAATCAAGACCAGCCATCCGATTTTAGGGCGCGAGGTCATGAGTTTATTGCTTGACTTGGGGCTTTCACCCAAGATGACCGAGCGCCGCACGGCTTGGCTGCTCTACTGGAAAGACTCTGGCCGTATAGAGGATTTTCTGACGCTCATTGGTGCCCGCCATGCGGCGCTTGCGATTATGGAAGCCAAAGTTGAAAAACAACTGCGCGGCGATATTAATCGTAAAGTAAACTGTGAGACGGCAAATCTTATCAAAGTGACCAGTGCGTCCACACGCCAGATTGCTGCGATTGAACACGCGCTGTCAGTGGGCGGTATTGAAGTCTTTCCGGAAAATTTGCGTCAGACTGTTGACTTGCGTGTTGCAAATCCGGCAGCTAGTCTGGCAGAACTCGCCGCCATGTTTGACCCACCCATTTCCAAACCCGGTCTAAGCCATCGTTTGGGACGTATCATGGAGATTGCCGAGCGGGTCACCCAATCGAGCAACTGAAGGAGGAACCCCCATTGCAACCGTTCACACACCTGCATGTACATACCGAATACAGCTTGCTGGACGGCGCGTGCCGCATTGATGCGCTGATGGAGCGCGTTGCCGAACTGGGACAAACCGCTGTTGCGATGACCGACCACGGCGTGATGTATGGCGCGATTGACTTTTACCGCGCTGCCAAGGCGCACGGGATTCATCCAATTATCGGTTGTGAAGTCTATGTCGCGCCCGGTTCACGCACCGAGCGCAGTTACCGTGAAGGCCAATGGCATCGCCATCTGATTTTACTGTGTGAGACGATGGAGGGCTACCGCAATCTGATTCACATGGTCAGCCTGAGTTTCTCCGAAGGCTTTTATGTGCGGCCGCGCGTCGATTTGGACTTACTGCGCCAGCACAGCCGCGGGCTTATCTGTTTGTCGGCCTGTCTGGCAGGTGCTATCCCGCAGGCGCTGTTAAATCGTGACTACGAGGGCGCTAAACGGCAGGCATTGGAATTTCGGGATATTTTTGGGCCAGATAATTTCTTTTTGGAAATCCAAGACCATGGGCTTGCCGAGCAAAAGGAAGTCAATCTGGGGTTGTACCGTCTATCTGAAGAAACTGGTATTCCGCTTGTTGCCACCAATGATGCGCACTATTTGACCCGCGCCGATGCAAAGATACAAGATGTTTTGATGGCCATTCAGATGGGCAAGACCGTAGACGACCCGACGCGCATGAAATTCGGTACTGATGAATTTTATATCAAGTCGGGGGAGGAGATGGCAGCGCTGTTTCCCGCCCATCCCGATGCGATTGCCCGCACGACCGAGATTGCAAACCGCTGTCAGGTAGAATTTGAGTTTGGCAACTATCACTTGCCTCAGTTCGATGTGCCCGACGGTTTGACCGCGCGGCAATATCTGGACAAGCTGTGTATGGAAGGGCTGCATCAGCGTTACCCGGAAGATGATGGCACAGTGCTGGAGCGGTTAAACTATGAAATCAACATGATTGACCGCATGGGCTTTGTCGATTACTTCCTTATCGTGTCCGATTTCATCCAGTACGCCAAGCGCAACGGCATCCCGGTGGGGCCGGGGCGTGGTTCGGCGGCTGGCTCCATTGTGTCGTATTGTCTGGGCATCACCGACCTTGACCCCATTAAATATTCACTGTACTTTGAACGTTTTCTAAACCCTGAGCGTGTGTCCATGCCCGATATCGACGTGGATTTCTGTTATGTGCGTCGTCCGGAGGTCATCGATTATGTAACGCGCAAGTATGGTGCCGACCATGTGGCGCAGATTGTCACCTTTGGTACAATGGCCGCGCGCGCCGCTATTCGTGATGTCGGGCGCGCGCTGTCCATCCCGTATAATGAGGTGGATGCGGTTGCCAAACAAGTGCCGATGGAACTGCACATTACGATTGACCGCGCACTGTCGGTCAATCCGGAACTGAAAAAAATGTATGAGGGCAGTTCCACGGTTAAGAATTTGATTGATACCGCCCGCGCCCTCGAAGGAATGCCGCGCCATGCGTCCACCCACGCCGCTGGTGTCGTCATCACCAAAGACCCAGTTGACACCTATGTGCCGCTTGCCAAAAACGATGAGCAGATGGTGACCCAATACACCATGACCACATTGGAAGAATTGGGGCTACTCAAAATGGACTTTTTGGGTCTGCGCAATCTGACGGTCATCGCGGACGCAGAAAAAATGATTCGCCGTCACACGCCCGACTTTTCGATTGAAGCTGTGCCCGACCGGGATGAGGCTACTTTCCAGATGTTAGGACAGGGCAAGACGATGGGCGTGTTTCAGCTGGAATCGGCAGGTATTACCAATGTCGTGACCGGTCTGCGACCACAGTCGATTGAAGATATTACGGCGGTCGTGGCGCTTTATCGCCCCGGCCCAATGCAGTCCATCCCACGCTATATCGAATGTCGTCACCATCCGGAAAAAGTGACCTACCAGCACCCGTTGTTAGAGCCGATTTTATCGGTTACTTACGGTTGTATGGTCTATCAGGAACAGGTCATGGAAGCGTTCCGGCGGTTGGCAGGGTATTCGCTCGGCAAGGCAGATATGGTGCGCCGCGCGATGAGCAAGAAGAAGTTCAAGGAGCTGGAAAAAGAGCGCGTCAATTTCATCTATGGCAATCCCGAACAGGGGATTGACGGCGCAATTGCACGCGGTGTACCCGAACAGACCGCCGCCGCTATCTTTGACGAAATCATGGATTTCGCCAACTACGCTTTTAATAAGGCACATGCTGTGTGCTATGCGGTTGTATCTTACCGGACGGCTTACCTCAAATGTCATTATCCCCGCGAATATATGGCAGCACTTTTGACTTCGGTGCTGGACGTGCCCGGTAAGGTGTCTGAATATATTGCCGCCGCGCGTGAAATGGGCATCCGCGTACTGCCGCCCGATGTCAACAGCTCAGAAGACGGGTTTTCGGTTGCTGGTCAGGATATCCGCTTTGGACTGGCGGCAATTAAGAATGTTGGGCGTACCTTTATGCGCCATGTCGTTGAGGAGCGCGCGCAGAATGGGGCATACCATTCGCTGAGTGATTTCTGTGAACGACTGTATGAGCGCGACCTGAACCGCCGTGCGCTCGAAAGTCTGATTCAGGCGGGCGCATTTGATTCGATGGGCTGCCGCCGTAGTCAGCTTTTGGCAGTCTACGAGCGGGTGGTGGATGCGGTTGCCAATGAGCGCCGCAAGAATGTAGAAGGACAGCTTGACCTGTTCGGCATGGGTGTGGACAGTGTGCAGGACTCTGAGATTGTACTGCCCGACGTGCCTGAACTGGACAAAAAAGAACTGCTGGCGCTGGAAAAGCAGACCACCGGCTTGTATTTGTCCGGACATCCAATGGACGCTTATCAAGATTTGGCTGTGCGTGCCGATGCCGCTCGCATTCGCAAGATAAACGATGACTTGAGTGCAGATGCCGACGAGCCATATTATAAAGATGGTATGACAGTGCGGCTGGCGTGCGTGGTATCGTCGGTGCGGCTTAAATCTACCCGTTCGGGCAATATGATGGCATATGCTGTGGTCGAGGACATGACAGGCACCATTGAACTGGTGATTTTCCCCAGCACCTTGCAGCAGTATGGCGCGTACTTTAAGGAGGACGAAGCTGTACTGATTACTGGGCGCATTGATGCACGAGAGGATGAAGCACCCAAACTTATCGTGCAGGCGGCGGCGCCGTTGAACGAGGAGAGCGTACAAGCGCTGGATGCTGCACGCACGGCACAAAAACCGGTGTTGACCAGTCAACAGGCGTTGGCAAAGTCCGGGCAGCGGTTGTATCTGCGCTTACCCGACCTGCAAGGAGCGTTGTTCGAGCAGGCCAAACATATTTTATCTCAGCATCCGGGAGAGGTACCGGTGGTGTTGTGTTTGACCGCGGGTGGAAAGCCACGTTTGGCACCACGCAGCTTGTGGTGTGCGGGTAACTTACAGATGATGCAGAAATTGCGTTTTGCATTGGGGAATGAAAATGTGATTTTGAAATAAAATATTGATAAATTTTCCAGTCTTTCTTGCTGCTTTTGCTGGTCTTTTGTCGTCAATTCGGGTGGAAAAGCCCGCAGGTAGTGCAGACAGGGCATCTTGTGTTTTTTCCAAAAGGCTGATATAATAAAGACATAGTTTTAGATTTTTTTCGATTCAGCACAGAAAAGAAAATTTATCAGACAAAAGCAAGTATAAAAATCCGTTTCGGGAGGAATAGGTATGGAACAGAAACCGATACGAAGAATTGGTGTACTGACAAGCGGCGGTGATGCACCGGGTATGAATGATGTTATCCGTGCAGTTGTGCGCACAGCGGCAGCACATGGCATTTCCGTTTTGGGTATCCGCCGTGGATACAGCGGATTGATTAACGGTGATATCATTGAATTGGCTGCACGCAGCGTGGATGGTATTGGCCGTAAGGGTGGCACCATGTTGTATACGGCTCGCTGCAAAGAGATGCTGACCGAGGAAGGCTTGCAAAAAGCAGCCGACACTTGTAAGTATCTGGGCATTGACGGTTTGGTTTGCGTGGGCGGTGACGGCACGTTCCGCGGTGCGCTCGCACTGTCCCGTTTAGGTGTGCCCTGCGTCGGTGTGCCCGGCACAATTGACAATGATATTGGCTGTTCAGAATACACCATCGGCTTTGATACCGCCTGCAATACAGCGCTTGACTGCATCGACAAATTGCGTGATACCATGCAGTCGCATGAACGCTGCTCGGTGGTTGAGGTTATGGGCCGACATGCTGGTCATTTGGCACTCAATGTAGGCTGTGCGTGCGGCGCAACGGCAATTTTACTGCCCGAACGCGAGATTGATTTTGAAGTAGATGTCATTGAAAAAATGCGCACCGGCCGCATTAAGGGACGCAATCACCATATTATCATTGTTGCCGAAGGCTATGGTTCGGCACAGGAGGTTGCCGACCGTATCCACGACGCAACCGGTATTGATACCCGCCTGACCATTTTGGGTCATATTCAGCGCGGCGGTTCACCGTCCTCGCAAGACCGTGTGATGGGTACACGCATGGGCTATGCGGCGGTCATGGCACTCGAAGCTGGTAAGACCAAGCGTGTAGTTGCGCTGCAAAGCGGCGAAGTCATTGATATTGACATCGAAGAAGCGCTGGAACTGACCAAAGACCTGAATCAGTGTCTGTTTGAAGCACAGCGCACGGTTGCCATTTAAGGTGCAATTTTTGTGTCGGTTTAAGCGAAAAAAATCAAAAGTCCTGCCATATCCGGCAGGGCTTTTGTGTTTTACCACAGAAAGGAGTATGGGACATGAGACAAACGGTATGGATTACCGGAGGAGCGCGGGGGATTGGCGCAGCTACCGTGCGCACATTTGCGCAGGCAGGTTGGCGCGTGGCATTTTCTTACCGCCAGAGCACACAGCAAGCGCAGATATTAGCCGAACAGACGGGCGCCTTGGCGTTGCAGGCCGATATGACCGACCGCACTGCCGTGCAGGGCTGCATGCAACAGATTCACGATGCACTGGGGCCGGTGGGGGCAGTCGTGTGCAATGCAGGGGTAGCGCAACAGAAGATGTTTTGTGACCTGACTGATGACGATTGGGATTTTGTCATGGACGGAAATTTACGCAGTGTATTTTATACCATTCAGGCGGCGCTGCCCGACCTCATTCACGACAAGGACGGCGCGATTGTCACCGTGTCGTCGGTGTGGGGCATTGCGGGCGCTTCTTGTGAAAGCCATTATGCCGCCTCTAAGGCGGGATTGATTGGTTTAACCAAGTCGTTGGCGCACGAGCTGGGGTTGTCGGGAATTCGGGTCAACTGTGTCGCGCCCGGTGTCATTGACACCGATATGAATGCTATGCACGATGCGGACACCCTGCACGCATTGGAACAGGAAACCGACCTTGGCCGATTGGGAAGCGCAGATGAAGTGGCGCACACCATTCGCTATCTATGTTCACCCGATGCCTCGTTTGTGACCGGTCAGGTGTTGGGCGTGACCGGTGGCTTTGTGGTGTGAGTGCGGTTGGGACAATTTGCTGAAAGTGTCCCAAAATGTAACAGGTGTTTCGCGCTGTCACGGCGGCGGCGCTTGCCCTTTGGTACATGCCCGCGTATGATATTTACACCAATGGATAGGAACGGCTGGGCAGTCGTTCCGGAAAGGGAAAACGCCTATGGCAGACGAAAAAAAATCCGAAGATTTTATGATGCGGTTAGCACGGTTTATTGTTGATAAACGAAAGGCACTGTATCTGGTATTTTTGGCCGCAGTTGTGTTTTGTGCGGCATCAGTCAACAAAGTTTCGGTCAACAATGATATTACCGCCTATCTGCCCGCTGATACCGAGACGCGGCGCGGACTGACGCTGATGGAGCAGGAGTTTACCACGCTGGGCAGTGGACAGTTTTTGCTGACCAATATCACCTATGACAATGCCCAACAGCTTGTCGATACCATTGAGCAGGTCAGCGGCGTTTCAAGCGTGGAGTTCGACGACACCAACGCGCATTATATCGGCTCGTCAGCACTTTTGACCGTCACATTTGACGGCGAAGCCGATGACCCAGTAGCGCTAGACGCGATGGACAAAGTAAAAGCCATTGTCGAGCCTTATGATGTTTACATCTATTCTGAAGTCGGGCTGGATATGTCGGCGCAGCTGCAAAGCGAAATGGGCATTATTCTGGTTATTGCGGCTATTGTTATTGTGATTGTACTGCTGTTTACGTCCAAAAGTTATATGGAAGTGCCGGTTTACATCATTGTGTTTGCGGTTGCCGCCGTGCTCAATATGGGCACGAACTACTGGTTCGGTGAGGTGTCTTTTATCACCAATTCGGTTGCGGTCGTCTTGCAGCTCGCGCTGGCTATCGACTATGCCATTATCTTTTGTCACCGCTATATGGAGGAGCGCGAGACTAAGCCAGCCCGTGAAGCCGATATCGCGGCACTGTCCAAGGCAATCATAGAGATTTCTTCATCCAGCCTGACCACGATTTCGGGCATGATTGCACTGATGCTCATGCAGTTCCGTATTGGATTTGACATGGGCGCGGTCATGTCGAAGGGCATTATTTGCAGTATGCTGACCGTGTTTTTGCTCATGCCCGGACTTCTCATGCTGTTTAGTGGCGGTATTGAGCGCACACGGCACGCCAATCTGGTGCCGCGTATCAGCTTTGTAGGAAAAACGGTCGTCAAACTGCGATATATTTTGCCGCCTATTTTTTTGGTGGCGATTGTGGCGGGGATATTCTTTTCAGGCAAATGTGCCTATTGTTTTTCGGAAAACGTTATTGATACCAATAACCCGCCCGCACAGCGAATTGCGCTTGACCGCATTTCTGAGACGTTCGGCAACCAGAATACCATCGCAATGTTGGTGCCGCGCGGCGATTATGAAAAGGAAGGTGCAATTTTACAACAGATTTCGGCTTTGCCGCAGATAAAACGCGCACAGGGACTGGCAAACACCGAAGCCGAAGGGCATATGTTGACCGACAAACTCAAGCCCCGGCAGTTTGCTGAACTGGCAGGCGTAGACATTGAGCTGGCGCGGCTGCTTTATCAGGCGTATGGGTTAAAGCATGAGGAATACGGCGCGATTTTTCAGGATACCGATGATTATGAAATTCCGCTTATCGACTGTTTCCAGTTTTTGTGTGAGCAGAAAGACATGGGTGTGATTAAGTTGGAGGGCGAGCAAGCTGATATGGTAAACGACCTGCAAGAACAGCTCGACGTTGGCTTGCCGCAGCTTCAAGGTGAACATTGGTCACGTCTGGTCTTTACCGCCGATGTACCCGAAGAAAGTGAGGAAACCTTTGAACTGCTCGACCAGATGCGGGCGATTGCAGCGCAGTATTACGGCGATGACGTGCTGCTGGTCGGTAACTCGACCAACGCCCGCGACCTGTCCGAATCGTTTTCGGGCGATAACCTTAAAATCAGCGTGCTGACCGCGCTGTTTGTTATGGTCATCTTGCTGTTTACCTTCAAGTCTGCTGGCTTGCCCGTGCTGCTGGTTCTGACCATTCAGGGCAGTATCTGGATTAACTTTTCTTTCCCGTATCTGACCGACACCAATCTGTTTTTCCTCAGTTATCTGGTGGTTAGCTCCATTCAGATGGGTGCGACGATTGACTACGCGATTGTGATTACCAACCGATACATGGAACTCAAAGAATGGATGTCGCCGCACGAAGCGGTAGTTGAGACGCTCAACCAGAGCTTTCCGACCATCCTGACTTCCGGTTCGATTATGACCGTATCGGGCTTTCTCATCGGCGCGATTTCCACAAATCCCTCTATCAGTTCTTTGGGACTGGCGCTCGGACGCGGCACGCTGACCTCAATCTTTTTGGTTATGACCGTATTGCCGCAGCTGTTGCTGTTGGGTGATACCCTGATTGCTCGCACGGCTATCACGCTGAACATTGACCGTCGCCAACGCTTTTCGGGCGGTATCATGCATGTAGACGGACACATTCGCGGTCATGTGTCGGGCTTTGTAGACGGTGAGATTCGCGGCTTGATTCGCGGTGATATCAATGCGATGATTGAGAGCAAGCAGCCGGTCACAGAAGACCCCGCAGACCCGCACTCACACACAGAGGAGGACAGCAGTAAATGAAACAGCACATCAAACGATTGACCGCGCTGGCGCTTGTTCTGCTCGTGTCGGTGACGCCATCGGCGGCAGGGCTTGCGGCACTGGCTGCACAGAGCGATACCTTACATATTACAAACGCAAGTGAATTTAAGGCGTTCGCCGCGCGTTGTTCGACGGATACCTATTCCAAGGGATTGACCGTGGTGCTCGACCGCGACATTGATTTGTCGGGATATGGTTCGGTCGTCGTGCCGGTATTCTGCGGCACATTTGACGGCGGACATCACACCATTTCGGGCTATGACAGTCGGGGCAAAGGCTCCGACCGTGGCTTGTTTCGCTATGTCAAGCCGGGTGCGTCCATTTCCTGCCTAACCGTTTCGGGCACGATGGCGCCGCAGGGCACAAAGTCCGGTTTGGGATTACTGGCCGGACGCAATCAGGGCACAATTTTTTCCTGTGCAGCCGAGGGCAGTGTAGACGGTGACGAAAGCGTGGGTGGTCTGGTCGGTGTCAACGAGGCAAGCGGCATCATCCGCGATTGTGTCAGCCGCGTGACGGTCACAGCCAGCACCAATGCGGGCGGTATTGCCGGACGCAGCGAGGGAACGATTTCTGGTTGCATCAATCAGGGTACGGTCAACACCGACGGCGAACAGGCTGCAACCAACACGGGCGGCATTACTGGAAAATCGACCGGTCGAGTGGAAAACTGCACCAATCAAGCCGAAATCGGGCATCCGCATGTGGGATATAACACTGGCGGTATTGTGGGCACGCACAACGGCGTTATCACAAGTTGTACTAATGAAGGCAAGGTGTATGGACGAAAGGACGTAGGCGGCATTGTCGGCCAGTTTGAGCCGTACATGGATTTGCAGTACGGCACTTCACCGTTGGATGTGCTGGATGATGCGCTGGACAATTTGAGCGAACTTATGAGCCAGTTTAGCAATCAGGTTTCGGGTGTAGCAGGAGATGCGGTTGCCGATGTACAGGCGATGAACGATGCACTGAGCGCCATTCGGGACACGGCACACGCGGCGGGTAGTGCCGCCATTGCTGATGCCGACACGATGTTGACCAGCGTACACACCGATGCACAGACTATCAACCGCGTATTAGACGGACTGATTGACGACACGGACAGCTTTTTAGCCGAGACTGGAAAAAATCTGGAGGAAGTCAACCGCCAGATGGAGCGCGCACGCAAGAATTTAATGGATGTGCCGTATACGCTGACCAATGGCATTGCAACCGCAACTGAAGAAATCGACACGGCGGCACAAGCTGTACATGAGGCCGTGGGACAGGCGCAGGACGAACTGAGCAGCGCAAAAGAAGAATTGGAGCGTTTGCGCACCTTTGTGCAGACGGTAGGAGATATCACACTGGGCAGCGGTACAGCACAGGAAAAATTGCAAAAACTGGTGCAGGCGCTGGACAACTTGGGCACGGTTGACCCGGTTGGGCATGTGCGAACGGCAATACAAGCCATCGGGCAGGCCAATGACGCGCTGAAACGCATGGCAGACAATGTGCTTTGGGGTATTGCACAGTCTAACACCGATATTCAAGTTTCGCTCCGCAATGCAAACAAGGCACTGAGCCGACTGGAGCAACTGGCAAACACCATACAAGCCGATACCACGGCATATAGCAGCAACACAATGAACCGGTTGCAGCAGATAAATGAAAGTGTAGGCACGATAGAAAATACTTTGCGCGGTTATGCTGATATCCAAGGAGACAAGGGGCAGCAGACCATGAACGATGTGAACGAACAGTTGACCATTCTCAACGACCGCGTAGGGCAGATGGCGAGCGGGGCAGGCGAAACCAACACCGACCTGCACGCGACCACACAAGCCATTCTCACCGCGTTCAGTCAGGTGGAAGATGCCATCAAAAATCTGGTCAAAGTGCCCGAAAAGACCGTAGATGATATATCGAGCACGACGGCGGACAGTGGCCCAGGGCGCGTGACGGCCTGCCGCAATACAGCAGCGGTGCAGGCGGATGCCAATGTGGGCGGCATTGTTGGTATGATTGCGCCCGAACTGGATATCGACCCCGAACAAGATATTGACCTAAGCAGTGAACATTTGATTGTAGACACCCATGCACTGCTCAAAGCAACTGTGCGCGATTGCCGCAACGACGGTGCAATCACGGCAAAGAACGAGTGTGCTGGCGGCATTTTTGGCCGCTCGGAATTGGGTGCGGCCATTGGATGTGTTAGTAAAAGTACGGTCGAAGTCGAGAACGGCGGACTAGCGGGAGGCATTGCCGGTCAGTCTGGCAGTCGAATTGAAAACTGTGCGGCGCAAGTCGATGTGACCGGCGGCGACAGTCTGGGTGGAATTGCCGGTCAGGGCACCGACATTGTCAATTGCCGCGCGATGACGCGCCTTGACAGCGAAGGGGAAAAGCTGGGCGCCGTCGCGGGCAGCGCATCGGGCACGGTTTCGGGCAACTATTACTTGCAGGAGGAGTACGCAGGCGTGGACGGTATCAGCTATGCTGGACAGACACAGGGCGTAGACTTTGCGACTTTTGCAAAGCTGGACGGTGTTCCAGCCGAGTTTGTAGAATTTTGCGTGACCTTCGTTGCCAATGGGCAAACTGTGGCACAAATCCCTGTATCTTACGGCGGAGCCGTTGACCCGGCACAAGTGCCCGAAGTGCCGCAGGCCGACGGCGGTACACATGGCAAGTGGGAACAAACGGATTTGACCCATCTGGTGCGCAGTCAGACCGTTTACGCTATCTATGACGATTTGCGGTCAACTGTCGCATCGCCGGGAGCACATCCAGCTTTGCTTGCTGAGGGGGTATTCTCGCCCGAAGCGGCTATCGATGTGCAGGAGTGGATACCCGAAGCGACACAAATCCCACAGGGATACCGCCTGGTTGCAGCTTATACCTATGCAGTACACGACGACGCACCAGTACCCGATACCCTGACCCTGCATGTGCAAGCCGGAGACGATGGCACAGCGGTTGCTGTGCGCAAGGACGGTCAAAGTGAGATGATAGACAGCCGCAAAGATGGCAGTTACCTGATTTTTGATGGCGCTTCTGAGGGCATGATTTTGGTGCTGCAACGGGACAATACGCCATTGTTTATCGCATTGGGTGTCGTGGGTGTTGTGCTGGTGTTGATGATTGGTGTAGTGATTCATCGCCGCCGCAAGCGCCGGAAAGAACGGGCAGCGGTGCAGAATAATGATACACCAGAGCAGCAGGCCACCGAACCCAAAACCGCAGAGCCGCAAAAAACCGAGTAAAACCTACAAAATGACAAGACGCAAAAGGCACGGCATATTGCCGTGCCTTTTGCTGTTGATTTAATTGTCCGAAGTGGGAAGAGAATGTGCGATGCGGTCTTGTTCGGTGATGGGACGCAGCACACGGCAGGGGTTGCCGACAGCAACAACGTTCGGAGGTATATCGCGCGTAACGACGCTGCCCGCGCCGATGACGCTGCCCGAACCGATGGTCACACCGGGCAAAATGGTCACGTCGCCGCCCAGCCAGACGTTATCGCCCAGTGTGATGGGGCGCGCCAACTCCAAGCCCTGATTGCGTTCTTCGGCAATCAGCGGATGAATAGCGGTATACATGCCACAGTTTGGGCCGATAAAGCAGTGCTTGCCGATGGTGATGGGGGCGCAGTCCATCAGATAAGCGCCGTGGTTTAGAAAGCTGTCGTCACCGATAAAGCAGCGTGTACCGTAATCGGTGTGAAAGGGGGAAAGGATGTTTACACGTTCGCCCAGATGCGGGAGGAGTTTGCGCAGCAGTGCTTCACGCGCGTCGGTTTGGGAAAAGCGAGTTTGATTGAGGTCGAAGCATAAATCTTCGGCTGCCATGCGGTCGCGCAGCAATTCGGGGTCATAGTTGGCATCATACCAAAGCCCTTGTTCAAGTTTTTCTTTTTCGGTCATGTCGGTTAAAATCTCCTTGTTTGGTGTTCGGTTTCAGCATACGGAAAAAATAGGAAAAAGTCAAGTACAAACAAAAAATCCTGCCTGGTTGGGCAGGATTTTTTGGCTCTCTTTAGCGTGACTTTATTCTGTCTGTGCAGTGTCGGTCGCTTTCTCCGATTCATGGCCGCTTGCGAGCAGCAGACGGCGGAAGTATTCAAAGGCTTCCGGGGCTTCGCGTTTGAGAGAAATGGGACGACCGGCGATGGACAGGAAACAATGCCGGGTTTCACCGGTGGCGCGCAGGCTGCCGGTGGCATCATCTCTGATTTCATAGCACACGGTCATGCGGGTGGGGCTGAGTTCGGTGACTTCCACCCCGATGACCAGTGTTTCACCGAAGCGCGTCATCTGTTTGTAGTCGCACTGAACAGAGAGCACCGGGATACCGAACCCCATTGCTTCCAGACGGCCGTAGGGATAGCCCATCTGTTCCATCAGGTCGCAGCGCGCCTCCTCCATGAAGCGGATGTAATTGGAATGGTGTACCACGCGCATCCCATCGGTTTCATAGTACTGTACCTTGTGACGATAGGGAACAAAATCCATAACAAAACAACTCCTTTGCAAACAATAGAAAACAATGGATTTTTACAGGTAACAGAAGATTTTGGCAATCTCGGCGCGAGTGATACGCGCATTGGGTTGAATGGAACCATCCCGATAGCCGCCGACCAGACCGATGGCGGTCACGGTTTGTACATGGGTCAGTGCCCAATCGGGGATTTCCGACTGGTCGGTGTAGGTCTTGGAGCTGGGCACATAGCCGCGCGGCAGACTGCGCGAAATGACCGTCATGACTTCAGCACGGGTGATGTTAGAGTTGGGGTTAAAGCGTCCGGTCGAGGAACCAGCCATCAAACCGGCGCGTACACAGGCGGCAATCGGGCCGCGTGCCCAGCTCGGAATGTCGTCATTGTCAACAAAGTCCAGTCCCTCGGTGGACGACGTGTCCAGACCGAGCGTGCGCGCCATCATAGCGGCAAACTCACCGCGCTTTAGGTTGGAATTGGGATAATAATATTTTTTTCCGTCCACGGTCGAGCCTTGCATAATACCACGCGCCGAAAGGCGGTCGATGTAGTCGGCAGCCCAACTTTTGCTGGTATCTACGAAAGCGTGCGTATTGTTTTTGCCTACGGTGATGGTGACCGCCTGACGGGACAGGTTGCCCGCATCGTCAGCGGCTTCAATGACCACGGTATGCAGACCGGCACCAAGTTGACCGGTGGGAACCGATATGGAAGCCGACGATTCGCTGTACTTGGCTGAGCTCAGCGTGCCGTTGATATATGCCTTGACATTGGCTGTGCGAACTGGGTATTGGTCGTGCTCCTGCGTGATTTTAGCGGTCACGGTCACAGAATCTCCAACCGAAGCGGTGGTCGGGGCAGAGGTGAACGTAATCGCGGGCGCACTGGTGGATAGGGGGGCGGCTTCACTGACCTGAATATGGTCAAGATATAGGGTGCCGTTTCCGCTGACGCGCAGGCCGGTGAGTGTCTGAGCGCCTTCGGGCGCCTTGCAGGACAGGAACTGCCAAGATGAACCCACAGCCGGAGTCAATGCGGCTTCAAGCGTTTCGCCCGAAGCATCAGTAAATAGGGCGGTGAGTGCCGCCGAACCGTCCACCTTTGCCCACATGGACAAGGAGGGGGTCTGGGTTATAGTGGTTTGCGGCAAGCTGATGGTGCCGTTGCCATTGGCTGTGGCGGCAAGTGCGCCATAACCGCGCGCAACCGAATCGGCCTGTTCGGTGCGGTTGAGTGAAACCTCACCCGAGGCAGTCAGCGGCTGGTTGTCCTCAAAGTCTGCAATTGTGGTCAGCGGCTGGGGCGCACCCATGCCGACCGAGACCGGAATGGACTTGGAATAGCTGCCATAGGACATGACAACCGAGCCGGAACCCTTCTTGGTGCCGGTGAACACGCCGTTTGCGTCAACTGTGCCGATATCGCCCTTGACCGACCAGTGCAGCACATCATCCTGTGATGCGACGGCAAAGCCGTTATAAGAAACGGTGGCATCTAAATCAATGCTCTGTTCGGCGGCGACCGAAACCGAAGAAACTTCCTTGCCGCCTGATGTGATGGTGGAGGTGGTAATATCACCGATGACCATAAGCTGCATATCACCGGTTGCTGCGCCAGACTGTGCGTAGACCGTGACTGGGCCAGCAGAAGAACCGGCGGTAAACACGCCGCCCGATGCCGAGCCAGAACCACCCGAAACTGTATAGGTGACATCACCGGGCAGTGCGGTCTTGACCGAAGCGTCATCGAGTGCGGTTACGCTGAACGAAACGTCCGCACCGAGCAGGACATAGCGTGCAGTCGGTACCAAGTAAAGATAGGTGGGCACGCCATCCGACTTTTTGTTGTTGACCAGAAAGACAAAGTTGGACACCTTACGCTCCGAACCGTCGCTCGGTTTGGAAATGAGTTTAGAGGTGCTCTCACCCGGCTTTTGAATGGTCATCATGGACGAGCCGCCGCCGTCCAGACACACAGCGGTTGTGCAGCCGCGGGCAATCATCTCGGCTGCCAGTGCGTTGGCGTTCAGACCACGGCTGTAAGAGGATTCGCCATCCACTTCAAACAGTACGACTGTGCCATCGGGCTTGGTGCCGACCGCAGTGCGGGCGCAGTTGGCAGAAGCGCGGTCGATAGAGGTGGGCGTAGACTGGCCATTGGTCACCAATGTCTTACCGCCGACCGCATACTTGACCGAATCCCAGCCAGCAGTCATAGAATTGAATGTGATGGTGAGTTCTTCGCCCACCGGGTAGTCAATCCAAGCCGATTTACAGTCGTCGCGCTTGGTCAAAATCATCTGATTTTCCCCAATGGCGAACGATTCCGAGCCGGACACCTTGCCTACGACCTTAAACTTTGCCGGTTGACTGATGCGCAGGTCACTTTTGTTTTCATACTCCAGAATGATGCTTTGTCCGGGGGTAGAAAAACGGGTCTGGCTGTAATAATAGGAATCGAGCAGATACAGGCCGACAGACGTGCGGGTCTTGTTGTAGCCGTACACGCCCACATTACCCGAAGCGCCTGAAACCGTGATGGACGTGACCGGCTGCCCGATGAGCGCCGAACCGTCAGCACGGAAGCCGACTGCACTCTGCCAAGTGTTGCAGGCGATGATGCGGCCGTTATCTACGACCAGACCGGTCGGAATGCCGTTTTCAGTTGAAAAGAAATCGGCATTGATGCCGCCAATGACATCATAGCCCTGACTTTCCAGACCGGCAGCCGCCTGAGACAACGTTTTTTTGTTGCCATAGAATTGAGTGCCCGAACGTACACCGATGGGGGAGACGTCGGACGAGGGCTTGTACTCGATGGCGTTGGCACGTTGGGTGCCAGCCGAGTTGATGGCGTAGGTGTTGGAATAAGTCGTGCCCACGCCAATACGGAATGAATAGGTGAACCCACCCTCAATGAGCGAGGCACCAGCCGCACCGACGGTAAGGACGGCGGACAGGCCCGCACAGACAAGGCGGGTAAGAAGGGGGTGTCTCATGGTAAACTCCTTAAAAATGGTCTAGGGGGACAAACGCCCCCCTAGTAAAGATTATACGCCCAATGTCAAGCGGGCGCAATGAATCGGACAAAAATTTGCACGATTCGCAGATGAATTTTAATTGGGAGCATGGAAAGCTCCGATAGTGTCAGATAGATTTCAGTGTTCGCTCGACCACTTCGCCCAGGCGTGGACTGCGCACGCGCAGGTCGGCCGCCTGTTCATAGACGGGTTTGCGTGCCTGATAGAGGCGACGGGTTTCGGCTAGTTTATCCTCTTTTTCAAGCAGCGGTCGATTGGTCGAGTGGGACAGGTTTTTGATGATGCGGAAAAATGGGGTGTCAAGCAGAATGAGCAGACCGGTTTGTTTGATGGTTGCCACGTTTTCCGGGCGCAGTACCGCGCCGCCACCGAGGGACAGCACACAACCCTCCTGCTGCGCAGTCAGCTCGGCAATGTACTTGGTTTCCAAATCGCGGAAATACGGTTCGCTGTGTTGGGCGAACAGGTCGGGAATACTCATGCCAGTCTGTTCTTCAATGTAGCGGTCGAGGTCGATAAAGGGCAGGCCGGTCAGCCGTGCGACCTTGCGCCCGACCGTTGTTTTGCCGCTACCCATGAAGCCGCACAGGACAATGTGCCGTTTGTGGTACTTGTCATGCAGACGCTTGACCGCCATTTGACCGTACATGCGGCGCAGAATGGATTCACATGCGGTGTCCGAAAACTGTGCATTGTACCAGATGGTCTGCGCGCGGGCAGCTTGCATGACCAGCATAAACAGACCGTCGCGGGTCTTGGTGCGGCGCGGGTTTGCCAGTTTCATTAGCGCAGTAACCGGCGGATTGTAGATGGCATCGAACACATAGACCGTTTTGCGCGGCAAGAAGTACAGCGGGGTCTTGTCCTCACGCGGGAACATGCCGAGCGGGGTTGCGTTGAGCACAACGGCGGTATCTTTGGGGATTTGGCGGCGGGTACACACCGTACACTTGGCGGAGGGCAGAACCCTTGTCAGATGGTTGCACAGCGCCTGTGCCTTTTCGGGATTGCGTCCGGTAATGAAAAGGTGTGCACCTTCACACAGGCAGTGATAACCCATCACGGCGGCTGCACCGCCGTATCCGAGCAGCAATACTTTCTTGCCGCGCAGGGAAACACCGTCGCGTTCCAGCGATTCGGCAAAGCCCAAAATGTCAGTGTTAAAGCCGATTGCCTTGCCATCACGGAAAGCGACTGTGTTGACCGAGCTGAGGTCGGCGGCACTCTGGTCTACCGCATCGAGCAGCGGAATGACTGCTTTTTTGTGCGGGATGGTCAAGTTTATGCCCGCCAGCTTTTGCCGCGCGAGCGCCAGTGCGTCGGCAAGGAGTTCGGGCGGCACGGTGACGGCGATGTAATCGGCATCGCGGCTGGCAGCGGCAAACAGTGCGTGATGCAGTGCCGGACTCATGGTATGACCGAGCGGGTAGCCAAACAGCGCATAGGTTTCACGGGTGGGCTGAAAGGCTTCAAATTCTTCAAAGGACAGCAGCATAGGCGGTCAGCCTCCTAACCGGCGCAGCGCGTCGAAAAAGTCGGGGTAGGAGATGGCAACCACGCCGTCATCTGCAATGTCGCTTTGCCCAGCGCACACCAGTGCACAGATTGCCATACTCATCGCAATGCGGTGGTCGTGGTAGGTTTCAAATGCCGCGCCGTGCAGTGGCTTACCACCGCGAATAATCATGCCGTCGTCGGTTTCGGTGACATCGGCACCCGCGCGGGTCAGTTCGCGCACCATGGCGGCAATGCGGTTGGACTCTTTGACTTTGAGTTCGGTGGCATCGCGGATAACCGTTTCACCCTGCGCACAGGCGGCAGCGACTGCCAGCACGGGCAGTTCGTCAATCAGGCGCGGAATGAGTGCACCGCCGATTTGGGTGCCGTGCAGTTGAGAAGTGCGCACAGTGATATCACAAACCGGTTCGCCGTCGTCGCGGCGGTTGGTCAGCGTCAGGTCGGCGCCCATTGCGCGCAGCACCTCCAGCACACCGTCGCGGGTGGGGTTGATGCCCACATTGCGCACGGTGATTTCCGAACCGGGCACGATAGCACCCGCTACAAGGAAGAAAGCGGCAGACGAGATATCAGCGGGCACAGCGACATCGCGGGCGGTCAGGTGGTCGGGCGGATAGACCGTGATGCGGCAGCCATCAGTGTCCACGCCGCAGCCCATTGCGCGCAACATGCGTTCGGTGTGGTCGCGGGACGGGGCGGGTTCGATGACAGTCGTGGGGCTGTCAGCGTACAGACCAGCCAGCAAAATGGCACTTTTGAGCTGTGCCGAAGCTACGGGCAGGGTGTATGTAATGCCATGCAGCTTGCCAGGTTCAATCGCGAGCGGGCAGAATTTGTCGTCCACGCCCGAAATGACCGCGCCCATCTGTCGCAGTGGGGTGATGATGCGCCCCATCGGGCGCTTTTCAATCGAAGCATCGCCGGTCAGCGTGCTGGCGAACGACTGACCGGACAGAATACCCGAAATCAGGCGGGTGGTTGTGCCGCTGTTGCCGGTGTACAGGCGTTCGGTGGGCGCGGTCAGTCCATGAAGACCGACACCGTGTACAGTCACGGTGTGGTCATCGCCCACGTCGATGCGTACACCCATTTTGCGAAAACAGTCGATGGTAGATAGGCAGTCCTCGCCCATCAAAAAGCCGGTTACATGGGTCACGCCGTCGGCAAGTGCGCCCAGCATGACCGAGCGGTGGGAAACCGATTTGTCGCCTGGAACGGTGATAGAACCGTGCAGACCGTTGGAAGAATGGAGTTTCATAACGGATTACCTCGCTTGGGTGGAATCAGAGATGCGGTAACTGCCTAAGATGCGGACGGTGGAAAGCTCTTCGTCCAGCTGGTAAATCATGGCGCGCACCGCGGGATTGCACAGACTGCCCTCCAAATCGACATAAAAACGATAGTTCCAAGGCGTTTCGGGCAGAGGGCGCGAATGAATTTCGGTCAGGTTGATTTCGTGGTCAGCGCACACCGACAACGCAGCCGCAAGCGAACCATTGCAGTGGGGCAGGGTGAACACCAGCGAAATGCGGTTGTCGTCGGGCTGTGCGGACAGACCGCGCGAAACCGCAATAAAGCGGGTGCAGTTGTGCTTGTCGTCGTTGATGTTGTGGGCGAGCACGGTCAATCCATACAGTTCCGCCGCTTGTGCCGAACACACTGCCGCACAGGTCGGGTCATTGGCTTGCGCGACCTGCTGGGCGGCGACGGCAGTATTGGGGGCTTCCTTTTGGGTCAGACCGTGCGCTTTGAGAAAGGACTGACACTGACCGAGTGCGGGACGGATGGAAAACACGGTTTTGACCGTGTCCAGCGACGCGCCTGGACAAGCGCACAGGCGGTTATCAATGGCATCCACATGGGAATGGGAGATATGCAGGTCATACTGCACCAGCAAATCACAGGCTTCGTCGATGGTGCCGACGGTCGAGTTTTCGACCGGCACTACACCGGTGTCGGCATGGCCCTCGCTGACCGCGCGGAACACGTCCTCAAAGGTGGGCACATGGTCGATGTGCGCGGCATGGGGGAACATAGCAGCGGCAGCGCGTGATTGATAGGACGCGGGCAAGCCTTGATAGACCACGCGGGCGGGGTCACAGCGGGCAACTAGCGGCAGGTCAAGGCGGGACGGCTCGCAGGATAGAATGGTTTCATATTGATGCTTGCGGGACACGCGCATGACGGTTTTGAGTACCGAACGGTATTCCTGTTGCAGATTTTCGGGCACTTGTGCGCCCAGTGTGTCCAGCAAAAAGCGTTCGCGGTCGGGTTTCAGAATAGCATCACCGGTGGACAGCTTATAAGCGGCGACTTGTTCGGCGCACATCATGCGGCGCAAAAAGAGCTGCTGAATCTGGCGGTCAAGCTCGGTGATTTCGGCGCGGGTCTGGTCGAGCGGGCGGGGTTCAGTCTGCATAGCCATAGCCCTCCAAATACAGGTCGGTGAGTGCGACGGCGGCGGCAGCCTCGATGACCGGCGCGGCACGGGTCACAATGCACGGGTCATGGCGTCCGTGGATTTCCAACGGCTCAACCTGACCGGTCTGCACATTGAGGGTGTTCTGGCGCTTGGCAATCGAGGGGGTGGGCTTGATGACCGTGCGGAACACAATGGGCATACCGCTGGAGATGCCGCCGAGCACACCGCCATTGTTGTTGGTTTCGGTGCGCACTGTGCCCGATTCATCCAAATACATCGGGTCATTGGCGTGTGAGCCGCGATACTCGGCAAAGCCGAAGCCCACGCCGAACTCCACGCCCTTGACAGCGGGCACCGAGAACAGCATAGCCGACAGCTTGGATTCGACCGAGCCGAACATGGGCGAGCCAAGACCGGCGGGCAGACCGACGGCGGCACATTCGATGACCCCGCCAACCGAATCGCAATCCATGCGCGCATCTTCGATGGCAGACAGCATGGCGTCGCGGGCACGGGGATTGATGACCGGATATTCCTGCAAGCGCAGTGCGTCGAGCTCCTGTGCCGAAACTGCAACATCATCAAAGGCAGTGTCCTGAATCTGTGCAATCGACTGAATGTGTGCGCCCACGGTCACGCCGCGGGTTTTGAGGTACAGTTTACACAGTGCGCCCGCGAACACCAGCGGCGCGGTCAGACGACCGGAAAAATGACCGCCGCCACGCGGGTCGTTAAAGCCGTGATAGCGCACCTGACCGGTGTAGTCGGCGTGACCCGGACGGGGCTGCGCGAGCAGGGCTTGATAATCCTGTGAGCGGGTGTTGGTGTTTTCAATCACCGCACAGATGGGTGTGCCGGTGGTCTTGCCGTTGTAGATACCCGATAAAATGCGCGGGGTATCGGCTTCGCGGCGCGCAGTCGATTGCTTGTTGCGACCGGGGGCGCGGCGCTCCATCTCGCGCAGCACAAATGCCTCGTCGTAGGTCACACCGGCAGGAAAGCCGTCGAGCACGACCCCGATACCTGCACCGTGCGATTCGCCAAAGATGGAAATTTTGAGTGCATTGCCAAAGGTAGAACCCATTTGGCGCACCTCCTTTTACTTAAAGATTGACAATCAGCGTGTGGAGCTGTTCGGCGGCAAGCGGCACAATATCCGCCTGTCCGGGGTTGCGCACCAGAATGAAGTTGACCGTTGCACCAAACTTCTTTTTGTCGGACAGTAGTGCGCCGAAGATGGCTTCGCGGTCATAGGGCAGGTCGGTCGGCAGACCGAGCGCCTTGAGCAGCGTGACCAGTTCGGGTACAAGGTCGCGGGGTGCGCCCAGCGCATTGGACAGACGCATAGCGGCAACCATGCCGATGGCAACCGCTTGCCCGTGGGTCAGTTCGGTGTAGTTGCCCAACTTTTCAGCGGCATGACCGACCGTGTGCCCAAAGTTCAAAATCATGCGTAAACCGGTGTCATGTTCGTCCTGCGCCACGACATCGCGCTTGATTTTGACACACTCATAAATGATATCTTCAATGTGTGCGCGGTAGCCGGGTGCTTGCACCATGCGCAAAATCTCAGGGTTTGCGATGTAGCCGTACTTGACAACCTCTGCCATACCGTCGGTAAAGGTTTCCTTGGGCAGGGTGTCCAGCACATTGGGGTCGATGAGCACCAGACCGGGCTGGTAAAACGCGCCCACAAGGTTTTTGCCTTCGGGCAGGTCAACGCCGGTCTTGCCGCCCACTGACGAATCCACCTGCGCCAGCAGGGTGGTGGGAATCTGGCACAGCGACACGCCGCGCAAAAAGGTTGCGGCGGCAAAGCCTGTGATGTCGCCGGTCACGCCGCCGCCCAGTGCAATCACAAGGTCTTTGCGGGTCATGCCGGCGGCTAACAGGTCGTGATAAATGCGTTCGACCGAAGAAAGACGTTTATATTCCTCGCCGGCGGGCAGTATGGTAGAACTGACCGGCAGGTCAAATTGTGCGGCGAGCTTGTCAAGGTACAGGGGAGCAACGTTGGAATCGGTGACGATATGCACGCGGCTGGGCGAGAATACCTGCGCGATTTGCGCGGCGGCATTGCCCAGTAAGCCGCGGTCAATGCGCAGTTCGGACTGCGCTGCCGCACCGCATAGGGTGAGCTGCTTCAAGAGGGGACACGCTCCTTTCAGTTAGACGTGGCAAACGGAAAACAGTTCCATGATAAAAGACGCGCCGAAAAGACAGGTTTCCGGCGCGTTTTGTGGGGACAATCAGACTTCGCGGCCAACCGCTTCCGCCACGCGGCGAATGGACTGCATGGTTTCGTGGAAGGAATCATAAGTCAGGCTCTGTGCGCCGTCGGACAGGGCGTGCGCGGGGTCGTTGTGGACTTCGATAATCAGGCCGTCGGCACCGGCGGCAATGGCAGCCTTTGCCAGCGGCTCGACCATCCAGTAGATACCGCCTGCATGAGACGGGTCAACGACAACCGGCAAATGGCTCATGCGCTTGAGCACGGGTACAGCCGAGATATCCAGCGTGTTGCGGGTGTAGGTTTCGTAGGTACGAATGCCGCGCTCACACAGAATGACATTCTCATTGCCGCCTGCCATGACGTACTCTGCCGACATCAGGAATTCTTCCATTGTGTTGGCAAAGCCGCGCTTGAGCAGAACGGGCTTGCGGGTCTGGCCCAGTTCTTTGAGCAAATCAAAGTTCTGCATATTGCGTGCGCCGACCTGGAAGCAGTCGCACTTATCCAAAAACAGTTCAATATTTTTGGGGTTGGTGATTTCGGTTACAACGGGCAGACCGGTTTCCTTGTGTGCCTCGTGCAGCAGGTCAAGACCTTCTGCCTTGAGTCCTTGGAACGAGTACGGGGAGGAGCGGGGCTTCCATGCGCCGCCGCGCAGTACGGTTGCACCCTCTGCCTTAACGTGCTTGGCAACGTCAATAATCTGGTCGCGGCTCTCGACCGAGCACGGGCCAGCCATCACGACGATTTTCTTGCCGCCGACCACCACGCCGGGTGCAATCTCTACCGTGGTATCCTGCGGGTGCATTCGACGGTTTGCCAGCTTGAACGGCTCCTGCACCTTGGTGATGCGTTCGACCTGCGGGTCACGCAGCAGGGCATCTTTGTCCACAGCAGCCGTGTCACCAACCAGCGCCAAAATGGTGGTGCCGGTGCCGACGACCGGATTGACATGGATGCCATAGCGGTCACCCAGCCATTGGGTCAGGTGCGCGATGTGCTCATCGGTCGTACCATTTTTCATTACAACAATCATGGTTCAATCTTCCTTTCGATATATCGGTAAAATTATAAAATAACAGAGGGGAGTGTGGGCGCATAAAAAAAATCCTCCGTCCACACACAAAACAGGGACGAAAGACAAACATTCCGCGGTACCACCCACATTCGGCGCATAGATATAAACAGAGACGTGCGCCGCACTCAAATTCGGATACAAAGTGTATATCCTATCCGGCTAACGGGGGAGACCCGGCAAAGCCTACTGAAATAGGTTCAGCTTTGCAGCTCATGAGGGAACTTCGTGCAGTCGGCGCCTGTGTCCACTTACAGTCGAGATGGACACTCCCTGAAAAGCGCGGGTGACAGAACTACTTCCTCGGTCATCGCTTTTTTCAATATACGGTCTTTATTATAGCACTCCGCTAAAGAATGTCAAGAGTGGTCGAATGATTTTTTCAAAACTTTTGAACATGGCGTTCTGCGCGTGCGGTATGGGGCATAGATTGGGGACAGGTGATGCGAAATGGACGAAAAAAACAAAGGATTACAGGCATATGCACAGGCGGTATCCTGTCTGCCACCCGCGCTGCAAAATCGGGTGATGGATTTGCCCGATGAAGTGCGGGCGTGTGCCGAAGAATTGCGCCTGCGGGCGGGACAGCCCATGCACTGGTACGCAAGCGGGCGGGAACACGAAATTGCCGGTTTACGGCTGCGCGCTGAGGAACTGCGCGAAACGCTGGCGCGTGCCAGTCGGTGGTCGGTACATACCTATGCGGAACCACTTCGACAGGGTTATTTACCGTTGACTGGCGGGCATCGGTTGGGTGTGTGCGGTACGGTGAGTTTGGAGAATGGGGTACCGTCCGGTGTCCGCACGGTATCTTCTCTATGTCTGCGCATTGCGCGGGCGTGGGAGGACGTGGCAAAACCGTATCTGGGCGAACTGTGCGACGGAAATCATGTACACGGTACGCTGATTTTGTCACCACCGGGCGGCGGTAAGACCACCTTTTTACGCGACCTGATTCGGCTTATTAGTCTGCGCGGCATTCGGGTAGGCGTGGTTGATGAGCGCGGGGAATTGGCAGCCATGCGCGGCGGGGTACCTCAGTTTGAACTGGGGGGCACTTGTGATGTGCTGGACGGCTGCCCTAAGGCGGTGGGCGCATTGCAGCTTGTGCGCACGATGGCGCCGCGGGTGCTAGCGCTCGACGAATTAACAGACCCAGCGGATTTAGAGGCGGTGCGCTATGCGGTCAACTGTGGGGTGTCGGTGTTGGCGACTATTCATGCAGCCAATACAGACGAACTTGCACACAAACCGTTTTTCCGTACTCTGTGTCAAAGCGGGGCATTTACACGGCTGGTCGTGTTGACAACAGGCGCTGATGGGCGACACGCACGGGTGCAAACATTGGAAAGGGAGGGATGAGCCATGATGACCGCACTGGGTGCGCTCCTGATTGTGGGCGCGTGTACGACACTGGGTATGGCGGCGCGCGGCAAGCTGCGCCGCCGCCTGACCGTACTATCCGCTATGTTAGACGCGGTTGCCTTTTTGAAAGCCGAAATTGAAGGCCCACATACACCGCTGCCCGACCTGCTCGACCGTCTAGCGCACAGTGACAACCCCGACCAGCGGCGGTTGTTTGGGGAGATGCGTAAGCGCATGGATAAGGCGCCGGGCATGTCGCTGGGTTATCACTGGAGCAGCACGGTGCGCGACCTGTCGGATGACCTGTGTTTGGGGCCGGAAGCCACCGCCGTGCTGCGCGATGCGTCGGCATTTCTGGGGCGGTACGATGCCGGTCAGCAGCTAGACTGCCTGCGCTACACAGCCGCACGGCTGGAAAGCTGCCGGCAGCAGGCGTGTGAGGAATACCGTCGGCATGGCAATGTGTATCGTACTTGCGGTATTGCCGCCGGTATCTTCGTTGTGTTGATGCTGATTTGACAGGAGGAGTGCCATGCAGGTCGATTTGATTTTCAAGATTGCAGCCATTGGCATATTGGTTGCGGTCTTTAATCAGCTGCTTGTCCGGTCAGGGCGAGAGGAACAGGCCATGATGACCACGCTTGCTGGATTGATTGTGGTGATGATGGTGCTGGTGCAGCAAATCAGCAATCTGTTCACGCTGATGAAGTCGGTGTTTGGGTTTTGAGCGGGCAGATGATGGCGCTGGTGGGTGCAGCGCTTGTGACCGCAGTGCTGGCGCTTGTGCTCAAAAAGGACAGCCCAGCATTGGCGTTTGCGGTCGGATTGGCGGGTACGCTTTACTTGTTGTGGGGCACGCTGGAACCTGTGCGGCAGCTCATGGCGGCAGCGCGCAGTTTGCTTGGCGTTTTGGACGGCGCACAAACCATTTATGTGCCCGTACTCAAAGCGGTGGGCATTGCAGTTGTTGTACGGTTGGCGGGCGCGGTGTGTCAGGATGCCGGACAGGCAGCACTCGCAGCACAGTTGGAACTGGCGGGCACAGCGGCAGCCATTGTGGTTTGCCTACCGTTGCTGACAGATGTGTTGTCACTTGTGGCGCGTATGATAGCCTGAGCGAAGCAGGATAGTGGAAAGGCTGGAGGAAGATGAAATGGCAAAAACGACTGTGCCGCTGGGGCAGATGGATGATTTGTTTGGCGGGCTGCATCGCACTATGTATCGGGTTGGCGGGTGCAGCAGACCAAACCGAACAGGCAGCCCGTGCCGAGGCACAGACTCAAAGCGACGTATTAACCGACGCATTGCCCCACGACGCAGCACAGCGCATGGACGGAGTGACATTAGACGGCGGGGTAGGGCAGGCGGCGGCGCAACTGCTCGACAATACAGTACAGAATGGGCAGTCGGCATGGCTGTCGGCGCTGTCCAGCCTGGGCAAGTTGTTGGTTGTGGCGGTGGTGTGCGGGCTGCTGCAAAGTGCGCGGGCATTTGCGGGCGGGAATGAGTTGCCAGTGGTGACGATGGCTGGTGCACTGGGGATGACCGGCGTGTTTTTGTCCGATTTGTCGGGCATGATGACGCTATGTCAGGATACCTTGCACGAAGTATCCACCTTTTCCAAGGCCATGCTGCCGGTCATGGCGGGGGCAGTGACCATGACCGGTGCGCCCACGGCGGCAACCGTGTTGCAGGGCGTGACCATGTTTTCGTTTGATTTGCTGGTACGGTTTCTGACAGGGGTGCTGCTGCCCGGTGTGGGGGTATATATTGCGATTGTGACGGTCAACACGGCGGTGGGGGGCGGGCTGCTCGGACAGCTCGCCGGGTTTATTAAGTGGCTCATCACAGGTAGCATGAAGCTGACGTTGACCGTGTTCATTGCGTACCTGACCATTTCGGGGGTCATCGGCGGCAGTGCAGACGCGCTCGCAGTCAAAACAGCGAAGTTTGCCGTTTCCGGTTCGGTGCCGGTTGTGGGTGGTATCATCTCGGATGCGGCCGAGTCCATGCTGGCAGGCGCCGTGCTTATTCGCAACACAGTAGGCGTGATGGGCATGTTGTGCATTGCGGCGTTGTGTGTGGTGCCGTTTGTCAAGGTGGGCTGCAATTACTTACTTTTCAAGGCGGGTGCGGCAGTGCTGACCCCAGTTTGTGGCAATGCACTGTCCGGTTTGGTCGCCGGACTCAGTGACAGTATGGGGCTGATGCTGGGGATGCTGGGCACATGCTCTGCAATTTTATTTTTTGAATTGGTCTTTTCGGTGACCTTGGTGAATCCAATATGATAGAGACATTTCAAACCCTGCTGACCGGCGTGGCAGCGGCTGCTCTGTGCGGCGGCGTAGCGTTGTCGCTCACGCGCGGCAGCGCACTGCGCGAAGTGTTGCGGCTGGCGTGTGGATTGGCTGTGGTGCTGGCGGTGCTTGAGCCGCTGTCCACTTTGCGCTTGCCCAAACTGGGTGCGTCGTTTCGGCAGACCGTGGCGGCGGGCGAGGCGCAGAGCGCACAATATCAGGCGCAGAGTGTGCAGGCGTTGGCGCAAGCCGCCATTGGCCAAGTGGAACAGTATATTGAACAGCGCGCGGCGGCGCTGGGTGTGGTAGTCAAGGCAGAATTGACTGCCACCAGTGAAGCGGATGGCCGCACACTGGTGACCGGGGTGACGCTGACCGCGTCGCAAGCGGAACAGAACGACAAAACGGCCATAGAAACCATACTGGTGACCGAATGTGGGATACCAAAGGAGCTTATAACATGGAACTGGACCGAGTAAAAACCGCTGTCCAGGCGGGACTCAATGGGCTTGTGCCCAAAATCGGCAAATATAAATATGCGCTTATCGTGCTGTTGGTTGGGATTTTGCTTTTATATGCGGGGGGAGGGGCGCGTGACCGACCGGAGCAGGAACAAAGCGTACCCGACGGCACCGAACAGGCAGCATTTGACTTGGCGGCGTTTGAGGATGAACTGGAGAGCAAGCTGGCACAGATTGCGGGGGTGGGACGGGTGGAGCTGATGTTATCGCTGGAGCAGACCGGCGAAGCGGTTTATGCGTCCAATGTGCGGCAGTCGGCATCGGGGGAACAGAACGGCTCGTATGAAAGTACGCTGTCTACGGTGTCGGATGGAAGCTACGGAGAGCAGCCGGTGCGCCTGAAACAGACCTGCCCGACCTTTCGCGGGGCGGTGGTGTTATGCGACGGCGCGGGCAGTCATGCGGTGCAGCTTGCGGTGACGCAAGCGGTCAGTGCGGTGTGTGGTTTGGGGGCTGACCGGATTTCGGTCATTCAGATGGGACAATGAAAAGGAGGACAATTTTTATGGCAACAGTCAAAAAACGCGGTGTGGTCTATGGCGTGATTGGCGCAATGTTGTGCGCGGCGGTTTATCTCAACTGGAGCTATGTGCAGTCGCCCGAAGAACTGCTGGTGGCAGGGCAGACCGATGCAGAACTGAACGGCGCATCGGTGGTGCAGAGCGGCAGTACAGACGACGCACAGGCCGAGCAGGTTACTGTAACATCGGGAAGCGATTATTTTGCACAGTCGCGCTTGGCGCGGGAACAGGCGCGTGACGAAGCCATCAGCATTTTGCAAACCAGTCTGCAAGATGAAAAAGCCGATGAAAAGACCAAGGAGGATGCCGCCGGACAGATTTCACAGCTTGCCGACGATTCTGTGACCGAAGCGCGCGTCGAAAGTCTCATCAAAGCCAAGGGATATGCGGATGCAGTCGTGTTTGTCAGCGCCGAAGCGGTCAACGTCATCATCCAGCCGCCCGAAGCCGGTTTTGCCGAACAGGATGCCGCTGTGGTGCGTGATATCGTCATGACTGAGACGGGCGCGCAGGCTGACCAAATCAAAATTGTTGAGGCGGCTTAACTGTGCAGATATCCTTGTGTTTTGCCGGGAACTGTGCTATAATAACCCAAACAGCGGTATTTTTTGAACCTTTCGCCAAAGGAGAGTGGCAGTTTTATGGCAGACCATAAGGAGTATTGGGTGACCGCGGGCGACCAAGGCACCATCAAAATTTCAGAGGATGTTGTGGCCTCCATTGCGGCATTTGCCGCAACTGAGACCGAGGGCGTGGGTGGCCTGTTTGCCGGGCTGACCACCGAAATTGCAAGCTTTTTGGGTAAAAAGACCCAGAGTAAGGGGGTCAAGGTGCAGATTGGCGAGCGCAACACTGTCAGCGTGGATATCAGCATTTTGGTGCAGTTTGGTAAGAGCGTGGGCGAAGTAGCGCTGGCCGTCCAACAGGCGGCAAAAACGTCTATTGAATCCATGACAGGATTGAAAACGGCTGCGGTCAATGTCATTGTAGGTGGGGTGTCGTTTGAACCACCACAGCCGCAGACGGAGGATTTTCTGGCACCAGCCGAATCATAAGTGATGCAAAAAAGAAAAGGAGCCGTATTCCCTCTCGTGGGAACGGCTCCTTTTTTATGCCTTTGCGCGGTCGTCCAATCGTCGATAGACCGTGTAGTACATGGTCAGAAAACAGGCGGTGCCGCCAATGAAGTTGCTGACAGCTTCGGCGAGAAATACACCGGTCGTGCCCAGCCCGCCGATATAGGGGAGCAGCAGGGTGAGCGGTACAACAATGATAATTTTGCGAAACAGAGAAAAGAAGATGGCCTGTTTGGAGCGCCCCAACGCGACAAAGACCGACTGCCCGGCAAATTGCAGCGACATCATAAAATAGCCAAAGAAATACAGATGTAGGGCGGGGATAGCAGCCGTGACAAGCGTGGGGTCGTCGTTGAACAGCCGCACAAACGGTGCGGGGAAAAAGAACAGGACTGCCCAACACAGCGTTGCATAGACAATGCCCGCGATAACGGAAAAGCGGATGGCTTGCTTGACGCGACCGGGAGCATTTGCACCATAGTTGAAGCTGATAACTGGCTGAGAACCGTTGGTCAAGCCGCTGATGGGCATTTGTACAACTTCACGGATGGCGGTGAGCACGGTCATCACGCCTACATATAGGTCACCGCCAAAGGTTTGTAAGGTAGAGTTGCAGGCGATTTGCACGACACCGTTGGTGCCAAGGGCAATAAAGTTGCTCATACCCAAACCGACGATACGGGCTACGCGGTGAGACTGCCAGCGGAAGGTATGCGGGCGCAGGCGCAGAATCGCGCGGCGGCTGAACAGGAACCATAGCGCCCATACTGCCGAAGCTGCCTGTGACAGCACAGTGGCAAGCGCTGCGCCCGAAACCCCCATATCAAGCCCGAAGATGAATAACGGGTCAAGCAGCAGATTGAGTACGGCGCCGATGGATACGGTCAACATACCTGTTTTGGCAAAGCCCTGTGTGTTGATGAAGGCATTCATACCCAGAGAAATCATGACAAAGACTGTGCCAGCCAGATAGATGCGCAGATAACTTGCGGCATAAGGGAGCGTGTCGGCGCTGGCACCAAACAGGGTCAAGAGCGGGTGCAAGAAGAGTTCACCCAATACGGTCAGCACGATGCCGCAGCCGACGAGCAACACAAAGGAAGTGTTTTGCACTTGCTCGGCCTCCTCCATATCACCCTGCCCGCGTGCAATGGAGCAGATGGGGGCACCGCCCATACCAAACAAACCAGAAAACGCCGAAATCACCGTGATGACCGGCATACACAGTCCAACACCAGTCAGCGGTAAGGTACTGCCACCGATATGGCCGATGAAGATGCGGTCTACGACGTTGTATAGAACATTTACAAGCTGGGCCAGCATGAGTGGAACGGCAAGGCGTAAAATGTTGCCCGATACGCTGCCGCGCGAAAAATCATTTTGGACGGTCAATCCAATTCCCCATTTCAACAGATATTTTTTACCAGCATTATATCACAATCCACAAGAGATGCCAAATATGGAAAAGCGCCCTGTCAGCAGACAGAGCGCAATGGAGTTTATTTTCCAGCTGTTATTTCGGGGCGGGGGTCGCCGTCAAAGGCGGCAAGCGCATAGCGCAACGAGAGCATTAACATTTCCTTATCTTCCGGAGATTCGGTGGACTCAATCAGGTCACGATACCGGCGGCTGACCGCGCCGCGCAAGTCATCTTGCTGCAAATAACGCCACAGCGGTTTTTTGGGGACGGTTTCGTCGGTCACAGTGCAATCCAGAAATACCTGTGTCAGCACGCGCCGCAGGGCGGTTAGATTTGGCTCATAGATGCGTTCTCCAACCAGCGCGACCGTAGCACAAACCCGGTCGTGATTTTTTGGAATCCGTTCGATGAGCACCTTTTGCAATCCGGTATCGGATGGGATGGGGGTGAGGTCGATTTCAATGCGCGCGAACTGTACGGCTTTGGATTCGATGAATTGAGCCTTGATGGTGTCGCCAGCTTCGAGTAACAAGAACCCTTTGGGGCCAGTCTCACGCGCCGACAGGGCACACAGTCCGCCCGGACAGCAGAACACCGTACCACCTGCGCGCCGCAAGCCGCTTGGTGCATGGTTATGACCGGCAGCCAGGTAGGAAAATTCGCTTTGGGCGATTTGGTCGGGAGAATAGTGATTGTAGCCGCCGTCGGTTTTGAGGTCGGTATGTACCAGACACAGGTTGAGCGGTCGAGAGAAATTGCGGTGCGTGAGCGGGATGGATGCGCTTTGGTTGTGGAACGCCGCACCCCAAACCGTAGCCGCTTGTCCAATATGTATCGGCTCTAAAGTGTCGGAAGTGAAAACATGAACGTTTTCAGGTAAAGCGGTGGTGAGATAGGGACTACCCGACTCGATGTAGTCATGGTTGCCCGGCGCAATGAAAACCGGACAAGGTGCTTGTGATAAAATGGACATGGCACGGGAGAACAGAGTGGCAGAGGGTTGGGGGGAATCGAACAGGTCACCCGCAATCAAAATTGCTTGTGCGGTTTCGCGTTCGGCAACCCGCACAGCATGTTCGAGCGCGGCAAATTGTTTGCCGCGTGCGGATTCGGCTTTTTCGGGCGGCAGCATATCAAAGCACGCGCCGAGGTGCAGGTCGGCGAGGTGCAAAA
Organism: uncultured Butyricicoccus sp.; assembly: GCF_944381005.1. GTDB lineage: Bacteria > Bacillota > Clostridia > Oscillospirales > Butyricicoccaceae > Butyricicoccus. Next base: position 236,687 of record NZ_CALWJM010000001.1, on the reverse strand, counting down.
ATTTGAACATCGGGGTAAAACCTCCTTCAGATATCATCCTCATTATATCAGTGCAGTTTTGTGATTGCAACGACAAAAACCGGCGTATATCTTGGGAATGTGTTGGAATAGGCACATAGCAAAAACCCGCTCTTTCGAGCGGGCTTTTGCTGGTTGTCTCACAAAATAAGGGGGGTGAAAAATAGGGGGGTAAAGAAACATTTGAAAGAATGATGGCATTTCATCTATCAGGAAGGGTTTGCGGCATCCCTTGCTGATGTACATAGTATACCCCGGAACACACCTGGATATGTGAATAAAATTTAAACGACCTGTGAACCTTTTGTATCCCGTTGTGCACAATTATGAACAGTTTTTTGCAGGGCGATGATTAGAGGCCGTGCAGGCATTTTTGAGCGCGGATATCATCGCCGAAAAAGCGCAGTTGTTTAAATTCCCCAATTAAGCGTGAAGCAATAGCAGGCGAGTAACGAGTCTCCAGTGCGGCAGGAAGCAGGTTGGTGTTGATAATCATGGGACGGCGGTGCATGAGACGGTCGGCCAGCAGACCATACAGGGCGGAAGTTGTGAAAGCGGTCGCCATTTCGGTGCCGAGGTCGTCCACAATGAGCAGGTCACATTGTTCATACTTGCGAATACGGCGCGCGGCATCAGCGGCATCGACAGAACTAAACTTGACACTTTCATAGCTGGAAAAAATACGGATTGCCGTGTCATAGGCGACAGAGAATCCCTTTTCCGATACGACCTTTGCAATACAGGATGACAGGAAAGTTTTTCCAAGACCGGTCGAGCCGTACAGCAATAGATTGGGGGCGTGTAGGGAAAAGTTATCAGCATAAGTGCGGCAGACTGACAGATTATATTCCATATTTTCGCGTGCAGATATGCCTATTCGGGCATCAGGGGTCGAAGAATAGTAGTCCATGCGGAAGTGCTCAAAGTTCTGGTCGTGAATGGGTAGGCTGGTGGATAGTTCTTGGGTTAAACGCTCGGCATAGCGTGCCTTGAGACAGGCACATGGCTGAGTGCCGATGTAACCGGCATCGCCGCACGCAGGACACAGCGGTGTTTCATCGAGGTAATCGGGCGCGTAACCGCCTTGTATCAGCAGGCGACGGCGTTCGGCTTGTAGTTCCAGATTGCGGGTTTTGAGTTGTTCGACCGCAGCGGTCGGGTCATTGCCCGATGCAAGGGCAGCGTGCAGCACGGCGGCAGCCGTGTTAGACAGTGCGCGGTCGATTTCGTGTACACGCGGTAAATGGGCATATACCTCAGCACGGCGCGCAGCAAACTGCTCGGCGCGGGCGGTGTGTTCGCGTTCCATGTCGCGCAGGACAGCGGACAGGATTTCTTTGTTATAGCGCATAAATTATCGACTCTCCTGTTGTTTGGCGCGGCGGCGCTTGACCTCGGCCAACCAAGTTTTCTCCCAGTCGGCCAATTGGTCAGACGATGTGGCGGCAGGTTGTCCGGTGCCAAAGGGCGGCTGATTGACCGAAGCGTCGGTGTTCGGCTTGCGGGTGATTTCGGGTTCTAGTGCGGTGATTTCAGCGACCGTGTGCACGCCTTTCTGGTCCCATGCACCCAGCATTTTGCGCAGATAGCTGGCTGAAAATTCTCCAATGTTGCGCCGCATACGGGACATAGCGAGTGAAACGGTTTCGGGTGGGAAGTGCTTTTCCAGACACAGCTTGACCAGTGCGCGCTCGGGGGTAGTGGGGTTGCGCCCAACCACACCCAGCGCCTGAAAAAGCGCTTGCCTCAGTGGTTTTTCGGCTTCGACTTCGGCTAGATAGCGTTGTGCATCAGCGGGGGTCAAAATACGCTTGTCCACCCAGATGCAGGCTTCGCGCTCGACATCGCGGCCGCGCAGCGAGCCGCGGTCACGTCCCAGATAGCTGAGCAGCTCAATGATGACATCGGCGGGCAATGCCATGAAGTCATAGACGGTATATAGAGTGCGCAGCAGCGTTTCGGTCAGCGGACGACCCAAAATTCCCTCAGCGGTGTCGCAGATGGCGGCAAAGCGGTGGTCATTTGCACGGGCGGTGCGCAGCTCGGCGGCGGTGTAACGCGGTGCGGTAGGGGGGCTGAGTTCGGCGGCAGTGGGAGATTGTGCGATGGCAAGGCCGGTCAGCGTGAAGCTGGCGCGGTCAAAGCGCTCTTTGGACAGGTGCAAATCGCGCATGGCTTGTGCTTCATCAAAGGCAGACCCGCGGCGAATGACATATAGATATAACAGCGCGGCATCGCCGTCGCCGCACTGAATGAGCTTATCTGCCGTTTCGCAACGGATAACAGCAAGCTCGCCTTCCGGCATCAGCAGAGATGCAAGGCTCATGGATACCTCCAGACAGAAAAAAGATGGAAAATGCCGCCCTATACGGTGTCGGGGCGGCGCGAAACGATGCAAAAAAAGTTTCTTTTTTATTATAGCGTGTTTTGGAGCGGTGCGCAAGAGGGGGTGCGAAAGGTGTCGTTTTGGGGTGGACATTCGTGCAATTTGTCCAAAGGGCGTATAACCCACAGAAATTTCCTCATAAATTTTCTCAATTTGACGGTGAAATTCGTGCGGGGTTATAGTATAATTATATGCGGATTGGTATGGGCGCTTTCACGCGCCTCAAGACGGAAATTGAAAGGACTAATTTCATGAGCCAAATTACGACGATACTGCGCGGCGCGCAAAAGGTCTATGAAACTCCTGTGCTGTTTCGCAGCGCAGGCGCATGGGTCAAAAACGCGCTGGCAGAAGCAGGATTGGCGGAAGGTGTTATGGAGACGGCGGGCGACCATGTCCTGCTGATTGATGCACCTTGCCCTGAACTGACCGCAGCCGAGTACAAGCGCCTGGTGGAAAGCCATCTGGCAATCGGTGCGGACTTCACTGTTTTTGTTTGTCGGATGCCGCAGCGTGACGCGGCGGATGCCATCGTGCGCCTTGCACCCGACACCGTGCCCGTAGTCTGTGCGCGCACTGAGGCCGCCAAAGCACTGGGGACGGGCGACCTCATTGAAGCGGTCAACACAGCCATTGCGTCTGGAAAAACTGCCGAAGCTGTGCTGTGTGAGCCGGTCGTAGCCGTCACCGACGGCATGTCTGCTTTTGAAGCGCAAAAGCGCCTGTGTACCCGCATCAATATGCGTCATATTGCGGCTGGTGTACAGATTTTTGCACCGGACAGCGTCTATATTGCACCCGATGCCAAAATCGGCGCGGGAACGGTCATCTTGCCCGGCACCATCATTCGCGGCGGCTGCACCATCGGCAGCGGTTGCACCATCGGTCCGAACACGTTGCTGGAACAGGCCAGTGTTGGCGACCGTACACAGGTCAATTCTTCTCAGATTTATGAAAGTGCGGTTGGTTCGGATGCCACCGTCGGCCCGTTCGCCTATATTCGTCCGGGCTGTTCCATTGGCAACAAGACCCGCATTGGCGACTTTGTCGAGCTGAAAAAGGCTGAAATCGGCAACGGAACCAAGGTTTCGCATCTGACCTACATTGGAGATGCGACGGTTGGTGAGCGTGTCAACTTTGGCTGCGGCACGGTCATCGTCAATTACGACGGGTATCATAAGTTCCACACCAACATCGGCGATGATTGCTTTATTGGATGCAATACCAACTTGATTGCGCCGGTATCGCTCGGCGACCGCGTCTTTACCGGTGCGGGCACGACGGTGACAAAGGATGTGCCCGATGGTGTTTTGGTCGTTGGCCGCGCACGTCAGACCGTTATCGACGAGTGGAACGACAAGCGCCGCGCACGCATGGAACAGGAAAAGAAGTAAACGGCTTTTTGTTTTTTGTTATGAATCAAATATCCAAAAATACCAAGAATATGGAACAGTGTACGCAGGGGGTACAATAAAAATGATTTCTCACGGTAAAAATATCAAGATTTTCTGCGGTAATTCCCATCCGGCTCTTGCCATGCAGATTTCTTCCGCACTGGGACTGCCGCTCGGCAAGGCGACTGTCAGCACGTTTTCTGACGGTGAAATTTCGGTTTCCATCGGTGAGTCGGTGCGCGGTTCGGACGTGTTCCTGATTCAGTCTACCTGTGAGCCGGTCAACAACAACCTGATGGAATTGCTGATTATGATTGATGCCTGCCGTCGTGCATCGGCTGGCCGTATCACAGCGGTTATGCCCTATTTTGGCTACGCGCGTCAGGACCGCAAGAACAAGGCGCGTGACCCGATTTCGGCTAAGCTGGTGGCAGACCTGCTGACCACTGCGGGTGCAGACCGCGTGCTGACGATGGATTTGCACGCAACTCAGATTCAGGGCTTCTTCAATATTCCGGTAGATAACATGATGGGCGCATCGGTGCTCATTCCGCATTTTGCCGGTACATTTGGCTTAAACCGCGATGATTTGGTCATTGTTTCCCCTGACCTTGGTTCGGTCAACCGTGCGCGTAAGTTTGCCGAGAAGCTCGACTTGCCGCTTGCCATCATCGACAAGCGCCGTCCCAAGGCAAATGTATCTGAGGTTATGAACATCATTGGCGATGTGCGCGGCAAGAAGGTTATGCTGGTGGATGACCTGATTGACACTGCGGGCACGCTGGTACACGCAGCCGAAGCGCTGGTTGAAAAGGGTGGTGCAACTGAAATCCACGCTTGTGCAACCCACGGTGTACTGTCTGGCCCGGCGATTGAGCGCATCCAGAACAGCCCGATTAAGACCTTGACCCTGCTGGACACCATTGCACTGCCGCAGGAAAAGATGATTGACAAGATTCATGTTCTTCAGGTTGCGCCGGTCTTTACCGAAGCGATTGCGCGCATTTATGAAGAAGTTTCGGTTTCGCCTCTGTTCGACTAAGTCGATAAGACGGAACAAGTTTATATGGAATTGGCGAAAGAGGCGGCTTTGTAGCACGCCTCTTTTGCTGTGACGACAAGGAGGGAATATGAAGCTTTTGGCAGTTGGGGACGTTGTCTCCAAACCGGGCTTGGAAACCGTGCGCCGTCTGCTGCGGCAGGTCAAAAAGCAGCATGGCATTGATTTTACGATTGTGAACGGGGAAAATGCGTCGGGGGTAGGCATCACGCCCGACCAAGCCGATGATTTGTTTGCAGCCGGAGCCGATGTGGTGACATTGGGCAACCATGTTTACAATAAGCGGCAGATAGTACCGTATTTGGATGAGTGTGCATATATTCTGCGTCCAGCCAATCAGGCGCCCCAACAACCGGGCAGAGGCTGGGGGATTTTTGACTGCGCAGGCAGGCGGCTGTTGGTGATGAATCTGATTGGACGGTGTGAAATGGCGTTTGGGCCGGATAATCCGTTTTTGTGTGCCGACCGGATTTTGAAAGAGCAAAAGGGCAAATATGACTGGGTGGTGTGCGAGTTTCACGCCGGTGCGACCAGTGAGAAATTGGCGATGGGGTTTTATCTGGACGGACGGTGCAGCGCAGTCTATGGCACACATACCCATGTGCCGACGGCTGATGCGCGCGTCAATCCTAAGGGAACCGGGTATATGACAGATATTGGCATGACCGGGCCGGTGTGGTCGGTGTTGGGCATACAGCCTGAACAGTCGATTGCCATGTTTCGCGGCGACCTGACCGAGCCATTCCGCGCGGCATCCGGACAAACTGCGCTGATGGGTGCGGTGTTTGAGATTGACGATAAGAGTGGAAAGTGCTGTTCGGTTACGCCGGTGTATGAGACAATGGGTTAAGAGAAGAAAAAGACCTGCCGATTGGCAGGTCTTTTTGTGAGTAAGTTTCAGTTTTGGGGTGTTGGAGCGTTACTTGACGGTGATAACTTGGTCACGCGCCGGGCCAACGCCCAGCATAGTGATGGGGCAATCGCAAATGCGTTCCAGTGCCTTGATATAGGACTGAACCGAAGCGGGCAGTTCATCAAACGAGCGGCAGCCGGTGATGTCCTCATCAAAACCGTCAAATTCTTCATAGACCGGGGTGCAATGTTCAAGGTCTGCGAAGTTGGCGGGGAATTCGGTCAAGCGCTGACCGTTAAGCTCATAGGCGACGCAGACTTTGAGCTTGGGCAGGCCACGCAGCGGGTCAATTTTATTGATGACCATTTCGGTCAGGCCGTTGACGCGCACGGCATAGCGGGCAATCACCGCGTCAAACCAGCCGGTGCGGCGCGGACGACCGGTGACGGTGCCGAACTCACCGCCGGCATCGCGGATATAGTCGCCGGTCTTGTCAAACAGCTCGGTGGGGAAGGGGCCTTTGCCGACACGGGTGGTGTAGCTTTTGAAAATGCCCATGATGTCGGTGATAGCCGAGGGGCCAACACCAGAACCAATGCAGCAGCCGCCCGCGATGGGATGCGAGGAGGTGACATAGGGGTAAGTGCCCATGTCGAGGTCAAGCAGCGTGCCCTGAGCACCCTCAAACAGCACAAATTTACCAGCTTTGACTGCCTCATAGGTCAGAATGGAGGTGTCGCGCACATGGCTGCGCAAGCGTTCTGCATAACCGCGGTACTCGGTCAGTACAGCTTCAACGTCGATGGGCTGACCGCCGTAAACGCCAGTGATGACCTTGTTTTTACGGGAGCAGGCAGCGCGAATAACGTTTTCAAAGCGGTTGGGGTCAACGAAATCGTGCATACGCACACCGATGCGCTCGGCCTTGTCCATGTAGGTCGGGCCAATGCCTTTTTTGGTGGTACCGATGTCGTCGCCGCCGCGCGCTTTTTCGGACAGGGCATCGAGTTCGAGGTGCCACGGCAGGATACAATGGCAACGGGCATCAATGAACAGGTTATCGGTGCGCACACCCTTTTCGGTCAAACCGTCGATTTCACGCAGGACGTTGCGCGGGTCAACGACAACGCCAGGCCCGATGATGTTGACGCAGTCGGGGTAGAGGATACCCGAAGGGATGAGCTGCAATTTATATTTTTCGCCATCAACGACAACCGTGTGACCGGCGTTGTTGCCGCCCTGACTGCGCACAACCAAATCGGCATGTGCTGCGAAAATGTCAATAAATTTACCCTTGCCTTCATCGCCCCACTGGGCACCGAGAATTACTTTGCCAGGCATATTTGTAAGCCCCTTTCAACATAAAAAAGATGAAACCATAGAGGGGAAGGAAAATTCCCCACAAAAGAACAAAAGAACAGATTGTTTACTGTGGACGGACACTGTCTTTGTATCAGTCCAGCAAACAATCTCTATTATACCGCAAGGGCAAGCGCAGTACAAGAGCAGCCGGGCAGGAAATTGAACAGAACGGTAATTTTTGTAGGTTTGGTGGGAAAAGAAATGGAAAAAGATTGGGTTTTTGCATGAGATAGGTAGATAGGGATGGGCAGGACGTGGAAAATGGTTGGCAGGGGGGCAAAGTGCTGGTATAATGAAAGATAAAAGAAAAAACGATACATTCAGGAGGCATTTGCCGATGATTCACTATTTAGACAATGCGGCGACCACGCGCACCTTGCCTGAAGCGGCAGAGATAGCGCAGCAGGTCATGTGCGAGCAGTTCGGCAATCCGTCGTCGCTGCACAAAATGGGCATTGCGGCGGCACAGCTTTTAAAAGAAAGCCGGGAGACGGTGGCGCAAGCGATGGGCTGTACGCCTGCCGAGTTGTTTTTTACATCGGGCGGAACCGAGGGCATCAATACAGCCATTTTTGGTGCGGCGCAAAAAAACCGTCATATCGGAAAGCATATTGTGACCACGGCCATCGAACACGCTGCCACCATACAGGCGTGCCGACGACTGGAAAGTCAGGGATGGGAAGTCACTTATGTGGCGCCCCAAGCCGACGGGCATGTGCCCGCACAGGCGGTTGTAGATGCGCTGCGCGACGACACTGCACTGGTATCGGTGATGCTGGTCAGCAATGAGGTGGGAACCGTGCTGCCCGTGGCGGAGATTGGCGCGGCACTCAAGCGGCGCAATCCGCAGGCGCTGTTTCATGTAGATGCTGTGCAGGGGTTGTTCCGTGTGCCGCTAACACCGAAGAAGTGGAATTGCGACTTGATGAGCGTGAGCGGTCACAAAATCGGTGCGCCCAAGGGCATCGGCGCATTTTATAAAAAGCGTGAGGTGCATTTGCAGCCCTATCTAGTCGGTGGGGGACAGGAAAGCGGCTTCCGTTCGGGCACCGAGCCGATGCCGCAGATAGCCGCGTTTGCGCAAGCTTGTCGCATACGCGCTGCACACATGGCAGACGATGTGGCGCACGTCGCGGCGCTCAAGTCCTACTTAATCGAACAGGTCGAACAGCGGTTGCCGTGGGCTGTGTGGAACGGGCAAGGTGACGTGCCCCATGTGGTCAATCTGTCGCTGCCCGGCTGCAAAAGTGAGGTTATGTTGCGCGTGCTCGAATCCAAAGATGTGTTTGTGTCGGCGGGTTCGGCTTGCTCCAAGGGCAAGGAAAGTGCGGTCTTGCGTGCCATGGGGCTGGACAAAAAGCGCATTGACAGTGCGCTGCGTATTTCATTTGCGCCATTCAACATAACACAAGATATTGATGCCTTGCTGGACGGATTGGAAGCGGGCGCAAAGATGCTTAGACGATAAGACGAAAGGATTTTAGATTGCATATGAAAGAAGTATTGCTGCTCAAGTGCGGGGAAATCGTGCTCAAAGGACTCAACCGCAAAAAGTTTGAAGATAGATTGCTGGGCAACCTCAAACGCCGCTTGAAAGCGGTCGGGGGGTGCACAGTCAGTCTGCGCCAGTCGGTCATTTATGTAGAGATTCCGGAGGAAGTGGACGGCGATGCGGTCATGGACGCGGTGAGCCGCGTGTTTGGTATTGCGCTTATTTGTCGTGCCGCCGTGTGTGAAAAGAGCATGGAAGCCATGCTGGAGACGGCAGAGCACTATCTGGCAGACCAGATTGCAGCAGCATCCACATTCAAGGTAGAAACCAAGCGCGGTGACAAGCGGTTTCCGCTCACTTCGGTTCAGGTGTCGCAGCAGCTCGGCGGTGAGCTGGCGCACCGCCATCCACACATGAAACCGGATATGCACCATCCGGCTTTGACCGTGCATTTTGAGATTCGAGAACAGTATGCCTTTGTACATGCGGGGCCGGTGCCCGGTGCGGGCGGTATGCCGGTGGGCACCAATGGACGTGCCGCGCTGTTGCTTTCGGGCGGCATTGACTCGCCTGTGGCGGGCTACATGATGGCAAAGCGCGGCTTGGAGCTGGTGGGCATCCACTTTTTCAGCTATCCGTACACATCTGACCGCGCAAAAGAAAAGGTATTTGAACTGGGGCGCAAGCTGACCACTTATTGTGGCAGAATGCCGATTTTGGTGGTGCCGTTCACCAAGATTCAGGAAGAAATTCGGGATAAGTGCCATGAGGAACTGTTTACGCTCATCATGCGCCGGTTTATGATGCGCATTGCCGAACGGTTGGCAGTAGAGTATGAGTGCGGCGGATTGATTACGGGCGAGAGTTTGGGACAGGTGGCAAGCCAGACCATGCCGGCGATGGCGGTCACAAATGCGGTTTGCCAGACCTTGCCGGTGTTCCGTCCGGTCATCGGCATGGACAAGGAAGAAATCGTGCAGATTGCGCGTAAGATTGATACGTTTGAAACCTCGATTTTGCCGTATGAGGACTGCTGCACGGTCTTTACGCCCAAGCACCCCAACACCAAGCCAAAGTTGTATAAGATTGAGGAAGCCGAGCGGGCGCTGGACGTAGAAGCACTGGTCGCGGAAGCGGTTGCAGGTACCGAGCGCGTACTGGTGTAAGCGCGGAATATACACAGATTTGACCGAAATTTGACACAAAATCAGGCTTTATCGACTTGCGGCACGGATGGTGATGTGGTATGCTGAAAGCGTACCGCACGCAGTACCCGCGCTGCGTGAAAGAGGGAGACTATATGAAAGCAGAACTGATTGCCGTCGGCACCGAAATCCTGCTGGGCGACATTGTAAACACCGATGCACAGGTGATTTCACAGGGATTGTCCGAACTGGGTATTGATGTGTATTATCAGACCGTGGTGGGCGACAACCCGCAGCGGTTGGAACGTGTCATTCGGGAAGCCAAGGCGCGAGCTGATATTTTGATTACAACAGGCGGGTTGGGGCCAACGTTGGACGACCTGACCAAAGAGACGCTGGCGCGTGTGTTCGATAAAAAGTTGGTGCTCGACCAGCCCTCACTCGACCGAATTCGCAAATTTTTTGCCGATATCGGACGCGAGATGACCCCAAACAATGAAAAGCAGGCATGGCTGCCCGAAGGGTGCGTGCCGCTGGTCAACGATTGGGGCACCGCGCCCGGCTGTGCGTTCGAAGCGGACGGTACGCATGTTATCATGCTACCCGGCCCACCGCGCGAGTGCGAGCCGATGTTCCGACTGCGCGCCATGCCCTATCTGTATCCGCTGGCGGGCGGCTGCATCGTATCACATAATGTGCGCGTGTTTGGACTGGGTGAGTCGGCAATGGAAGCCATTCTGCACGACCAAATGGCGACCATGCAAAACCCGACGATTGCACCGTATGCCAAAACCAGCGAATGTTTTGTGCGTGTGACCGCCAAAGCGGACACGGCAGAGCAGGCAGAAGAATTGCTGGCACCGGTGGTGCAGCAAGTGGTAGATGCGCTGGGTGATAGTGTGTATGGCGTGGATGTCGATTCACTGGAACAAGTGGTGGGCGACGGGCTGCGCGCACGCGGGCTGACGCTGGCGGTTGCCGAGAGCTGCACAGGTGGATTGCTGTCCAAGCGGTTGACCGACTTGCCGGGCGCATCGGCTTATTATAAAGGTGGGGTGTGTTCGTATGCCAATGCGGTCAAAGTGGGCGTGTTGGGGGTTTCACAACACACCTTAGATACCAAGGGGGCGGTCAGCCCTGAAACCGCAGAACAGATGGCGCACGGCGTAGCGCGTCTGATGGGAACCGATTTCGGTGTCGGCATCACAGGCATTGCAGGGCCGGATGGCGGCACGCCTGAAAAGCCGGTTGGATTGGTCTATATTGCTGTATGTTGGGGGGAACGGTGCCAGATTTACGAGATGCACTCTAGTCTGGGACGTGACCGCGTGCGCTATCAGGCGGCATCGACTGCCCTTGACTTGATTCGCCGGATGCTGGACGAACAGGCAGTCTGACCAAAACCGACACAAAAACTTCATAAAAATTGTCCAGTGTTTGCATAAAAAGCGAAATATCACTGGACTTTTTTTGCGCATGGTTGTATACTATACCTAGTAAAACAGAAATTCATCCGCGCGAAACTGTATAAAAATGACAAAGTTCGACGGGGAGTTCTGAAATACTGAGGAAAACGCGCGAATTTGCGCATTGTTAGAGGGAGATGAACGCATGACTTTGCAGACAAGGATGACAACCAAAGAGGAACATGCCGCCTTGTTTCAGTCCGGCCGGGATTGCCGCGCCTATGAATTTATGGGTGCCCATCGGCAGACCCGTGATGGACAGGAAGGATATTACTTTTCTGTCTATGCGCCCAACGCCGTCGAAGTCGCAGTAATGGGTGAATTTAATGGCTGGAGTCGCGATGCGCATAAAATGGAGCGCGATGAAACAGGTATCTGGGAATGTTTTATTCCCGGTGTAAAGCAGTACGATTCTTACAAATATTCGGTTCATATACCGGACGGGCAGTATTTTGATAAGGCTGACCCCTATGGGTTCCACGCGGAAACCCGTCCGTCGAATGCTTCTAAAACCTTTGATTTGGAAGGCTATGAGTGGAACGACGACAGCTGGATGCAGTGGCGCAAGACCCACTTGCCCTATACTGCGCCGGTGAATATCTACGAAGTACATATGGGTTCGTGGAAGCGCCATGAGGACGGAAACTTCTATTCTTACCGTCAACTTGCCGACGAACTGGTGCCCTATGTCAAGGAAATGGGCTATACGCACATTGAGTGTATGCCGCTGACCGAACACCCCTTTGATGGTTCATGGGGCTATCAGGTCACCGGTTACTTTGCCGCAACTTCGCGCTACGGCACGCCGCATGACCTGATGTATTTCATTGACAAGTGCCATCAGGCTGGAATCGGTGTCATTATGGACTGGGTACCCGCCCACTTCCCCAAGGACGGACACGGCTTGGTCGAGTTCGACGGCTCTTACCTCTATGAGTACGCCGACCCGCTCAAGATGGAGCACAAGGAATGGGGCACACGTGTCTTTGACTACGGCAAGGTATCGGTGCGTAACCTGCTGTTCTCGTCCGCTATGTTCTGGGTGGAACAGTTCCACATTGATGGCTTGCGCGTCGATGCCGTTGCGTCCATGCTGTATCTGGACTACAACCGTCAGGGCGAATGGCGCCCCAACATTTACGGCGGACGTGAAAATCTGGAAGCGGTCGATTTCCTGCGGTTGCTCAACCACATGATTTTGACCGACCATCCCGACGTGATGATGATTGCAGAGGAGTCCACCGCATGGCCTATGGTGACCAAACCCGGTTCGGTTGGCGGTCTGGGCTTTAATTTCAAGTGGAATATGGGCTGGATGAACGATATGCTGTGCTATGTATCGGCCGACCCGTTCTTCCGCAAGGATATGCACGATAAGATTACCTTTTCGTTCATGTATGCGTTCTCCGAAAACTATATTTTGCCGCTCTCACACGACGAAGTTGTACACGGAAAACATTCGCTCATCGACAAGATGCCCGAACCGTATGAAAATAAATTTGCAACCCTGCGTGCGCTCTATGGCTATATGATGGCACACCCCGGAAAGAAAATGCTGTTCATGGGTGGTGAGTTCGCTCAGTTCTCCGAATGGAGCGAGGCACGCGGACTGGATTGGATGCTGCTCGATTACGATGCACACCGCCAGATGCAAACCTATGTCAAGGCGCTCAACGCCGCTTATCTGGCAAACAAGCAGCTTTGGGAAAACGATATGGACTGGCAGGGCTTCGAGTGGATTTCCCACGACGACAACCGCAATAATATCATTGCATTCCGCCGCATTGCATCGGATGGCACTGACCTTATTTGCGTGGTTAACTTTGCGCCGGTCTATCACCCAAGCTACCGCATCGGCGTGCCATATCCGGGTACTTATGAAGAAATTTTCACTTCAGATGCGCCTGAATTCGGCGGTTCTGGTGTCAAGAATGGAAAGGTTCGTTCCAAGGCAGCAGCCTCTGTGCTGGAAAAGACCGTGGATGAGCAGACCGGTGAGCCGGTCGCACCCAAGCTGCACGGACATGCTGACCTGATTGATTTGGAGATTGCACCGCTTTCGGTAATTTACTTAAAGGGCAAACCGCGGGTTGCCCGCCGTGCCAAGGCGACACCGGCGAGCAAAAGCGGCAAGGCCGAGTGCAAGAGTGCGTCGGCAAGCCCGGCACCCAAGGCGCGTGGAGAAAAGAGCAAGACGACCACGGCAAGCCGCCGCACACGGGGCAATCAAAATCAAGAATAAACTCGATTTATCTCACTCCGTTGTGCCATTCCCTCAAAGTGCGCAACCGGAGTCCTGATACAAAATAAGTGAGGAGAAACGGAGAGTAATCATGTATCGTAAGAAAGAATGTGTTGCCATGCTTCTGGCTGGCGGCCAGGGAAGCAGACTGTATGTGCTGACAACCAAGGTGGCAAAACCTGCTGTACCGTTCGGCGGCAAGTATCGAATCATCGACTTCCCGCTGTCAAACTGTGTCAATTCTGGCATTGACACGGTAGGTGTACTGACACAGTATGAGCCGCATGTGCTCAACGCTTACATCGGTTCGGGTCAGACTTGGGACCTTGACCGTATGCGCGGCGGTGTCTACACCCTGCCGCCGTACCAGCGCGGCAAAGGTTCGGATTGGTACAAGGGCACAGCAAACGCCATCTATCAGAACATCGAGTTTGTGGACGAGTATGACCCCGATTATGTCCTGATTCTGTCGGGCGACCACATCTACAAGATGAACTACAACAAGATGCTCCAGCATCACAAAAAGGCCGGTGCAGATGCCACGATTGCGGTTATGGAAGTGCCGCTCGATGAAGCTTCGCGCTTTGGTATTATGAACTGCCGCGAGGACGGAACCATCTATGAGTTCGAGGAGAAGCCCAAGCAGCCCAAGAGCACACTGGCTTCTATGGGTATCTACATCTTTAGCTGGAAGAAGCTGCGTCAATACCTCATCGACGACGAGAATAATACTGCTTCGTCCAACGACTTCGGCAAGGATATTATTCCGGCAATGCTGAATGCAGGCGAAAAGATGGTTGCTTACCGCTTCGAGGGTTACTGGAAGGATGTCGGTACCATTGAATCGCTGTGGGAAGCAAATATGGACTTGCTTTCTCCCAAGTCTGGCCTGAATCTGACCGATGATAGCTGGAAGATTTATGGACGCAACAACGGTGCGCCCCCGCACTTCACAAGCAAACAGTCCAAAGTCATGCACTCACTGATTTCCGAGGGCTGCGAGATTTACGGTGAAGTATCCGAGTCTGTACTGTTCTCTGATGTCACCATTGAAAAGGGTGCGAAGGTGGAATATTCCATCCTGATGCCGGGTGCTGTGGTTGAGAAGGGTGCAACCGTTCGCTATGCCATTGTGGCAGAAAACGCACACATCTGCGCGGGCGCAACAGTCGGTGCAGCACCGAGCGAGGTTGCTGCTGATGATTGGGGCGTTGCTGTCGTGGCATCGGGTGTTCGCATTGGCAAGAATGCCAAGCTGGGTGCCAAGGAGATGGCAGGCGCAGACCTGCCCGACCAGGAATAAAAAGAGGGGACGCAACCATGAAAAATGTTTTAGGACTTATTATCGCTTTTGATACCGACAACGACTTGCGCGAACTGACCGACCATCGCACCGTTGCAGCCGTTCCGTTCGGCGGCCGGTATCGTATCGTTGACTTTATGCTGTCTAACATGGTCAATGCGGGCGTGTACCGCATCGGCCTGTTGATGAAGGACAAGTATCAGTCGCTCATCGACCACATTGGCACCGGTAAGGACTGGGATTTGTCCCGTAAAAATGCGGGTATCACCCTGCTGCCGCCGTACTCCTATTCCAAGAAGGCTTCGCCGCTGGTGACTGGCGAATATCGCGGCAAGATTGATGCACTGGCTGGTGCAATCGACTTCCTGCAAAAGAATCGCGCTGATTATGTCGTGCTGGCAGACGGCGACCTGATTGCCAATGTACCGGTAGACGAGGTATTACGCGCCCATGAGGAGAGCGGCAATGATGTTACGATGGTTGTCACCAAGAAGTCGGTAGACAATCCGTTCACGACTTACTGCGAACTCAACCGCAAGCGCGAAATCGTGGATATTCGCGTGGGCGACAACAACGACGGCAAGTGCAAGTATTCGGCACTGGGTATCTATGTGATGACTCGTCAGTATCTGATTCATCTGATTGCCGACTGTGTTACCCACAACTGCACCCACTTCGAGCGCGAATTGCTCACCCGTGCGCTGACCGAAAGCAACATCGGTGCTTATGTCTTTAACGAGTATAACATGAAGGTCTTTGATGCTAAGGACTACTTCCAGGCAAGCATGGATATTCTGGACAAGGACTGCCGCAATGAGCTGTTCCTGCGCACCCGTCCCATCTTTACCCGCATCTATGACGAAGCACCGGCATATTATGGCGATGAAGCCGAAGTATGTGATAGCTTGGTTGCCGATGGCTGCCACATCGAAGGCAAGGTCACAAACTCCATCCTGTTCCGCGATGTGCTGATTGAAAAGGATGCTGAGGTGAAAAACTCTATCGTCATGGAAAACGGCCGTATTCTGTCGGGCGCGTCGCTGGCACATATGGTGCTTGACCGCGGCGTGACCATCCGTGAGGGTCGTACCATGATGGGTCATGAAAATTATCCGGTCGTTATCGCAAAGCGCTCGGTCGTATAAATACTGCCGAACGCCCGGCTGGAAGACCATAAAATTCCAAAAAATCCGGAGGTCTCTTTCGGATTTTACCCCAAAAGGGGATACCTGCGGGGGTAACGCAGATAAAAATGCTGGTCTGCGTGTTTCTTAGGGGGACTTTGATTCCCTAACAAAATGGATTCTGTTACAAGCGGGAGCGTCCAACAGGGGAAGCTCCCGCTTTTCGCTCGCTGAGAGGGGATATTGTTATGAAAATCATGTTTGCATCACCAGAAGTCGCGCCGTTTATCAAAACTGGTGGTCTGGGCGATGTGGCGGGCGCGCTGCCCGCAGCGCTGGCAAAGGCTGGACACGATGTGCGCGTGTTCTGCCCGCTGTACAGCGCCATTGGCGCGAATTGGCGCGAAAAAATGACCCATGTGAAGAACGCCTATGTGCAGCTTGGCTGGCGCAATCAATATTGCGGTATCTTTTCGTATGAAAAGGATGACGTGACCTATTATTTTATTGATAACGAATATTATTTTGCGCGTGCACAGCTCTATGGGGAGTATGATGACGCCGAAAGGTTCGCATACTTTAGTAAGGCGGTTTTGGAAATCCTGCCCGATTTGGATTGGAAGCCCGATGTCATCAACGCCAACGACTGGCAGACCGCACTCATTCCAGTGTATTATAATCTGATGTTCGCCGGTCGTCCGGATTATACTGGTATCAAGACTGTGTTCACCATTCACAACATCGCCTTTCAGGGACGATTTGGGCGTGATGTGCTTGAATATGTGCTGGGCATTGATGATGCGCACTTCCGCTCGGGATTCATGGAAATGGATGGCGATGTCAATTTGATGAAGGCGGCGATTGTGGCATCGGGCGCAGTTACGACCGTGTCGCCCAGCTACGCAGAGGAAATCCAGACCCCGTACTATGGACATGGATTGGATGCTATTCTTCGCAACAATAGCTATAAACTGCACGGCATTTTGAACGGCATTGATATGGAAGCATTTGACCCGGCGACCGACCCGGCACTGCACAAACACTATACTGCTGCGCGTCCGGCAGGAAAGAAGGCAGATAAAAAAGACTTGCTTGATTTGTGCGGGTTAGAAGGGCAGGCGGATACACCGGTCATTGCCATGATTGGGCGCTTGACCGACCAAAAGGGTCTGGATTTGGTGGAAGCTGTACTGGACGATATCTTACAAGATGATGTGCGGCTTATCATGCTGGGTAAAGGTGACTGGCGGTATGAACAGATGTTTTTGGATGCCAAGCGCCGCTATCCGGATAAGATTTCGGTATCCATTCTGTTCTCTGCCGAGTTGGCGAACAAAATTTATGCCGGTGCCGATTTGTTCCTGATGCCGTCTAAAACCGAGCCGTGTGGTTTGGCGCAAATGATTGCGCTGCGGTACGGCACGATTCCGATTGTGCGCGAGACTGGCGGATTAAAGGATACAGTGACCGCATTCGTCGATTATCTGGGTACAGGCAACGGCTTTACGTTCTTCAGCTACAACGCCCATGATATGCTGCATGTCATCCGCGAGGCGTGCGAGGTTTACCGCTACAATCCGGAGGCATGGAAAAAGCTGGTACGGGGCGGAATGGAAACCGATTTCAGTTGGACGAAATCTGCCGAAAAATATGTTGAGGTCTATCAATCCATTTGATATGATAGTAGAGAGCGTGGACTGTCCCCAATCGGGCAGTCCTCACTTTCGCCAAGAACGTGCTTTTGCGAAAGCCAGCCAAAGCGCTGCTTTGGCAAAAGCATTTTCCCAAAGGAGTAAATCTGTAATATGTTTGAACAGAGTATTTTTAAATCCCGTGACCTGGCTTGCAAGCAGCCCTATGGCGCAGTGCCCGCCGGTCAGACGGTACGTTTTTCGGTTTTTCCACCTCGTGAGGTGTTTTTGCAGCGCGTGACGCTGTATATCTGTATTGATGGACAGGAGCCGATGGGCTATCCCATGCACTGGGATGGCATTGAGGGTGCCTGCGACCGCTATACGGTCAATTTTATTCCGCAAACTCCCGATTTATATTGGTATTACTTTGTGGCAGAAGGCCGCAATGAAACAAAATATATTTGCCGCGGCGCACATGGTGAGAGCTATGAGAGCGATACCCGCGGAGAATGTTACCAGCTCACCGTGTATGACGGTGGGTATCAGGTAGCAGACTGGTTCGGTAAGGGCATCACTTATAATATTTTCCCCGACCGCTTTTGTCGTACCGAAGTGCCGCCCAAGGAGGGCTACCGCGCACACCGCGAGGTACACGATAACTGGAATGATATTCCAGTGTATCAACCCGACGAGCACGGCGAAATTCTCAACAATGACTTTTTCGGTGGCAGTCTCAAAGGCGTGCTGTCCAAGCTGGACTACTTGCAGTCGCTGCACGTCCAGACCCTGTACTTTAACCCTATTTTTGAAGCCTATTCCAACCACCGGTATGACACTGGCAACTATAAGTGCATTGACCCCATGATGGGCACCGAGGAGGACTTCCAAGAACTGTGCGCCGAAGCGAAAAAGCGCGGGATGCGCGTGATTTTGGATGGCGTGTTTAGTCACAACGGCTACGATAGCGTATATTTTAATGCGCGTGGACATTATGACAGCTTGGGCGCGTTCCAGTCGCAGGATTCCCCATATTTTGAGTGGTACGACTTTTCGCACTGGCCCGACCAGTACAGTTCTTGGTGGGGTATCTACACTTTGCCACAGGTCAACGAGTTAAACCCAAATTATCTGGACTATATCATTGAGGATGAGGACAGCGTGATTCGCCGCTGGTTGCGCTTGGGTGCATCGGGCTGGCGGTTGGACGTGGCAGACGAATTGCCCGACCAGTTCATTGCAAAACTCAATGCTGCCGCTCGTCGGGAAAAGCCTGACGCGCTGGTCGTGGGCGAGGTCTGGGAGGACGCGTCCAATAAAATCAGCTATTCGGTGCGCCGCCGCTATTTTCAGGGCGGGGAACTAGATAGCGTGATGAACTATCCTCTGCGTGATGGTGTGCTGAGTTTTCTGGGCGGTTCGCCTGCCGAGGACTTTGCCGAAAAGATGGAGTGCCTGCGCGAAAATTACCCGCGTGCGGTGTTCTATAACCTGATGAACATTATTGGCACACACGATACCCCGCGTGCTCTGACCGTTATGGGTGCAAAACCGGAGGACTGGAGCGGCAGCCGTGAGCACCGCGCCGCTGCGCGGCTCATGGGTGACGAACTGATTGCCGCACGTGAGAAGATGTATCTGGCGGCGACCATTCAGTTTACGATGCCCGGTTCTCCGACCATCTACTACGGAGATGAAGCCGGTGTACAGGGCTTTGAAGACCCGTTTAATCGCCGCACCTATCCGTGGGGTAATGAAGACGGTTCACTACTCGATTTTTACCGCCGACTGGGTGGTGTGCGCACGCACAGTTCGGCGCTGACTGGCGGTGAATTGCGCTTTGTACGCGCCAAGGGTGGTCTGCTGGTGTATGAGCGCTGGGACGAACACGAGCGTGTATTTGTTATCATCAACCGAGATGCCGAAGAAAATGTCGTGCGTCTGCCCTGCCATAGTGTCACAGACCTCATGCACACAGGTGGCAGCACACGCACCAGCGCTGAACTGGGTGACCTTGCACTGCGTATTCCCGGTAGAACAGCTCGTATTTTGCGTGCTGATGACTGACCAGACACCGCAAGCACAGACAACAAAGGAGGAACCAAGATGGATTTCACCGAGAAAAAATGTTCCGAGACCTATTATTTTGAAGGCAAGATTATGAAAGCCCGATTGGATGAGGTAGAACTGCCCAACGGCAAGCCGGCAAAGCGCGAAGTGTGTGAGCATGTAGGCGGTGTGGGAGTCCTGCCGATTGACGATGACGGTTATGTGTGGCTGGTACGACAGTTCCGCTATCCATTTGGCGAGATGGTCACTGAAATTCCGGCAGGCAAGCTCGACCACGGCCCAGATGAAAACATTCGGGATTGTGGTGCGCGGGAATTGAAAGAGGAGACCGGCTGCACAGCCGATGAACTGATTGATTTGGGCTGCATTTACCCGTCACCCGGCTTTTTGACCGAAGTGACCTATCTGTATGCCGCCCGTGGTTTGCATCCGGGCGAGGCGACACCCGACGAAGGGGAGTTCGTTGAACGTATTCGGATGCCAGTGGAAGAACTGGAACGCCGCATTGCATCGGGAGAAATCCGTGACGCAAAAACGGTTGCGGCCATGTATCGCGCGCGACTCAAGGGGCTTTTAGACGGACGGAGGTGAACGAGTATGGCAAAAACCATACTGGTGGTCGAGGATGAACAGGATATTGCAAACATCATTTGCTTTAACCTGAAACGAAACGGTTTTGAAACGCTGGAAGCCTACGACGGCCCGACCGGTCTGCGGCTGGCGCTTGAAGCTGCACCCGACCTCATCCTGCTCGATGTGATGCTGCCCGGCATGGACGGCTTTGAAATTTGCCGTCGGGTGCGCGCACAGTCACAGGTGCCTATTATCATGCTGACCGCTCGTGAGGAAGAATCGGATAAGATTATGGGCTTGGAGTTGGGCGCAGATGACTATGTGACAAAGCCTTTTTCCAACCGCGAATTGATTGCGCGGATTCAAGCCAATATGCGGCGGGTGTCGGCAACTACACCAGTTGCCGCACATCCGTCCGCTGGTACTGGGCTGGAAATCTCTGAGGAGGACAGCGCGGTATATAAGGACGGTAAGCCCATCGACCTTTCGGTGCGTGAGTTTGATATTTTGTCTTATTTGGCGGCCGAACCGGGTCGCGTCGTGTCGCGTGAGGAGTTGATGGAAAAGGTGTGGGGGTTTGAATATTATGGAGACCTGCGCGCCGTAGATGTCGCCATTCGCCGCCTGCGCGAAAAAATCGAGGACGAGCCTGCCCAGCCCAAGTTCATCATCACAAAACGCGGTATGGGCTATTACTTCGCCAAAAATTAAGGAGAACCGCTTATGTTTCGCAGCCTGCATATGAAGCTGGTGCTGATTTTGATATTGCTGATTGTTTCGGTCATGGCTGTCATGGGCACCTTTCTGGTCAATAGCGTCGGCAGCTATTATCTGGATGATTTTGAAAGCCAGATTGAGGACGTGATGACCCAAAACGGCAGCGAGACGCTGCTTTCGCTCGAACAGGCAGCCGAGCGGGGACAAGAGGGCGTGCCGCGGATGATGGAGATTTTGTCGGCGTTCGTCGGTCAGCTCGGCATTGACAATTATCGCTATTACTGTGTGCTTGACGGCAATGGCACGTTTGTGGATGGGTCAAGCACCAGTGAGACGCGCGCCGCCGAGCTGACCCGCACGCCCAATATCGTTTCCGCGATGAATGGTAAAATCGGCAGCGCGAACACGACGATTGACAGCTATATGGATTATGCCATTCCGCTGGCGCTCGACGAGCAGGGACAACACCCACAGTACATCATTTATTTTTTCGACGACAAACGCGAAGTGCGCGACCTGTCGTGGAATTTTTTCGGCATCGTGCTGCGCGCTATGATGTTCGGATTGCTGGTGGCGGTCATGCTCAGTTTTCTGCTGTCCAAGACCATCACCACACCGATTGAAAATATTCGCACTCGTGCGCAGATGGTAGCGTCGGGTGATTTCAGCCACCGGTTGGATATCCAGTCTAACGACGAAATCGGCGAGTTGACTGCAACATTTAACCACATGGCCGACCGCCTGCACGACACACTGGAAGAAATTGCGGGCGAGCGTGACAAGCTGGGCACGATTTTTCTACACATGACCGACGGCGTGGCAGCGTTCAGCGCCGACGGCTGTTTGATTCACATGAACCCGGCAACCGAACGGTTGTTGGGCGTGAGTTTCTGCGAGGATATGCACTTCAACGATTTGTTTGAAGGTATCGAAGTGCCTACACAAAAGAATGCGGGCGAACGCGGCTTTTTGCAAATGGAAATCGAGCGGGAGGGGCGTACCTTGTCGGTGCTGTTCGCACCTTACGGTGCAGGCGAGGTTGAACGCGGTATTGTCGCGGTCATCCATGACATCACCGAACAGCGCAAACTGGATGACTCGCGCCGCGAATTTATCGCCAACGTGTCCCACGAACTGCGCACGCCGCTGACCAACATCAAGAGTTATACCGAAACCCTGATTGACGCCGCAGGTGAACTGCCCGCCGATACCGAAGTGAAATTCCTGTCAGTCATTGCGGGCGAAACCGACCGCATGACACGCATTGTCAAAGACCTGCTTACGCTGTCTAAATTGGACTGCGGCAAGATGGATTTGCGTTTTCAGCGTTTTTCCATGCAACATATGTTAGAGAGTGTGTTCAATGCAATGGCGCTCGAAGCCGAAAACAATGGTCACACGCTATCACTGGATATCGCGGGTAAAATGCCCGATATGAATGGCGACCGAGAGCGATTGGAACAAGTGGTTATTAACATTTTGTCTAATGCGGTGAAATACACGCCGACGGGTGGACACATTGTACTGTCAGCTTTTCGGCGAGATGACAGCCATGTGGTCATCCGGGTCAAGGATGATGGTATGGGTATCCCAAAAGACGATATTCCGCGCCTGTTCGAACGATTTTACCGCGTAGATAAGGCGCGTTCGCGTGCAAAAGGCGGCAGCGGTTTGGGACTTGCCATCGCAAAAGAGATGGTCGAGGCACACCGCGGCACCATTTATCTGGATTCCAAACTGGATGTCGGCACGACGGTTACGATTACGTTGCCGACTAACCTGCCCGCCGATGAGGACGGCATAATTTGAGGACGATGAAAACACAGAAATTGAAAAACCGGTTCAAAAACGGGGTGCTGGCAGGACTGACGATACTGTTGGTGATGCTGACCGCGCTGGGCTGGGTGGGTGATATGAGTTTGGCTGACCTGCCTGCTGATTCGTGGCTGGGACGATTGTATATTAGTCTGAGTTATGGTGAAGCGGGTGGGTTTGAATTGCGGCTGGGAGAAATCGCAGCCGCATTGCCTGCCGAGTGCGCTGTGCATGGCGAACAGGGAGAGATGACTGGCGCACAATACAGTGAGAGCGCGGTGCGTGCATTTTTGGGGGCGTATGGGCAATCGCTGGGTACAGCGCTGGCGACAGCGGGCGAACTGCGCCAAGGAGCCGAAGCTGACTTTCGGCTTGCACTTAAAGAACCGGGTATTTTTCTGCGCTATGACAGTGCTTTGCCGCTGTCGTTGATTACGCATTGGCTGGGCGGGAATCCACCCGACCGTTCGGGCGTAGACCCGGCAGTACAGGCGCTGTTTGTGGGCACCGATGCAAAATTATGGGTACGCGCGGCGGATGGAACGTTGTACCGAACCGAATTAGGTGTGGCACCAGATACCACGCCGCGCACCGAATTGAGCGGAACGGCTTGCACGTTCGCGGCACAGACCATGCCCGACCAGTCGGCGGTATTGCCCGAAACATTGCTGTTCTCGCAAACGTTGGAATTGCCAGTCATTGCCAGTACTGCGCCCAGCTTTGGCACCGAAGATACGACCGCCAGTTTGGCGTTGTTGCTGGAGGCGTTTCAGTATGACCCGTATGTACGCAATTATCCGGATGAGAGCACCGGACGGCGGGTGTTTGTCGCCACACAAAGCACGTTGCGAGTGGGTTCGGATGGCAGTGTGTTGTTTCGTGCCAACACCGAGGAAGGTGGGCTGGAAGCCTATCTGGAAAATGAGGTGGACAGTCAAACACCGCTGCTCTATCAAGTAGATTATGCCCGCAGTCTGCTCGAAACGGTTTTTCAGTCATTTTCACCGGGAGCAACCTGTTTTTTTGACCGTAGCGAAACCGATGGGAGCAGCCAAACCACACAGCTTATTTTTCGCTATCTGGTCAACGGCGTGCCAGTGGAGGGCGAAGCAGGTATTGCGGCTGTGCTCGAATATCAGGAGAATATTTTAATGGCGGCTGAATTGCATCTGCGCACGTTCGACACAGCGGGCACAGTGCGTACACTGATGCCGTCCACGGTTGCGGCAGCCGCCGCGACGGGTGAGCCGCACAGTTTGGCGGTGGGCTATTTTGCCGAAGGAACCGGATTTGTTCCAATCCGCTATTATGTTGGCGGCTGACATCTCCCGCGAAAGGTAGGAACAGGTTTTATGCAGTGGAGCCGTGTCAAGACCATTTTTATTGTTATCTTGCTGATGGTGGACGGGTTTTTGTTCATCAATATAGCGGGAAAATATGTGTCAGGCTATTATCGAAAAGCCGAAAATGCACATAATATTACCGAGATTCTCGCCGGGCGCGGCATTTCGGTAGGGCGGTCATTTGAACTGCCCAGCGCCGAGGCGCTGCCCGTGCTGCAAATCGACCGCAGCCGCACCGACGAAGACCATTTTGCACATGGACTGCTGGGCGAGACAGCCGAGCGCACCGAATCAGCAGATGGAAGTGATACGGTACGGTATGAATCTGAGCGAGGTGTTGTGGAATGGAAGGAGGGGGGCGTAGTTTCGGCCACATTCACTCCGGTGGATTATGTGCAGCCACAGACAGCAGACGAAGTCAAGGCGCTCGCCCAAGAACTTGTTGGACAAGCTGGATTGGGCACAGCACTGGTTTGGCAGGCCGATGCGCAGTCGGCGTCAGCTTCCTTCCCGACCGCAGGTGTGCCAGTGTTCAACCGTGTGTTGACGATAACTTTCGATGCGGACGGCGTAAAAATCGGAGGAATGTGGACATTTGGGATGCCGTATATCACAAAAAGCGGTAACTATGTGACGTTTGCTGCCGCCGATGCGCTGTTCACTCTGCTTGCGCGGGAAACTCCGACCGAAATCGACCGGATGGAGCTGGGATTTTTGCTCAGTGACACGGGCGGTGGACGGGTGCAGATGACGCCAGGGTGGCGTATCGACACGAACACAGGTTCTTTTTTCGTCGATTCGCTCAAAAAATCCAGCATTTCTTTGTAAAAATATTGCAGCGAAGCGGGAAAAACTTTTGCAATCCCCCAATATTTATGATACAATAAATGATGCCTGAATCTACACACAGGAACGGTTTGAATCCGTTTTCATATATTGGGGAAAGAGGGGCTTTGCGCCCCGCCCCCTGCATTTTTAGACTGGAACGAAACGTTAAGGAGACGGTTGACTTGACGAAATATGTAATTAACGGCGGCAAGCCCCTCAACGGAGAAGTCACTATCAGCGGTGCAAAAAACGCGGCGGTCGCCATTGTGCCGGCAGCGTTGCTGGTGGACGGCCCGTGCCGCATTGAAAACGTACCCAAGATTATTGATGTGACTTTACAGCTGGAAATTCTGCGCGAACTGGGCGTGTCCATTCGCCTGTTGAATGCCTCGACGGTTGAGGTGTGCGGCGACTGCGTGCCCGATGCAAAGATTCCTTATGAACTCATGCGCAAAATCCGCGCTTCTTATTATCTTATCGGCGTATTGCTGGGCAAGTATCACAAGGCCGAAGTCGCCATGCCCGGCGGCTGCAACTTTGGCGGTATTCGCCCGATTGACCAGCATATCAAGGGATTTGAGGCGCTGGGCGCTACGGTATCTATCCGCGAGGGCGGCTATATCCACGCCGAAGCCCCCAACGGACTGCACGGCGCACACATTTATTTTGATGTGGTATCGGTGGGCGCGACCATCAATATTATGCTGGCGGCAGTGCTGGCAGAAGGCATGACGGTTATCGAGAATGCGGCAAAGGAACCGCACATTGTTGACCTTGCCAACTTCTTGAACGCAATGGGCGCCGATGTTAAGGGCGCGGGCACCGATGTCATCAAGATTCGCGGTGTCAAGAAGCTGCATGGCGGCACACACTCCATCATCCCCGACCAGATTGAAGCGGGTACATTTATGGCAGCGGTTGCTGCAACCGGTGGACAGGTGCTCATCAAGAACATCATCCCCAAGCACTTGGAGTGTATTACGGCAAAGTTGACCGAGATGGGCGTGGAAGTGACCGAATTTGACGATTCGGTACTGGTACGCCGCACCGGTGCATTGCACAAGACCAATGTAAAGACATTGCCCTATCCGGGCTTCCCGACCGATATGCAGCCCCAGCTCACGACCGCACTGTGTCTGGCGCAGGGTACTAGCATCATCACGGAAGGTGTTTGGGATAACCGTTACCGCTATACAGAAGAATTGGCGCGCATGGGTGCAAACATCCATGTGGATGGCAAGATTGCGGTGGTTGAAGGCGTGTCCGAACTCAAAGCAGCACCGGTACGGGCATTTGACCTACGTGCGGGCGCGGCAATGGTCATTGCCGGTCTTGCGGCGAAAGGTGTAACCGAGGTTGAGCAAGTGACATTCATTGAGCGCGGATATGAAAATCTGGTTGAAAAACTGGTTGGTCTGGGAGCAGACATGTACCGTTCGGAGATTCCGGACACGACCAGCAGTTCAATGGCGGCTGCCAACTAAGTGGTAAAAATGCCTGTAAAGGTGATATCCTTACACGAAAGGTATATCGCTTGACGGCTTTTTGAAAGATGACAGAAAATGGAACAGTTTTATGTGAGTTTTGCCAGCGGTTCAACGGGAAATTGTGGACTGCTGGTGTTGGGTGGTACGCGGCTACTGATTGATTTGGGCATTTCGGTGCGTCGCCTGTCGGCAGAATTGGCACGACTTGGGGTGACCATTGACGAGCTGGACGCGGTACTGTTGACCCATGAACACACCGACCATATTAAGGGGCTGGCAACGCTGCTCAAGCGGCATGACCTGCCCCTTTACACCACCATCGGCACGGCACAGGTACTATTGGAAAAGCATCCGCAGGCGCGTGACCATCTGCGCCCATTTTATAGTGGCGCAACCTTTTTGGTAGGCGGGGTGCAGGTGACCGCATTTGGTACGCCGCACGATGCAGCCGATAGTACGGGCTTTCGGTTTGAGACTGAGGGGCTGTGCTTCGGTTATGCGACCGACTTGGGCTTTGTGCCGAACAGCGTGCGGCAAGCACTGCTTGGCTGTGATGTGGTGGTGTTGGAATCCAACCACGACCCCGATTTGCTGCGTACAGGCCCATATCCATATGCCCTGCAACAGCGCGTCGCAGGGCCGCGCGGTCATCTATCCAATGCAGATTGTGCTCGGTTGGCGGTTGAGTTGGTGCAGAGCGGCACACGCTGCCTGATATTGGCGCATCTGAGCGACAAGAATAACACACCAGCATATGCCCGACTGGAAACCGAGGCCGCATTGCGGGCGGCGGGCTTGACCTGTGCGCTATTTGTCGCGCCCAAAGACGCGATGGATGAGCCGATTTTGCTGAGCGGAGAGGAGGCTTGCACATGCTGTCCATCCGCTTGATTTGTGTGGGTAAACTGGGCGAGAAGTTTTGGAAGCAGGCATGTGACGAGTATCTAAAACGGCTTTCGGGCTATTGTAAACCCGAAGTTATTGAACTGCCTGAACAGAAGTTGCCCGATGCGCCCACATCGGGACAGCTCGCGCAAGCACTGGAAAAGGAAGCGCGGCTGATTCGGGATAAAATTCCGGCAGGTGCAGCGGTGATTGCATTGTGCGTTGAAGGGCAGCTGTTGTCCAGTGAACAGCTTGCGCAGACCGTAGGCAAGTGGACAGTATCGGGCACCAGTCGTCTGGTAGTACTGATAGGTGGTTCGTGTGGTCTGGATGAGGCATTGAAGCGCGAAGCACGGTTGCGTTTATCTATGTCACCCATGACCTTTCCGCATCATCTGGCGCGCGTGATGGCGCTTGAACAGCTGTACCGTGCGCTTAATCTGCTGGAAGGCGGCAAGTATCACAAATAAAAAAACCAGCCAAATGGCTGGTTTTTTTGTGTTATCAGATAACCATTGGAATCGTGTGGATGACACAGAGCAAAGAAAAACGCCGTACTCTAGAAATGAAACAGGGTACGGCGCAAAGAGCCGGACGATAAACTTTAGTAAAAAGAATGTGTCAGACCGTGTAGACCAACAGACTTTCGTAGACTTCATAGACTTTCTTGAGTGAAGCCATTTCGGTGCCAGCGATACGGGCACAAGCGCGACCAGTGGCAACGGTGGATTTTGCCATTTCGAGGAAGCTAAACTTTTTGTCCATCGCATTTGCGATGGCACCGACCATTGCGTCGCCAGTACCGACTGCACCTTCGTCGTGAATTTTTGGATTTGAGTTGACATAGAGTGCTTCGGGTTCGTGCTTGGAGACGAACAGAGCGCCTTCCTGACCCATAGAGACGCAGACTGCCTGTGCACCGAGGTCGAGCAGCTTGCGAGCACTGATAACCAGCTTGTCGGGGTCAACAGTGGGTTCATCACCGACAGCTTCAGCCAGTTCAAAAATGTTAGGCTTTACGAAATCGGGTTCAAACTTGAGCGCTTCGGTGAGCAGGTCGCCGGATTCATCGACAATCAAGCGGCAGCCAGCTTTTTTGATGGTCTTGATAAGCGAGCCGAAGTTTTTCAGCGGGAATCCGGGGGGCACTGAACCGGAAACAACAAAGATGTTTTCCTTGTCTACATACTGCTGGACACGCTCCAAAAAGCGCAGGAAATCGGTGTCCGAGATTTTGAAACCGGGTTCGTTAACTTCGGTATGGTTGCCATCGAGGTCGATGATTTGGACGTTGACGCGGGTATTTC
The DNA here is from genome assembly GCF_944381005.1 of uncultured Butyricicoccus sp. Classification (GTDB taxonomy): domain Bacteria; phylum Bacillota; class Clostridia; order Oscillospirales; family Butyricicoccaceae; genus Butyricicoccus. Next base: position 208,186 of record NZ_CALWJM010000001.1, on the reverse strand, counting down.
CGGGGACATCTACAAAGTCATGGTGAATATCCACCGAGGTCAGTGCGTCCTTCATGGAACGGCCGTTAGAGCCAGCGCTAAAGCCCAGCGCGACGCTTTGACCGCCCAGCGCTTTGATGGCACGGGAAACGTTGATGCCCTTGCCGCCGGGCTCGACCGATGTACTGGAAGCGCGGTTTAGCTTGTTGGGCTGTAAGGCGTGCTCAATGCGTAGGGTACGGTCCATAGCGGGGTTTAGGGTGATGGTGATAATCATGAGGAATCCTCCTGCAAGCAACAAGTACATGATATAATTTTATTGTACCTAATTTGAGCGAGAAAGTAAACTGCTTTTTTGCGAGGGGTGGGGAAGAAGTTAGCAGTTAGTCCTCTTCGTCCAGTTCGGCAAGCAGTTTGCGGTCGAGCTTGTCAGCGGGAGAGAAAGCGGCGAACAGGTCGGGGCGGTCGCGGCGAGTGCGGCGCAGCGACATCTTGCGCCGCCAGCGAGAAATGTTGGCGTGATGTCCGGACAGTAACACATCGGGCACAGCCTGACCACGCCATAAGGCGGGGTGGGTGTACTGTGGATATTCCAGCAAGCCGTCCCAGTGGCTTTCCTCTTGGAAGGCGGTTTCGTCGGGCAGCACACCGGGTACCATACGGCACACAGCGTCAGCGACCGCCATAGCCGGAATCTCGCCTCCGGTCAGCACAAAGTCCCCGATGGAGATTTCTTCATCTACGCAGGTGTCAATGAAGCGCTGGTCAACACCCTCATAGTGCCCACAGACCAGAATGAAACGACCGCGGTCGAGCAGTTCGCGGGCTTTTTGCTGTGTAAAGGCTTTTCCCTGTGCACTCATCAGAACGGTGTGAACGTGTTCGCCTGCACAGAGCGCCTGATGGCACAAAAACAGCGGTTCGGGCAGCATGACCATACCACGACCGCCACCATAGGGCGAATCATCAGCTTTGTGGTGCTTGTCGGTGGCAAAATCGCGAATATTGGTGGCACGAATGGTGACAAGGTTTTTCCCTTGCGCCCTGCCGATGATGCTTTCGTGCATGACGCTTTCGATAAGACCGGGGAACAGGGTCATGATGTCGATGGTCATTCGATAAGGCCCTCAATCGTGCGCACGGTCAGGTGACCGGCATCAAGGTCAACCGACACCAGAAACGGTTCACAGGCAGGGATGAGAGCGTCGGGGGCATCGGGGCGGGAAATGACATACATATCATGTGCGGGGTTGGTGGTCAGCACTTCTTTGAGTGTGCCGATGACCGAATCGGTGCGCACGTCGTAGACGGTCAACCCAATCATGTCCTGAATAAATACAAGGTCGTCGGGCAGGTCGATGTCGTCGCGGTTGAGGTACAGAACGCGACCGCGCAGGGCTTGAGCATCGTCGCAGGAGTCAACACCGGCAAGGTGCAGAATGACCACATTTTTGTGAACGAAGGCGCGGCGCACTGTGACCGGTTCGGAGGGCGACAGGTAGAGCGTGTCGAAGTCGGTGAGCACGTCGGGGGAGTCGCACCAGGATTGTACTTTGATATCACCGGCAATGCCGTGCGTGCCGACGATTTTGCCGGCTTCGAGGAATTGTTTTTTCATAAGCAGAGAACCTCCGGATATAGAAAAGACCTGTCACAAAGACAGGTCTGAATACTGTTTGGGGGAAGCCCCGGAAACAAGGGTCAGTCACAGATATCGACTGTGACTTTTTTGTTTTCGCGATTGCCTGCCGCTTTCATGAGCGTGCGGATTTCCTTGGCAATACGGCCATGACGACCGATGACGCGGCCCATATCCGTCGGCGCAACGCGCAGGGAATAAGTGACCTCGTCGCCCTGAACAGACTCGGTGATAGAGATAGCGTCCGGTTCAGAGACTAGGTTTGCCACGATGTAGGTTAAAAGTTCTTTCATATCCATAATAACCTCACTCATCCTTAGAGCACGCCAGCCTTCTTGAGAAGCGCACGGACAGTATCGGTCGGCTGCGCACCGTTCTTAATCCAAGCCTGAGCGCGCTCAGCGTCGATTTTAACAGCATCTTCAGAAGTCATCGGATTGTAGGTACCGATTTCCTCAATGAAGCGGCCATCACGCGGGTAACGGGAGTCAGCGACAACAACGCGGTAGAAGGGGCTCTTCTTAGCGCCCATACGGCGAAGTCTGATTTTAACCATGGTATTTTCACCTCCTTGAAATGTTTACATTTATGTGTAAAGTAGATTTACAACCGAAAGATTAGAATGGGAACTTGAAGCCGCCAAAGCCGGGGAAGCCACCGCCCTTGCGTTTTTTCTTGGCACGCTTTTGCATACCGGCAAGTTGGCGGGTCATTTTCTGCATGGCATCGAACTGCTTGAGCAGTTTGTTGACCTCCTCAATTTTCAGACCGCAACCGGAAGCAATGCGCTTTTTGCGACTGTAATTGATGATAGAGGGGTTTTCGCGTTCCTTTGGGGTCATAGACAGGATGATAGCTTCGGTGTGCTGCATGGCTTTGTTGTCAATCTGCGCACCAGCCAGCATTTTTGCATCTACGCCGGGAATCATGCCGAGCATGTCCTCGACCGGCCCCATATTTTTGATTTGTTGCAGTTGGTTATAGAAATCGGTCAGCGTGAATTTGCCAGCCGACATTTTTTTAGCAGTTTGAAGCGCTTGCTTCTCGTCGAAGTTTTGCTGTGCTTTTTCGATAAGGGTGAGCACATCGCCCATACCAAGAATACGAGAAGCCATGCGGTCGGGATGGAACACTTCTACATTGTCCAGCTTTTCTCCCGTACCGATGTACATGATGGGTTTGCCGGTAACCGACTTAACTGACAGAGCAGCACCACCGCGGGCGTCGCCGTCCATCTTGCTCATAAACACACCGCTGATGTCAAGGGTTTCGTTAAAGGTCTGGGCAACGTTGACCGCGTCCTGACCGGTCATAGCATCGACAACCAGCAAAATCTCATGGGGCTTAACAGCGGCCTGAATGTTTTTGAGTTCGTCCATCAAGGCTTGGTCAATGTGCAAACGACCGGCGGTGTCTAAGAACACCATGTCAAAGCCATTTTTTCTGGCGTGGTCGATACCGGCTTTTGCAATTTCAACCGGGTCGCCCTGTCCCATATCAAATACCGGAATGTCGAGCTGACGGCCGACCACTTTTAACTGCTCGATAGCAGCCGGACGGTAAACGTCACAGGCGACGAGCAAGGGGCGGCGCTGCTGTTGCTTTTTGAACAGTCCGGCGAGCTTTGCACAGTTGGTTGTTTTACCAGCGCCCTGCAAGCCGACCATCATAATGACGGTGGGGGGATTGGGGGCAATGGTGATGCGTGCGCCCTGACCGCCGAGCAGCTTAATCAGTTCGTCGTTTACGATTTTGATAACCTGCTGTGCGGGGGACAGGCTTTCCAAGATTTCGGCATCGGTTGCCTGTTCGGTGACCGCCTTGATGAAATCCTTTGTGACCTTGAAGTTTACATCGGCTTCGAGCAAAGCCAGACGAATTTCGCGCATTGCGTCCTTGACGTCAGCTTCGGTCAGACGGGTCTGACCGCGCAGTTTCTTAAAGGCGGATGAAATTTTTTCGGTTAAGCCTTCAAAAGCCATAGAAAAGAGCCTCCGTCAAGTGAAGTCAGCCGGTGATGGCGCGGATGTGTTCCTGCATACGGGCGAGGATTTTGGAAATCTCGTCGTTTTGCATGTAGTTGGCGTTGATGCGGGAGAGCAGGCGGGTTTCCTTTTCAAGCGCTGCAATATGCTGGTCGATTTGACCGTAGCGCGAAACCAAACGGAGTTTTTGTTCCAAGTCGGTCAGCGTATGTTCGGCGCGTACTACCGCGTCGCGCACACCCTGACGGGTAATGCCCGCGTGCTCGGCGATTTCAGACAGCGACAAATCCTCATTGTAATAGAGGTCAAAGAGTTCGCGCTGCTTATCGGTAAGCATTTCGCCATAAAAGTCGAACAGGAGACACATTTCCAGGTGATTGTGTTTCATGGGGTCGAGCCTCCTTTTTTGTGTAAAGCAATAAAACTTTACAACTGCGACGATAATTATATTACACGAACGCGGGCAGGCTGTCAAGAGGGAAGCCCAAAGTTTTTTGAATTTTTTGTGAAAACGGCGCGGCTTCTGGACTTTGGGCGCGGCAGGCGATATACTAAGACAAGAAATGGTTTTTTGTGACTGCTGACCGCGTGATAGTCTGGCGGTCGCATCGTGATAAGAAAGGATGTTTTATGCACAATCCAACCGATTTACAGGAGCGCAGGCACAGCCTGACGCGCAAAAATCTTGCGGACGGCGTGCAGTTGACCTGCATCACGACCGATTCGTTTCATTCAGCCGCGTTTTCGGCTGCATTTGTGTTGCCACTGCGGGCAGAAAATGCGGCTTACGCAATTTTGCCCTATCTGCTCTATCGGGGCACAGCCAAGTGCCCGAACAGTGCGGCACTGGGCGCGGCACTCGATGGACTTTATGGCGCACGCATTGAGCCGTATGTGCGCAAAGTGGGAGAAAGTCTGGTGCTGGGCTTTGTGGCAGACAGCATAGACGCGGCTTGTGTGCCCGATGGCGGGCAGCTGACCCAACCAGTCATTGCACTGCTAGGGGACTTGTTGTGCCGTCCGGCATTGGAGGACGGCAGGTTTATACGCGAAGCGTTTGCGCGCGAGCGTACCGCACTGGTTGACCGGATTCGGGCACTTGCCAACAATCCGCGCAGCTATGCGATTCGACGGGCACAGGAAATTCTGTGTGAGCACGAGCCATTCGGCGCATGTGAGTACGGCACGGCGGCGGCAGCTGAGGCACTGACCATGGAACAGGTCTGGCAAGCCTATCAGGATGCCTTGCAGCACGCAAGGGTGGAGCTGTTCGCGTGTGGTTCTGCCGATGCGCAGACGGTCGAGGCGGCGTTTGTGCAGGCGCTTGACCTGCCCGCTTCCGATGGGCGTTACATTCCCGAGATTGACGCTTGCCGCACCCATAGCCCGACCCGTCGCGTGACCGAGGAAATGCCAGTCACACAGGGCAAGTTGACCTTGGGACTGCGCACCGGTCTGACTGGAGGGGATGACGCATATCCGGCACTGATGCTGTTCACAGCGGCATTGGGCGGCTATACCGGTTCCCGTCTGTTTACACAGGTGCGTGAAGCGCGTTCGCTGTGCTATTACGCCAGCGCATATCTGGACAGCACCAAGGGCTTGATGATGGTCGCATCTGGCATTGACAATGACAAGTACGAGGAAGCACTGGGCGAAATCGTGCGGCAGATGGAGGACTTGCACGCGGGCGGCTTGACGCGCGACGAACTGGAGCGCGCACGGCGTACTGTGATGAGCCAGACCCGCGAGTTGAGTGACAGCCCACTGGCACTGGAGCACTACTGGCAGCGGCAGAGCATCGCAGGTTTTTGCAGAACGCCTGAAGATTTATTGGATGCCTTGTCCAAGGTTGGGCGTGGTGAAGTTATGGCGGCTGGCCGCCGGGTGGATTTGGATTTGATTTACTTTATGAAGGGGGTGGGCGTATGAAGCCGCGTTTTGGCATGGAGCTGCACCAAACCGTGTTGGACAATGGGCTTTCGGTGTATTACCTGCCCAATCCGACGTTCTCCAAGACCTTTGCATTGCTGGCGGTGAATTTTGGCTCGGTGGACGAGCGATTCACGCTGGACGGTATTCCGCGTGAACTGCCAGCAGGTGTGGCGCATTTTTTGGAGCACAAGATGTTTGAGGATGCAGACGGCAACGCGCTGCAAAAGTACGCGGTCACAGGCGCATCCCCAAACGCATTCACCAGCCATACGATGACCGCCTATCATTTTTCGTGCACCGATGGATTTGCCGAGAACTTGGAAATTTTGCTGCGGTTTGTGTTCACGCCCTATTTTACCGACGCGAATGTACAAAAGGAAAAGGGCATTATTGGACAAGAAATTGGTATGCTAGATGATACACCGGATTGGGTTGCCTATATGGGTGTATTTGAAGGGCTGTACCACGAGCATCCGGTGCACACGTCGATAGCGGGCAGCGTGGACAGCATCAGCGGCATCACGCCCAGCTTATTATTTGACTGTCACCGCGCTTTTTATCATCCGTCTAACGCTTGTCTGGTGGTGTGCGGCACAGCGGACTGGGACGAGCTGGTACGCATGGCGGCAGCGCTAACCCCATCAGACGCGGCAGCGCCAGTGGTTGAACGGCAGTACGGCACGCGGCAAAACACCGTGGCGCACAGCGTCATTGCGCACCATATGGCAGTTTCCCAACCGACCTTTCAGCTTGGATTCAAGGACAAGCCGCTGGAGGCGGGCGAAAGCCGGTTGCGCCGTCAGTTGGTGGGCGATTTGGCAGCGCGCATTTTGTGCGGGCGCACATCACCATTGTTTACCGAACTGTATGAACAGGGCTTGGTCACACGGCGGTTTGACAGCAGTTATACGTTACTGCCACAGGGCGCGTGTGCAGTGTGCGGTGGCGACAGTGCCGACCCGCAGACCGTGCGCACGCGACTAGAGCAGGCGGTGCAGACCTATGCAGCCGAGGGCGTGCCCGAAGAATTGTTCACGCGCATGAAAAAGGCGTGCTATGGGCTGAATGTGCGCGTACTCGACCAGCCGGACGACTTGTGCCGGTCACAGGTTGAAGCGGCGTTCGCGGGCGAGTGCTATCTGGATTTCGCCCAAGTGTTCGAGACGATTACCGCCGAGGACGTGCAGCAAATGTTTGTGCGCTGGGCGCAGCCCGATTGCACCACGCTTTCAGTGGTGTGGCCGCGCACCGAAAACGAATAAGAGAGAAAACCATATGGAAAACGTGATTGCATTTCCCGCGCTGGGCTGGTCGGTGACGGTCAACCGCGTGGCGCTCACCGTATTGGGCAAAGATATTTATTGGTATGGTGTCATCATTGCGGCGGGCTTTTTGCTGGCGGCGCTGTATTGCAGCCGCCGGATTGAGCAGTTCGGCTTTACGCGCGATATGCTGTTTGACGCTTTGCTGGTGGCATTGCCGTCAGCAATCGTGTGTGCGCGCTTGTATTATGTCGTCTGGGAATGGGGGTATTACAGCCAACATCCGGGCGAGATAATCGCCATCTGGAAAGGTGGTCTTGCTATTTACGGCGGGGTCATCGGTGCATTGCTGGCGGTGTCGGTGTACGCCAAGGCCAAGCGGCTGAGTATTCCGGGTACCTTTGATGTTGCAGCCTTGGGGCTGCTCATCGGGCAGAGCATCGGCAGATGGGGCAATTTTATCAACGGCGAAGCGCATGGCACGATAACCGACACCCTATTGGGCATGACGGTCAACGGCGAAGGGCCGTTCCATCCGACTTTTTTATATGAATCGGTGTGGAATATTGTGGGCTTTGTCGTGCTGCATATTTTGTCCAAGCGTTGTTACCGCTTTAAAGGACAGATTTTTCTAAGTTATCTTATCTGGTACGGTGCGGGGCGCGCATGGATAGAAGGCTTGCGCACCGACAGTTTATATGTCGGCTCGACCGACATTCGGATTTCGCAGGTTGTGGCAGTGGTATCGTGCCTTGTGGGTGCGGTGCTGCTGGTATTGAGCCTGCGGCGCGGGGTAGACACCCTGACCCAGCTTATCAATCCGCACGCAGATGCGCGTGCGGTGCGGATAGAAACCAAAAAGGAGACACAAAACCCATGAGTGCAATTTTGATGGACGGCAAAGCGTTGTCGGCAAAGGTAAGAGGACAGATTTTGGAGGAGACACACCAGTTAGAGCAACGCGGTGTGCGTCCCGGTTTGGCAGTGATTCTGGTGGGCGAAGACCCAGCCAGTCAGGTATATGTACGCAATAAAGAAAAGGCGTGTGCCGAATGTGGCTTTTACAGTGAGAAGTATGTGCTGCCGACCGAAACCAGTGAAAAAGAATTGTTGGGGCTGATTGCAGAACTGAATCAGAATGAGCGGATTCACGGCATTTTGTGCCAGTTGCCGTTGCCGTCGCACATCAGCGAACAGGCAGTTATCGCGGCGATTGACCCCAAAAAGGACGTGGATGCGTTTCATCCGGTCAATGTCGGACGCATTTTGATTGGCGATTATGATTTTGTGCCGTGCACACCGGCGGGCGTGATGGAGTTGTTGGACGAATACAACATCGACCCCAAGGGCAAGCGGTGCGTGGTGATTGGGCGTTCCAACATCGTGGGCAAGCCGATGGGCTTGCTGCTGCTGCACCGACATGGCACGGTCACGATTTGCCACAGCCGCACAGAACAGCTTGCCGACATTTGCCGCGAGGCAGATATTCTGGTTGCAGCGGTTGGCCGAGCGGGTTTTGTGACGCCCGATATGGTCAAGCCGGGCGCGGCAGTCATTGACGTGGGTATGAACCGAGTAGACGGCAAGCTGTGCGGCGACGTTGACCGCGCGGTTGCCGAGGTTGCCGGATATTTCACGCCAGTACCGGGCGGTGTTGGCCCCATGACCATCACCATGCTGATGAAAAACACGCTCAAGGCAGCGCGTCGTGCCGCACATTGAGCGCGCGAAAAAAAGAAAAAATAGGCACTTGACAGATAGAGAAATATCTGTTATGATATCAAAAGCCGCATCAAGGTGGGCAAAGGAAGTGTGTCCATGTGTGACACCGCCCGCACGAGCGTGACTCTAAGAATGAAAGAGAGGTGCTACCGCAATGTATGCAATTTTCGTAACAGGTGGCAAGCAGTACAAAGTATCTGAGGGCGATGTAATCTATGTTGAGAAGCTCGGCGTAGAGGACGGCGCTGCTGTAACGTTTGACAAGGTGCTTGCAGTTGGCGAGGGCGCAGACCTCAAGGTTGGCGCACCGTATGTTGAGGGCGTAACCGTAACCGGTACCGCTGACAAGACCGGCAAGCAGAAGAAGATTAACATCTTCAAGATGAAGCCGAAGAAGGGTTACAGAAAGCGTCAGGGTCACAGACAGCCCTACACCAAGGTAACCATCGGCGCAATCAAGGCGTAAGCCATGACCCGCGTCACATTTGACCGCTTGCATTCGGGCTGCTTTACGGCAGTTGACCTCCAAGGCCACGCGGGCTACGCGGAGGAAGGCGAAGACATTGTCTGTGCGGCGGTATCCAGTTCGGTTCAGCTCATTCATGCGCTGCTATATAACGTGCAGCACATTGAAGTGGACACGCTGATAGAGGAGGAAGGGGCACACATTCGTTTGACCCTGCCCGCCCATCAGTTGGAGGAGGGACAAGACGCACTTCGCGCCTTTCACCTGCATTTGTCTGAGCTGGCACAAGACTATCCAGAGTTTATCCAAGTTACGGAGGTGTACAAAGATGCTGCAGATTAGCTTACAGTTTTTCGCACATAAGAAGGGCGTTGGTTCGACCAAGAACGGTCGTGATTCTGAGGCCAAGCGTCTGGGTGTAAAGCGTGCAGACGGACAGGTTGTTCCGGCTGGCAACATTCTGGTTCGTCAGCGCGGCACAAAGATTCATCCGGGCGTAAACGTTGGCAAGGGTTCGGACGACACTCTGTTTGCCAAGGTTTCTGGCGTCGTTCGTTTCGAGCGCGTCGGCAAGGACCGCAAGCGCGTTTCGGTTTACGAAGTACAGTAATTCACACAAATCCCGGAATCCGTTCCGGGATTTTGTTTTTTATTCACAAAACAAATCCGCCTTGTGTTTCAAAGAGGAAAGGTTTTTTATGTTTATTGACGTAGCAAACATTAAGATTGTGTCCGGCAAGGGCGGCGATGGCAAGGTGAGCTTTCACCGGGAAAAATATGTCGCGTCTGGTGGGCCGGATGGCGGAGACGGCGGCCGTGGTGGTTCGGTTGTGTTCGAGGTAGACGACAACCTGTCCACGCTGCTGGATTTCCGATATAAGAAGAAGTATGTTGCGCCGGACGGAGAAAACGGGATGGGCAAGCGCATGAAGGGCAAGGACGGAGCCAATTTGGTCATCCGCGTGCCGCGCGGCACCATCGTCCGCGACCGCCGTACCGGTCAGATTATCAAGGACTTGTCGGATAATGAGCCGTTTGTGGCGGCACGCGGCGGTAATGGCGGCTGGGGTAACACGCACTTTGCCACCCCCACCCGACAGGCACCGCGTTTTGCCAAGCCCGGACAGCCGGGCGTAGAAATGGAAATTACGCTTGAGCTCAAACTGCTGGCAGATGTTGGTCTGGTGGGCTTCCCCAATGTGGGCAAGTCTACTTTGTTGTCGATGGTATCGGCGGCACGCCCCAAAATCGCCAACTATCATTTTACCACATTGATTCCCAATCTGGGCGTGGTGCGCGTGGCTGAGGAACAGTCCTTTGTTATGGCAGATATTCCGGGCATCATCGAGGGTGCATCCGAGGGCGCAGGCTTGGGGCACGACTTTTTGCGCCACATTGACCGCTGCCGATTGCTGCTGCATCTGGTAGACGCGTCGGGCAGTGAGGGGCGTGACCCATTGGAGGACGTGCAGACCATCAACGCCGAACTTGCCGGATACAGTGAATTTCTGGCATCGCGCCCCCAGATTCTGGTTGCCAACAAGGTGGATTTATTGGGCGATGACCGCGCCGCGCTGGACAAGCTTAAAGCCTATGCCGACGAGCACGGCTTTGGATTCTTGGAATTGTCGGCAGCGACCAATCAGGGCGTGCGCGAGATGATTCACAAGACGTGGGAAATGCTTCAGGAATTGCCGCCGGTGTTCACCTACGAACCGGAGTTTGTGCCGGTTGAGGAGAGCGTGAGCGAGCGCGACATTACGATTGAAAAAGTGGAAGATTATTATGTGGTCGGCGGCGCATGGATTGACAAAATCATGGGCAGCGTCAACACTGATGATTATGAATCCCGCCTGTATATGGATAGAATGTTGAAAAATGCGGGCGTGTATGACCGATTGGAACAGCTTGGGGTCGAGGAAGGCAGCATCGTTGTCATTGGCGACATGGAATTTGAATACGTTCACTAAAACATAAGCTCCCCAGTTGGGGAGCTTTTTTCTGTCGAAATGAATAAGTTTTATTTAAATAAATTGTATAATATCGATGTTGAAAAAAAAAGGAAAGAAATAGATAGAATAACAATAAGAAAGGAGAATGTTTGAATAAAGGATGAAGTGCTAAGTGTATTTTAGAATTAAGAAAGTTGGTGCAAGTATGAAAAAACGAAAAGTATCATTAGCTTTGTGTATTATACCAGCTATTAGTATTTTGTTGACTTCTACAGGTGCAGCTTTGAATGAAAAAAATTCTGACAATATGCGGCGAGGAATATATATACGTGAAGTGATTGATTATGATCCAGATTATGTAGATACGATTTGGGAATATGAATACCTTGGTAGTGTTTCTGGAGATAATACTACATCCGCAGGAGAATTAGAAATTGAATATATCTATACAACGAGTGGTACAGTAACGGGAAGTTTTGGTGCTTATGCAAAGGCGAGTGCTGAAGCAGGGGTTATTTTGGCAAAGGCTTCGGGTGAAGCAGGGTTAGAAGTTTCAGCTAGCCGAAGTTGGACAGAGGGAAGGTCGTCAGGTGCATATCTGACAATCCCGCCGTATTCATTTCAAATACTTGAGGCATATATACCTGGTGTGAATACAGGAGGTCGCCTTGTGTATAAAGTATGGATGGATGGATATGAGGATGACTGGTTTGAACAGACGGAAAGCATTTCGGATGTATATGCTCCAGCAGAAGCACATATTCATTTTAAAGTACGAGAAAATTTAAACACTGATGAATACATTAAACTTTATGATGAAGGATATTTTGCATAAAAATCAACCATTGTAAAAGGATGGAGATACTATGCGTTATCAAAAGAAATTCCTTACTGGGGGATTGTTGGCAGTAGCTTTGGTTGTAGCGGGAGGTTTACTTGTATATATTTTGGATACAGAGACACCCGTTGTACATCAAGAAGAAAGTTCTAGTGCTGACAATGAATATTTATCTGTGATTACGCAGAAGTATCCGGATTATACTATTTTGGATTATACATTTCCATCAAGTGAAGAATCAGGCTCTATAGAATTTGCAGCAATCGCACAAGGAAAGGACGGTAGTCAAACCAATGTATTTGTGGTGGATGATACCGGTATTGGACGTGTGAATGCAGCGTCTGACCGATTGGATTTTGTGTATATTCCGCAAGACGGTATTAAAATTTTGCCCCAAGACCGAATCTGCTTTACGGTTCAAGACACAACTTCTCAACAAGTTTTCGATTATGAAATTCTATACCAGAAGGAAGGAAAGGACATTTCTTATCGCGTCAGCAGTCAATTACGGGATTGAAGAGATAAAACGTGGCCAAAACATAGCATAAATTTGCGCCGTCCTGCGGGACGGCGCTTTTTTGATAGTTTGGTTGATTGTCGGCACAAGACCGACAATCAAAGGGGGATTTCGCGTCCTGCGGGGCGCGACCAGCCTGCGCGGCTGGAGCGCGTCAGGGGCGCAGCCCCTGAACTCGATTTGCGCTTCGGGGTTAGTGACTGCCGGGCAGACAGAAGGGGGTACGGCGGTAGTGACTGCCACCAGTGCGCAAGTCGGGGTTGGGTTGTGCGAGGGCGAACAAATCGTCTGCAAGCACATCGGCGCGCAGCGCGGGTTGCAGTTCATCGGGCAATCTTTTTTCAGATACCGGTTTTGTGATAACTGGCAAATCCGTAGACAAGCGCCGCAAGATGGAGCGTCCACGCGCACCAATGGCAAGTACGCGCAGATATTGCGGATAAACACTGATATTGGCAGGTAAATCAAGATAGGCACGCAGTAGCGCACGGCGTACACGGGCAAGCGGATAACGACGGGTCTGGGCGGCACGGCAAATGGCGGGAAAATTGGTCTGAGATTGGATAGCGCGGTACAGGCGGTGTTGGATACCGTCAGAGCCGCCCGAAAAGCGTAACAAGTCGTCGGGAGACAACCGCCGCAGATAAGACAGGATGGCGTGGTCACAAACCGCAGTGTGAACCGGAGCGGCACCGCTCAAGAGCGCGGCTTGTAAGATAGTCAGTGCCGGAGGTGGCAGGGTATCCTCATATTGATTCAAGGTGCCATTTAACACAGCAGCGCGAACAAAGGAAGCCGATGGGCGTATATGTGCTTGTTCGCTGTCGTGCGCAGCCCCGTCGCGCAGAATCGTCAGCGGCTGGATAGATGAGCCGCATGCATCAAGGGCGGCGCAATATTCAATGCCAAGGGTGTTGTTGGGCTGGGCGAGCAGGGCACCGGCATTAGGGTCAACCGCAGATACAACTTGTTCGAGTGCGGCGGCATAGGAATGACCGGCACGCAAGGCATCGGGCAGACCGGCGCGCACACAGCGTGCGGCTTGCTGAATGCGGTCGAGGTTACCGCACTCCGAACCGAATGAAAGATGCGTGACACAGCCGAGCGCGTCGAGCGTAGCGACAGCACCGCGTGCAAACCCTTCGGCTGAGGACAGTGCGGCAGGTAGGGGCAATTCCAGCACCAAATCCAGACCACTTTGAACGGCCATAGCTGCCCGCTGGTATTTGTCCAGCATGGCGAAATCGCCGCGCTGCACATAGTTGCCCGACATGACCGCTACCAGCGGGGTATCCGCTCCCAAAATGGCGCGGGTTTGCGCGGTATGATAGGCGTGCCCGTTGTGAAACGGGTTATATTCTGCGACGATTCCACAAATTTTCATCAGAGCCTCCAAAAAAATTCCAGAATAGATGTTGTACATTTGCACGGGGTGGTGTACAATAGAACTATATGAATTATTGTACACGTATTTGTTGATTCTTGCAAATTTCTTTTGCATCTTTGCGCACGACAAAAGCGGAACATTTTGAAACATTGTGACCAAAAACACAGCAAGGAGTTATGAAGAATGAAAGTACTGGTTATTAACGCAGGCAGTTCTTCCCTGAAGTATCAGCTGTTCGACATGGATACCAAAACCGTATTGGCAAAGGGTCTGTGTGAACGAATCGGCATTGACGGCAAACTGACCCATCAGGGCAGCTCGGACGAGAAGTACAAGGCTGATGTGTCCATGACCACACATGCCGATGCCATTAAGGCAGTTATCGACATTTTGTTGGACGAGAAGTGGGGCGTTATCCACGACATGTCCGAAATCAATGCGGTCGGTCATCGCGTTGTACACGGCGGTGAATATTTTGCCGATTCGGTTCTGATTAACGACGAAGTCATTAAGGCTATCGAAGCCTGCATCCCGCTCGCACCGCTGCATAATACCCCCAACCTCATCGGTATTCACGCTTGTGAAGAGGTTATGGGTAAGGACGTGCCGCAGGTTGCCGTATTCGATACCGCATTCCACCAGACCATGCCGCCGAAGAATTACATGTACGCGATTCCTTATGAGTACTATGAAAAGTACAAGATTCGCCGCTATGGTTTCCACGGCACTTCGCATAAGTATGTATCCAAGCAGGCAGCCGAGATGCTGGGTCGCCCGATTGAGGATTTGAAAATCATCACTTGCCACTTGGGCAACGGTTCGTCGATTTCTGCGATTGATGGCGGCAAATCGGTTGACACTTCGATGGGCTTTACGCCGCTGGATGGTCTGCCGATGGGCACCCGTTCGGGTAACATTGACCCGGCGATTATCGAATTTTTAGCCGAGCATGAAAAGATGGACGCACACGATGTCATCAACATCCTGAATAAAAAATCGGGTATGCTGGGTATTTCGGGTGTTTCGTCCGACTTCCGTGATTTGGATGCCGCAATTGCCGAAGGCAATGTGCGCGCAGCGCTGGCAAAGGACATGTTCAACCTGTCGGTTAAGAAGATTATCGGTTCGTTTATCGCAGCAATGGGCGGCGTAGACGCGATTGTATTCACCGCTGGTGTTGGCGAGAACGACCGCTCGGTACGCTGGGACGTATGTGAGCACATGGAATATCTGGGCATTAAGATTGACCCGGAGAAGAACAAGTTCCGCGGCCGTCAGATGGATATTTCGATTGACTATGCGCGTGTGCGCGTGCTGGTCATCCCGACCAATGAAGAATTGGTAATCGCGCAGGATACCGAGCGTCTGGTGAATGAGGCAGCCGCTCACTAAGAAAAACACTGTGTTTTTGCACTGGCCCCTGGAACGTATTCCGGGGGCTTTTTGTCGGGCACGAAGGAGAGAAATTCATGGTTGATTTACATACCCATTCGCGGTATTCGTTTGACACCGAACGCGAACCGGCGACGATTACACAGATGGCAGACGCAGCGATTTTAGCGGGCGTGGACGTGTTGGCCGTGACCGACCACTATGACATATTTCGTAAAGCTGCCCCCATTCGCTATGACATTGCAGCGGTGCAGCGCGACATTGACACAGCACAACCCAACTACTGCGGGCGGGTCGAGCTGCTCAAGGGAATCGAACTCGGACAACCGCACGCGAACCCGTCGTTAGCACAAGAAATATTAACCGGATTTTCGTTTGATGTGGTCATCGGCTCATTACACGCTATGCCAGATGATATTGATTTCTATGACCAAGACTATGACCATATTGACTGCGACGCACTGTTACGGGGATATTTTGCCGAGGTCGTGCGCATGGAGGAATATGGCGGGTTTGATGTGTTGGCGCACTTGGATTACCCATTACGGGTGATGAAGCGGCCGGATAACGAACCATCTTTTGACAACTATATGGAACATATTTTACCTGTGTTGCGGCTGGCAGTCTCGCGCGGGTATGCACTGGAGTGCAACGCCGCTACCTTGTTTGGTTGGAAGAAGCAGCCCGGCCCCGACCGTTGGATTTTAGAAGAATACCGCCGACTAGGCGGTACCCGTGTCAGCTTGGGCAGCGATGCACACCGCGCACGCGATATCGGACGCGGTTTCCCGGTATATCGAGACTATCTGCGCGGGCTGGGCTTTGACCGGCTGACCGTATTCCGTGAGCGTACGGCGCAAGATTATCCACTGTAAGGAGTTGAGCACAAATGGAGAGCATCCAACGCAGCGCACATGCTAAAATCAATTTGACCTTGGACGTAACCGGCAAACTGCCAAACGGCTATCATACTGTGCGTATGGTCATGCAGACCGTGGAATTACACGATGATGTAACAGTGACCAAGACCGATACTGGACGCATCACTTTGAGTTGTGACCGTGCCTATGTGCCAACTGATGGGCACAATTTGGCAGTACGAGCGGCAGAGCAGTTTTTTACAGCGACTGGTACGGCGTGTGCAGGTCTGCACATTGATTTAGTCAAGCGGATTCCAGTTGCGGCTGGGCTGGCGGGCGGCAGCACCAATGCGGCAGCCGTCTTGCACGCATTGAACGAACTGTATCAAACTGGTTGTACATTAGATGAACTGTGTGAAATCGGCGTGAAATTGGGTGCAGATGTGCCCTATTGTGTGCGAGGGGGCAGTATGTTGGCTGAAGGTATCGGGGAGCAGCTCACACCGCTGCCTGCCATGCCGCCTTGCTGGGCGGTGCTGTGTAAGCCCGCGTTTTCGGTATCCACCGCCGAGGTATATGCACAGATGAACGGCGGCAACTTGTCCATGCGTCCAGACACAGCAGGCATGATAAAGGCACTGGAAACGGGCGACTATGATGGTATTTGTCACCGCCTGTATAACGTGATGGAGACCGTGACTGCTCGCAGACATGCTGAAATTGGCCAAATCAAGGATATCTTGTTATCTTGTGGCGCAGACGGCGCGGTGATGAGCGGCAGCGGGCCGACTACTTTTGGACTGTTCTGCGACGCAGATAAAGCACAACGAGCATATGAGGCCCTAAAGCAGATGTTCCCCGAAACGCACTTAACACAATTAAAATAAAAAAACCGGGCGTTTAAGCCCGGCTTTTTTTGTCTATACTGTTTGCATGACATCAAAAGACAATCGAAAAAATCACCAAGGAAAGGAAAATCACGATGATACAATGCAAACGGATAGAACTTGCTTTAATTGGCTTACTCGCCATTTTATTTGGCTATGCAGCGTGGGTGTCGCTGGCACAAGAACAACTATCAGATGGTTTGTTGCGTCTGCATGTTGTGGCAAATTCGGACAGCATCGCCGACCAGCAAGTAAAATTATTGGTGCGCGACCGCGTGCTGGAAATCGCTGAGCCGCTTTTGGAGGGTGCACAGACACAGGACGACGTGCGTCAAATTCTGGGTACCCACTTGCAGGAAATTACCGATGAAGCAAACGCCGTTTTGCGGCAAAACGGGATGCTGTATAGTCTGAGCGCTCAAATTGCGGGAGAATATTACCCGACGCGCCAGTATGACACCTTTTCTTTACCTGCCGGTTGGTATACCGGCTTAAAAATCCGGCTGGGCGCTGCTGCTGGGCATAACTGGTGGTGTGTGGTATTCCCGCCACTGTGCACCAATGCGGCACAGGCGCCACAGAATGACCTGTGCGAAGGGACGACCGTGCGATTTAAGACAGCCGAATTGGTAGGTGAGGTACGCGCATGGCTGCGCGGCTGGTGAGTTATAGAACGGCTGCAATCGCCTGTTGAATGGTCTTGACCCGCACGACATTCATAGACGGCGGTACATCCCCAATCTCTTGGTCGGGCACAATGCAGGTGTGAAAACCCAAGCGATAGGCTTCGCCAATGCGTTGGGCTGCACAGTTGACCGCACGCAATTCACCGGTCAAGCCAACTTCTCCAAAACTCATCACGCCTTCGGGCAGGGGCTTGTCCCGAAAGCTGGACGCGATGGCAAGCACCATAGGCAGGTCGGCGGCAGGCTCATCCAACCGCATACCGCCGACAACATTCACATACGCATCACTGCCCGATAAGAACAGCCCAGCGCGTTTTTCCAGAATGGCGAGCAACAGCACCATGCGGTTATAATCGACACCGGCCGCCGTGCGGCGGGGTACGCCGAACTGTGTCTTTGCAACCAGCGCCTGCACTTCCGCCAATAAAGGGCGGCTGCCCTCCATCACACAGGCGATACAGTTGCCCGAAGCTCCGGTCGGGTGACCAGCGAGCATGGCAGCCGAAGGATTTTGCACTTCGAGCAACCCACGGTCACTCATTTCAAATACGCCAATCTCATTGGTGGAGCCAAAGCGGTTTTTGGCGGCACGCAGACAACGGAACGGGCCGGTTTGTTCGCCCTCGAAGTACAGCACACAGTCCACCATATGTTCCAAAATTTTGGGGCCAGCAAGAGAGCCTTCCTTGTTGACATGCCCGACAATAAAGATGGTCACACTATGGCGCTTGGCGTATTGCATCAGGCTCATGGCACATTCTTTGATTTGGGTAGTGCCGCCGGGGGCGGCGGTCAGGTCACGACGGTATACCGTTTGAATGGAGTCAATAATAAGGATATCAGGTTGTAACAGGTCGGTTTCCTGAATGATTTCGTCCATATCGGTTTCCGCCAGAACGAAAAGTTGTGCGGCACGGATGCCCAAACGGCTGGCACGCAGTTTGATTTGCCGCAGCGATTCTTCGCCCGATACATAGAGTACTTTGGCGGAACGGCACATTTCCTGACACATTTGCAGCAGCAAGGTAGATTTGCCAATGCCAGGTTCCCCGCCGACCAATACAAAGGAGCCGTGGACGGCACCGCCGCCCAATACGCGGTCAAGCTCTCCGATACCGGACAAAAAGCGCGACTCGGTGGTAGAGTCGATGTCAGCGAGCAAAACAGGGGGATTTTGAGTGCGGCTGGTGGCGGCAGTCGAAGCAAGTACCCCGCGGGTTTGGGTCTGGGGCTTGACATGGTATTCGCTCAGCGTATTCCATGCACCGCAGGACGGGCATTTTCCGTACCATTTTGGGCTTTCATAGCCACAATCGCTGCAAAGAAAGACGGTTTTCTGTTTCATAGTGGGACTTCCTCCAAATAAAAGATGAGGTTATGCCTGCAAGTAACCGGTTAGGATACAGGCGGCGAGTTGGGTTTGGTAATCGTCGCGGCACAGGGCAGCTTCATCTTGTGGATTGGATAAAAAGCCACATTCCACAATCAGAGCCGGACAAGTAAGCTGGCGCATCAGATAGATGGAATCACCAGCGGGCTTGGCAACACGGGTGTTACCATTGTCAATACCCGCGCACAAAGCGGCTTGAATGGATTCGGCCAAACGTTTGCTATCCTCATGTGCTCCGCCGTAGAACACCTGTGCACCAAAATAACGCGACTGTTCAAATTTGTTTAGATGAATACTGATAAAAACCGGATTTTGGGTCTGTTCACAGATACGCTTGCGGGCATGGATATCTGCGACTTTGTTTTCACGCACCGAGCGGTCGGGCACATAGTCCAGCGCATTGTCGTCCGGACGGGTGAGCACGCAGGGCAGACCGAACAGCCCAGACAAATCGCGCAATTTGTAGGTGATAGACAGATTGATTTGCTGTTCGGTGACCCCGCTCGGACTGACCGCACCGCCATCGAAACCACCGTGCCCGGCATCTAAAACCAAAGTGATTGTACTGTCATGGGCGCGAAAGACATGGGTGCGCTGGATGGGATGGAGCTGGTCGAGAATCAGAACACCGAGCAGCGCAAGAGCGACATAATATAGCCAGCGCCTGCGAATATGAGATAATAGTTTTTGTTTCATTGCTTTGCACCTCCCCTTTTATAGACAAGGTATGGTGCAGGGCGGGCGCATATGATTATTATAACAGAAAGAAGCGGGCGCTGAAAGCAAAAAAGAAGCGGAGCTGACATTGCAGCCCCGCAGATAGTTGCGATTTTACAGTTTATCCTTGTCGGTGGTCAGCAGACGGGCATAGACCAGCACAAAGGCGAAGAAAAAGCCCGAAGTAACCGTGAAGAGAATGTGGCCGGCAATGGCGAGATAGCCGACTGTGATACCCAGAGAAATGAATGCCCCCAGCACAAGCACATTAAAATTGCGTGCCATGCGGATGAGAAATTCGATGCCGTAACGAATATACATCTGTGTCATGGCGATAAAGCCAAACAGACCGTACAGCAGACCAACATCAAACAAATCCATCTCAATGATATGACCTTGGGAGCCGCGGCCAACACCGAACGCCCAAGCAATCGGCCCAGCGGCCTTAAAGTCTGCGAACGTTTCGGCCAGTTTGTTGAAGCGTCCAGCGGTCAGGCTGCCGCCGGGTTCATCTGCCTGGTCAATCATGCCACCGATGGAAGCTTCCAACATGTCCATCAAACCGCGTCCGGCACCATTGAGCAAAACCGAAAGTGTGTTGAAGAAAAGTCCCACGATAACTGTGATGACCGCGAGGATGGCAACGCGGCGCAGCAATTCTCGATTGCCGCGGATGGCGATGACGATGGCATAGAGCACCATCACAGCCGATTCACCGACCATTGCAAGCAGTGCAGTTTTGGTGCCGATGAGCATAAGACAGATAATGCTCATAGATGGGCCGAGACTATAAAAAATCATACGACTGCGGGTGAAGTTGGCACGAGGGATAAATAGGAAATAAGCCAGCGCGAGCGGGAGCAAAATCATCAAAGCGCCCGTGATATCGTTGCCGGAATAGTAGAAGCCGCGTACCCCGCGCGCGCCGAAGCGGTCGTAATAGGTGCTGTAACCGACACGCAGCACATAGGGGATAAGGATACCGAGAGAAAATACGATGGTCATGCCATTGACATAGGCGTGAATTTTTTCAATCAGTCGGTCTTTGCTCAGTTCGGAACGCAAAAAGAGATTGCGGTAAACCATTGCCACCGCGACATTATAGGCAAAGCGGGCAAAGAAGGTGACGTCGAGCGATAGGTTTATGCCGCCTACCCAGAGAAATTCAGACAAAACGGACAGTGCCCAAGCCGCGCCCATCGGGAGAGCGGTCAAGATGGCGGATTTATCGCGCAGTAGTAAAATATAAATGACCATGATGAGCAACACCAACATACGCACAACCAGTGCGGGGGTGGTGGTCAGGCCGCCGGCATTGGTCAGTTCGCGGTAGTTGACCGCTTCCATACCGGCATAGCCACGGGTCAGCATCCAGATGTACAAACCGTTGACGATATCCAGAATGGGATTAAACAGTAAGTACA
The DNA here is from genome assembly GCF_944381005.1 of uncultured Butyricicoccus sp. Taxonomy (GTDB): domain Bacteria; phylum Bacillota; class Clostridia; order Oscillospirales; family Butyricicoccaceae; genus Butyricicoccus. The sequence continues at coordinate 187,148 of NZ_CALWJM010000001.1, read as the reverse complement.
GCCAGAAAAATTTTTCCAGACCTTTTAAGGATTTTTGCATCCTTTCACTTCCTTTGTTGTGTTTATTTTCGGTTTCATATTACCACATTCGCGTGCTTTTTACAAGGAAAACTTGGATAAAACGCGCCTTTATGCAGGGTTAAATGTAAGTAGGGGGGAGGGTTACATTTTTGGCATTGTGATGGATAAAATTGATTTTCTATGATATGATAGACAAGAAAAGGTGCATAAATTTTCACAAGGAGGAATGTACATGAGTGAGCCGTTATTGTTGATGGGCGGCGTGATTGTCATTTGCATGGTCATGAGCCGGTTTATTCAAAAGCTGGCAGTTCCATCGCTTTTGATATTCATTGCGCTGGGCATGTTGTTTGGGGAGAATGGCTTGCTGCAAATCCAATTTGACAATTATCAGTTATCTAACTTGGTTTGTTCGGTTAGTTTAATTTTTATCATGTTTTATGGCGGATTTGGAACAAATCTGCATGAAGCTCGACCGGTATTGGCAAAATCAGTACTGTTGTCCACTGTGGGGGTTGTATGTACAGCAGGTTTGGTCGGAATCTTTGTGCATCAAGTGTTGCGGCTACCATTGATGGAAAGCCTGCTCATTGGTTCGGTGATTGCCTCGACCGATGCGGCATCGGTGTTTAATATCCTGAAAGCAGGGAGATTATCACTCAAATATGGTTCTGCTTCTTTACTGGAAGTGGAGTCTGGCTCTAATGACCCTATGTCCTATATGTTGACCGCATTGCTGTCCGCTATGTTGGCTGGACAAAATGTGTCTGTACCTCGTATGTTGTTAGCACAAATTGTGCTGGGCGCATTATGTGGGCTGGTAATTGGACGCTTGACCGTGTTCGTGTTGGCGAATTTGACCTTTACCGATGCACATAGCCGTACAATTTTGGTGTTTGCGGCAGCGTTAGTAGCGTATGCGTTGCCGGATTGTCTAGGCGGCAATGGATACTTGAGCGTTTATTTATGCGGTATCATAATGGGAAATGCAAGTATTTCGCAAAAACGAGACTTAATCCATTTTTTTGATGTGGTGACCGACATTTCACAAGTTATCATTTTTTTCCTGTTGGGTTTATTGGTTACACCGGTCGAGTTGCCTGCCGTCTTTTTGCCTGCCCTTTGCATTATGGTCTTTTTGACGTTTGTTGCCCGGCCGCTGGTCTGCACTGCCCTTTTGTTGCCGTTCCGTTCTCCGTTCGGACAAATTGGCATTGTGTCATGGGCTGGACTGCGCGGCGCGGCATCCATTGTGTTTGCCATATTCGCGGTGTTAAACGGTGTCACAACAAGGTATAACCTGTTTAATTTGGTGTTTTGTATTGTATTATTGTCGATTGCGCTGCAAGGAACGCTGTTGCCGTGGATTTCGCGGAAACTTGATATGATTGACCCGGCGGCTGATGTTTCCAAAACCTTCAATGATTATCAGGAGGACAATGATATTGATTTTGTAAAGGTACATATTGGAACCGGACACCCGTGGAGCGGACGCACGCTGGCTGAATTGGCATTGCCAAACAATCTGCTGGCAGTTATGATTGCGCGAGCGGGTGGAAATCTGGTGCCAGATGGCAAGACAAGATTACAAGAGGGAGATTTATTGGTGTTTGCAGCGCGTGCATTTGAGGACAGAGAAAATTTATTGTTGCGTGAGATTGCCATAGATAAAAGTCATAAGTGGAATGGACGTATGTTACGAGAGATTGACACACCACAACATACACTGGTTATTTTGATTCAGCGCGGAGCGCGCACCATGATTCCCGATGGAAATACCCGTATTTGTACTGATGACGTGCTGGTGTTGGCACAGCCCGGAACATAACAGAACCCGCCCTGTTTATAGGGCGGGTTTTTTGTGTCCAAAGGTATAAAAAGATGGTCACACCGACAAACTGAATATGAGAATGTTTGCGGAGGGACTGATAGGTATGCGCGAAACAAGATATCGCTGGGTACTTGTGATAACGGTTTTGATTTTGCTGGGCATGGTGGTCGCGTCGGTTTTGTATGCCCCTGAACCGCCACCATCTGTGGAAGCGATGCCAGCGGCACAGGAGAAAGTATATAACAGCATTTCGGTCAAAGGAACGATACGAGCAAAACGAGAGAGCAGCGAATTTGTCAGTGCACCAGCACGGGTTGAGTCTTGTTATGTTGGACTGGGAGATACGGTGAAAGCTGGACAGAAATTATTTGAAGTCAGCTATCCCCAAGTAGAAGAACAAGCTGAACAAGCGGTCGAGACGTTTTTGCAGGATACCGTGGGCATGTCTGCTCAACAGATGGCGGGGCAAACCGTAGTGTGTGCGTCTATGGATGGTGTTGTGGCACAGCTTCCAAGTGTGGGAGATACGCTACTGCCCGGTATTCCGGTTGCGCGAATTGGAGATTTCTCACGGCTGGAGGTCGAAGCCAAAGTCCCTGAATTGTACGCGTCTGATTTGGAACTGGGGCAGCGTGCCAATATCACATCGGTAGCTGGTGGGGATACCGTAGCCGCAACGCTGAACGAGATTGCACCCTATGCGGTGCAAACATTCAGCTTGACAGGCGGCACACAGTCTGCGGTAGTGCGGTGTAGTCTGGAGATAGAACCGGACAGCGGATTGATGCCGGGGACGACTGTAGATGTCAAACTATTTACCGATTCGGTTCCTAATGCTGTGACCGTCCCATATGCAGCCATTCGGCAGGACGGGGAACAGCAATATGTGTTTGTGTGCCAGCCCGATGGCACGATAAAGCGGCAGGACATTGAAACCGGATATCAGCTCAGCCAGGGTGTGCAGGTAAGTGACGGGCTTGCGGCGGGTGACTGGGTGGTATGCGACGCGGGGGAAGCGGAGCTGACCGACGGACAGCAGGTGCGTGCATATGCGGCCAAGTGATTTGGTGCGGCTGGCATGGGGGCAAGTACGGCGCGGCGGGGTGCGCAGCTTACTGTGTGGGTGTACGGTTGCAATTGGCGTGTGTGCGATTTCAGTGATTGGCGCGGTGGGGAACGTAGCACAAGATGAAATGCATGAAGCCATTCATGCGATAGGGCTACGCGGCATGACCTGTTATTTGGAGGACGCGTCTACGGGTGAAGCGCTGACACCTGCCTTTGCCGAAGCGGTGATGGAATCATGCCCGGCGGTACAGGCAGCTATGCCGGTCAAGTACCTGAATGGTTCGTATCAAAATGGCTTTCATAGCGGCAACGCGCTCTTGTTCGGTGTAGATTCTCATATGCAGCAGGTGCTAGATGTCGAAGTGCTTTCGGGGCGATTGCTGACGGCGGGCGAAGCCAATCAACCGGTGCGGCGGGCGGTTATTAGTGAGTCTCTTGCCAAACAATTATTTGGGCGTACCGAAGTGGCCGGACGCAATTTTTACTTGACCGTAGGCGGACAGGAACAAATATTTGAGATTGTGGGCGTTATCCGTGACCAAACCCAGATGTTGACCGGTCTTGCCGGTTCAGCCGTGCCCACGATTATCTATTTGCCTTATGCCTTGTTAGCCGATGGCACACAGGCAGCCGACCAAGTATTATTAGCCTGTACAGGCGATACCCAAACTGTGCGCAGTCAACTAAACGCGATTGCCCAAGGCCCATTGGGGTTGAGGGGGCGTATTGGGGTACAAAATTTGAGTGGATATCTAAATACCGTGGACGATATGGCACAAAAAGCAGTATGGGTCTTTTTGTTGGTTGCGGGCATTTCGATGATAGTTGCCTTGGGTGCAGTTGCGGGCGGGATGCTATCGGCAGCACATGATATGCGCGAAGAAATTGGTATCTATCGGGCGATTGGTGGACGGCAAACCGATGTATTTTGGCTGTTTGTGCTGCAAGCGACAATGATATGCGCGGTGGGGGCTGGATTAGGACTGACAGCGGCACAAGGGCTGTGTCTGCTGGCTACAAAATTGACCGGTTACACTGTGGCAACCTCACCCGGATTGATGGCGGGATGTTTTGGCGTTGCGGTGGGTTGCGGCGTATTGTCCGGTATTGCACCAGCCGTTCACGCGGCACACCTTGACCCTGTGCAGACCATGCGTGGTTAAAATATTCGGGTTTAGATTTGCCCTTATAAAAGTCCTGCCTATTTTGGCAGGACTTTACGGTTTATTCTTGTGACCCTTCACCCGATGGAGAAGCCTTTTTTCCGCGCGTCATGTGGGCGAGCGGGTTGCGCTCGGCAGCTTCTCGAATGTGCTGGTCGGCGATATGGGTGTAAATCATCGTGGTATCCACACGGGCATGACCAAGTACATTTTGCAGTGTGCGAATGTCTACTCCGTTCTGATACATCAGCGTTGCGGCAGTGTGGCGCAGCTTGTGGGCAGAATACTTAGTCGGGTCAAGTCCGGCAGCCGTAATATATTTCTTGACCAGCCACTTGACCGTTTGCACATTGATGCGGTTGCGGTTGCGACTGACAAACAGGGCAGAACGGTCGGATTCGTGTGGGGTGATACGCTTAGGTAAGTACTGGGCAATGGCATCTTCACAAGCCTCATTGAGATAGAGCATTCGTTCTTTGTTGCCTTTACCGCGTACACGGAGCGTTCCTTCGCGCACATCGGTGACGTTCAGCCCAACCAGTTCGGATACACGTAGGCCACAGTTTAAAAACAGCGTTAAAATACAGTAATCACGCTCGGCATATTTGCCCTCAATGCTTTCCAGCAAATGAATGGAGTCGTCGGTGGTCAGATAGCGAGGTAACTCCTTGGGTTTGGCAGGCAGTTCCAGACCGCCGGCGGGGTTGGAGTCGAGCACATGAATTTTGTCGGTCAGGTAGCGGAAGAACGAGCGCAGTGAGGATACCTTACGGGCGCGGGAGATGGGCGATAAGCCGTAGTCGGTGGCCGGGCTGTTGGCTTGTGTGGGGCGCTGTTCTCCGATGTAGGTTAAAAAGTCATAGATATCGGTCAGACGGATGGAGCGCAGTAAAGTTTCATCAACATCGAAAATGGAAATATCTTCTAACGGCACGTCGCGGGGTGCCAGACCGCGCTCGATTTTAATAAAACGCAAAAATAAACGCAGGTCGAGGAAGTATTCAAAGGCAGTTTTGGGAGACTTGCCGCGGATGGTGGTCATATAAATCAGAAAATCGCGCAGCAAGGGACAGGCATCGTGTGCATATTCCGAGATGACATAGCGCATAGCAGAGAGAACCTCCTTGAGATTTGGCATTCTTTGGTTCTATTTTACTACGTTTGTGCCCATTCGTCAAAGCTTGTGGGGGCAATAGGTATTGTGGTAGAATGAGGAAGAAGCAGGAGGAAAAGTGAGATGAAAGAATATAAGCATTGTACCTTGTGCACGCGTGGATGTGGCGTTGACCGTACAGCAGGGCAGCGCGGTGTGTGCGGTGCATCGGATGAAATACGGGTTGGACGTGCGGCGTTGCACCAGTGGGAAGAACCGCCGATTTCGGGCACACGGGGCTCGGGAACGGTGTTTTTTGTGCATTGCCCGCTCGGTTGTGTATTTTGTCAGAACCGTGCCATTAGTCGTCGAGGAGAGGGCGGGAAAGTAGTCACAGTGCCGCAGTTGGCGCAGACTTTTTTGAAGTTGCAGGAACAAGGGGCACATAACATAAATTTGGTGACCGCAACCCATTATGTTCCCAGTGTTGCGCAGGCGTTGGAGCACGCACGGGCACACGGGCTGGTGATTCCGGTCGTATACAATACAAGCGGATATGAAACGGTTGAGACTTTGCGGCGGCTGGATGGGCTGGTACAGATTTACTTACCGGATTTTAAATATTGTAGCAGTTATTATGCTGAGCGGTATTCCCATGCGCCCGACTATCCCGACATTGTGCGTGATGCGATTGACGAGATGGTGCGGCAGACTGGTGCACCGCGGTTTGATACAGATGGTTTGTTGATACACGGCACGGTTATCCGACATTTAATGCTGCCCGAACTGAGTGGAGATACCGCGCAGGTACTGCGCTGTATTGCCGAGCGATGGGGAGACATGGTGCTAGTCAGTCTGATGCGGCAGTATACGCCATTTGACATGCAAGCCTTTCCTGAACTCAATCGTTGTATTACCGATACCGAATATGAACAGGCGGTTGAATGGTTCTCCGATTTGGGACTGACGGGTTTTTTGCAGGATGGGCAATCTATTGGAGAAAGTTTTATTCCGGAATTTGACGGGCAAGGGGTGTAAGTGGTCTTGACAGCATAGATGTGCGGTGTTATACTGACCCTAAGCAAAGGGGCAGCGCCCCGACAGAACGAAAAAGGCGATGAAAAGGAAAGTACACCGTGACCGAAAGCGCAGAGAGCCTCGAATTTGGTGCAACGAGGACTGGAGGGACGGATGGAAAATGGCCTTGGAGCCGCGTACCGACGTGTACTTCTGAGAAGTACAAATAGGATACGATGGGTACGCCCATTACAGCGTCAGAGTATCGAGCGGGCATTATTGTTTTGCTCCGTACTCGCAGAGGTTCGCATCGTGAGGTGCGGATAAAGTGAAGGTGGTAACACGAAGCATTTGCTCTCGTCCTTGCACAAAGTCAGGGGACGAGGGCTTTTTATATCCCTCATCCCAAAGCAGTCGAACAAATGGAAAGAGGGTTATTTGAATGAAACTGGATATTCGCTCTTGGGTACCCGAAGATGCAGCAGCGCTGGCAGCACAAGCCAACAATCCCAAAATTTCGGACAATCTGCGCGACGGGTTTCCATACCCGTATACCGAGGAAGACGCACAATTTTTTATCAATCTGGCACGGCGCACGCATAGTGAACGCGCATGGGTGCGCGCGATTACAGTAGATGGTCAGGTAGCAGGTGGTATTACACTGACTTTTGGTGAGGACGTGTACCGAAAAAGTGCCGAACTGGGATTTTGGTTGGGCGAACGCTACTGGAATCAGGGGATTGCAACGACGGCAGTAGAGCGATTTTGTGCGCGAGCTTTTGCAGAAACTGAGATTGTGCGCATACAGGCCGAAGTGCTGGCCATCAATCCGGGTTCGATTCGGGTACTAGAGAAGAACCGATTCCAGCGCGAGGGGTATTTCTGTAACCGAGTCTGTAAGCATGACCGATTGATTGATAGCATTGTGTTTGCATTGCTCAAGTAAAGAAAAAAATAAAACCGCCCTGTCAAACGACAGGGCGGTTGATTTTTTGTTAAGAGACGTTATTTTTGGAAAGGTCGGTAAGTAGGTCACCCGATTCGGGCAAAATCCGTTCGACTAAAATAAACGCGATGTAGCGACCGTTGGTTTGTTCAATGGTAAAACGCAACGTATTGTTGTATACAAACACTTCTTTTTCATAGGTCGTTGTGAGCTGAGACATCAACCAACCATTTACCGTAGTCAAATCGGTTTCCGGTGTATCAAGGTCAAGCTCATCAAATAGCTTAGACAGACGGGTTTCACCGCGTACACGGTAAGTGGTGTCAGAGAGCTGCTCAATTTCGGGTTCTACTTTGTCGTGTTCATCCCAGATTTCGCCAACCAGTTCTTCCAGAATATCTTCCATCGTGACAATACCGGCGGTACCGCCATATTCATCGGTGATGATGGCCAAATGGGTTTGGCTCTTCTGGAATAGGCGGAGCAGGTCAGAGATTTGCAGCGAAGGCGCAATAAATAGAGGTGCCTGTAAAACGGCAGAAATGGGCTGGTTGTTTGCAATGACGTGGTTATAGAAGTCTTTTTCGTGCAGAATACCAACAATGTGGTCAATACTGTCCTCATAGACCGGCAGACGGGAAAAACCGGTTTCGCGGAAGATAGCGGTAATTTCGTCGTTTGTTGCCGTGCTTTCGATGCCGCAGACCGAAACGCGAGGGGTAAAGACATCGATTACGTCTAAATCATTGAACTCAATCGCCGAACGGATGAGGTCACTTTCCTGCTCGTCGAACGTGCCGTCGTTGGTGGCTTCGTCCACGATAGTCAGAAGTTCATCTTCGGTGATACCGCTGTCTGCTTCGGAAGGAAAGAGACGAGACAGAAGTTTTTTCCATTGCATGAACAGAAAATTGAGCGGCGTTAAAATCGTCAGGAATATGCGCAGAATGGGTGCGGAAAACATGGCGAATTTTTCGGGCGACTCCTTGGCCAGACTCTTGGGCGAGATTTCGCCAAAGATAAGAACCAAAATGGTCATAGCGACGGTGGACAAGGTGGGGCCAGCCGCAGAACCGAACCAAGCGATGAAAAGCACGGTGGCGATAGAGGTCGAGCAGATGTTAACGATGTTGTTACCGATGAGGATGGTAGACAACAGGCGGTCATACTGTTCGGCTAAATCAAGGGTAAGCTGGGCACGTTTATTGCCGTCAGCGGCCATGTTTTTCATGCGGATGCGGTTAAGGGACGAGAAAGCAGTTTCGGTTGCAGAGAAGTAAGCCGAACCGACAATCAGCAGGACAATGGCGAGAATCATGGGAATCTGGCTGCTGTCCATTATGTGACTACTGTCCATGAAAAGAAAAAACCTCCTAAAATAAAAAGAAAGAAAATTTGGATACCGTATCCGCCGCAGGGGAGCGGCGGCACAGCAGACTTTGGGCTATTATATCATGGAAGTGATATAAAGTCCATGAAAAACGTGTAAAAAATCGCGATTAGAGCCAATACATTGCAAGATTTAACGATTATTGTGCAGCAATAACATGGCTCATATTGTACAGGCCGGGTTGGGTTTGACGGGCGAGGAAGGCGGCAGCATTGACTGCACCGGTGGCAAACACTTCACGCGAAAGAGCAGAGTGTTTAATTTCAATAACCTCATCGCGCCCGCAGAACAAGACACTATGTTCACCTACAATGGTGCCGCCGCGGATGGAGTGCATCCCAATTTCGTGGGGTGGGCGTTTTTCGCGGCGCTCGTGGCGGTCATAGGTGTAGTTCGCCTCATAGGGCAGCCCTTCCGACACGGCATCTGCCAGCATCAGTGCGGTACCGCTGGGCGCGTCCAGTTTCTGATTGTGGTGGGCTTCGACGATTTCGACATCGTACTGTTCACCAAGAACCGAAGCGCATTTTTTAAGCAGTTCCATCATCAAGTTAATACCGATGGACATATTGCCCGACCGAAAGACTGGAATGACCTTTGAGGCGGCTTCAATGGCGGAAAGCTGTTCGGGAGAATGACCGGTTGTGCAGATAACGACCGGAATGTGACGGCGGGTGCAATAGGCAAGCAGTTCGTCTGTCACCGAGGCATTGGAAAAATCAATGATGACATCACAATCACCAGTATAAGCATCGGGGTGTTCAAACACCGGATAGCCTGCGAGAGAAACGGCATTGAGGTCAAAGCCGGCGACGATTTCAAGGTCAGGACGACCAGCACAGATTTCGGTGATAGCACGTCCCATACGACCGTTACAGCCAGAAAGAACGATTTTCGGCATAGCAACCTCCTTAGATTTTGCAGCCCATCTTGTCCAGTTCAGCGCGCAGCAGGGCTTCATGTTCGGCGGTCACACCAACGAGCGGCAGACGCAGACCGCCAACCTGCCAACCGAGCAGTTCCATTGCTTTTTTGACTGGAATCGGATTGACTTCACAGAACAGGGCATTGATAAGGGGCAGATAAGCAAGTTGGATGGCGCGTGCCTCTTGGAATTTGCCTTCCAGACACAGTTGGGTCATGCGATGGGTTTCGGTGGGAGCAACATTGGACAATACCGAAATAACGCCCTTACCGCCCATTGCCATAAGCGGTACAATCTGGTCATCGTTGCCCGACCAGAAGTTCAGCTCGTCACCGCACAGGTGCATTGCTTCGGTCAGCAGGGAGAAGTTTCCGCTGGCTTCCTTAGCACCGTTGATATTGGGGTGCTTGGACAGCTCGTGATAGGTCTGCGCGGTGATGCACAGACCGGTGCGGCTGGGCACATTGTACAGAATCACCGGGCAATCGCTTGCATCTGCGATGGCATTAAAGTGCGCAATCAGACCGCGCTGGGTGGTCTTGTTGTAGTAGGGGGTGACCGACAATACACCACTTGCGCCAGACTTTGCAGCCTCACGGGTCAGTTCGACGGCGGCAACGGTATCGTTAGAACCGGCACCAGCAATGACTGGAACACGACCGTTGATGTAAGAACAACCAAAATCGACGACTTCGGCGTGTTCTTTGAGGGTCATAGTAGACGACTCGCCAGTTGTGCCGACAATGATGATAGCATCGGTACCATGTGCAATCTGGTGGTCGATGATTTTCTTAAATTCCTCGTAATTGACTTCGCCGGTGGAGGTAAAGGGAGTGATAATGGCGACACCTGCGCCGGTGAAAATAGGCTTCTTCATAGAAAGCAGCTCCTTTTAAAATTAGTCGAGGTAGCCATCGGCGCACAGCAGCTCGGCCATAAGAACCGCGCCACCAGCTGCGCCGCGCAGGGTGTTATGAGACAGGCTGACAAATTTGTAGTCAAAAATAGAATCTTCGCGCAGACGACCGACCGAAACGCCCATACCGCCTTCCAAATCGCGGTCGAGCTTGGTCTGCGGGCGATTGTCCTCCTCGAAGTAGGTGAGGAAGTGCTCAGGAGCAGAGGGCAGTTTGAGTTCCTGTGCACGGCCGGAGAATGCACGCCACTTTGCAATGATTTCTTCCTTGGATGCTTTATTTTTGAGTTTCACAAAAACGGCTGCCATATGACCGTCTGCAACCGGTACGCGCAGGCATTGTGCGGTGATTTTGGGGCTGACAGCCGGTTCGATGTGGTCGCCTTCAATATGACCCCAGACCTTCATCGGCTCGACTTCGGACTTTTCTTCTTCGCCGCCAATGTAGGGGATAACGTTGTCAATCATTTCGGGCCAAGTGTCAAAGGTCTTGCCAGCGCCAGAGATAGCCTGATAGGTGCAGACAGCGACTTCTTCCACGCCCAAATCCCAAATAGCGGACAGGGCAGGTACATAGCTCTGGATGGAGCAGTTGGACTTGACCGCGATAAAACCGCGCTTGGTGCCCAGACGCTTGCGCTGTGCGTCGATGATTTTGGCGTGGTCGGCATTGATTTCGGGGATAATCATGGGCACGTCAGGGGTCAGACGGTTGGCGCTGTTGTTGGAGATGACCGGGCATTCCAGTTTTGCATAGCGTTCTTCCAGTGCACGGATTTCGTCTTTTTTCATGTCAACGGCACAGAAGATGAAATCGACCTTGGAGGCGAGTTCTTCGGCGTCTGCGGTGGCATCGAGCAGAACCATATCTTTCATGGAATCGGGGATAGGGCGGGTCATTTTCCAGCGGCCTTCGACGGCCTGCGCATAGGTTTTGCCCTTATTGCGGCCACTTGCGGCGAGCGCAACGACATGGAACCACGGATGATTTTCGAGAAGGAGCGAGAAGCGCTGACCCACCATACCGGTTGCGCCCACAATGCCCACTTGATACTGCTTCATGATGACGAATCCTCCTATTAGCTACCGTTTGGTGGAAATCCCCGCCAGATACGAAAAAAACCGGTTGAAAAACCGGCATAGACTCACTATAATGGAAAGACAGGATGAAATGCCCGCCGCTCCAGAATAGCACTCCACCGGCACAGCAGAATTATATTGCTATGGCAGTGACAGACGACGGGATATTGTCCGAGCCGTCCAGGACTGCTGCGCCGTAACGCGAGCCGACCTTCGGCGGTGAACCCTTTTTCGTGTGGTCGGCGGGGTAACGGCCCCTCGCAGACGATACTCATGTACACCGCGCCTCTATCTGAAGGAAATTTCTTTATTTCGGTAAAGTATAAATATATGCCTTTATTCTATTGCACGGGATGCGGTTTGTCAAGACAGGATTGGCGAAAAAAGGAGGAAACCATGGGAAAATGGAGATGGGCGGCGATTATTGCCGCAGGGATGCTGTTGTGCCTGCCGCCGCGCTACTCAGCGCGGGCAATAGATAGTGTGACCGTGCGGGTCGGATTGGCATATGGTACGAGCGCGATGAGCGCACCGCAGCTACAAAATGTAGATGGAGCGGGTTATGATATCGGCACGATGAATGGAACGACTTTTCAGGCGGCGCGCAGCGTATCCAATACTAAATTGACCATTCGGGCACAGGGCAACGGTTTTGTTGTGACCGACACACAGACCGGACAAACCTTGTATCAGACCAGCGCCAATACACTGGCGATTTCGCCCAAGGGTGCTTTAACATGGTTTAATAAGTATAAATACCGCGGCGATTTTGTGTATACGGCATCGGGCGGTGCGGTTACGGTCGTCAACTACGTCGATATGGAAGATTATATTAAGGGCGTTATCCCTTATGAGATGTCGGCAAGCTGGCCAAGCGAGGCGCTTAAAGCACAGGCGGTTTGTGCACGTTCATATGCAGATGGTCAAATGGAGCGGCATAAAAGTCAAGGGTTTGATGTGTGCAATACCACGCACTGTCAGGTTTATCAGGGTGCAAACCTTGCGACTGATAATTCAGACGCGGCGGTAGACCAGACCAAAGGACAGTACATTTATGAGAATGGCAAAAAGGTAGTGGGTTATTTCTTTTCATCGGACGGCGGCGCGACCGAATCTTCGGTCAATGTCTGGGGCGGGCAATATGCTTACCTGACCGGAAAGCCTGACCCATATGAAAAGACCAAGGAAATATCCAACGGTGTCTGGAGTAAGACCCTAACAGCCGCCGAGGTGCAGTCCAAACTAAACAGCGCGGGGTATTCAATTGGCAGTGTGAAAACCGTGCAGGTGACCAAACGCACGGCAATGGGCAATGTAAATGAATTGACCGTGACCGATACCAGCGGCAAAAGTGTTAAACTGACCAAGGAAGCCTGTCGTACGGCACTGGGGCTAAACAGTATTCGATATACCGTCAATGGTCTTGGTTCGACGGCGGTTTCCTCGTCCAGTACGGGCGGCGGAACATTGTCTATCAATGGCACAGCGGTTTCAGACGGTGGATTGTATACCGTGTCGAGCAGCGGAATGGTTTCTTCGATGGGCACAGCACAGGGAAAAACCGCGCTGAGTGCGTCGGGAACACAGACCATCTCGGTTGGCGGTGGGCAGACCACGCCAGACCCAGTTGCGAGCGGGACAAGTTATACCTTTGCGGGTACAGGTTGGGGGCACAGTGTTGGCATGAGCCAGTATGGTGCCAAGGCGATGGCAGAGCAGGGATATACATACAAAGATATTTTAACCTTTTATTTTACCGGTGTGACGATATCGTAACCGGATAAAGGGCAAAGGAGGATAAAGGGCTAGGTATGCCCGTATAGAACGACAATATGAAAAAGAGCGATTTTTATTTTGATTTACCCGAACGTTTGATTGCACAGCATCCGCTTGACCAGCGTGACGCTTCCCGCATGTTGGTGATGAACCGCCAAACTGGTGCATTGGAGCACCGGCATTTCCATGACCTGATTGAGTATGTAAAACCAGGGGATTGTCTGGTGATGAACAATTCGCGGGTCATTCCGGCGCGTCTGATGGGACAGGCAGAAGGGCGTACCACGCCGATTGAAGTGGTGCTTTTAACTGACCATGGGGATGGCGTATGGGAATGTCTGACCCGTCCGGGCAAAAAGACACGCGAAGGGGTTAAGCTGTCATTTGGCGATGGACTGTTGACCGGCGTGGTGGAATCGGTCAATCCCAAGGATGGCAACCGTATGATTCGGTTTTCGTATGAAGGGGTCTTTTTGGAATTGCTGGACAAGTTGGGTACTATGCCGCTGCCGCCTTATATCAAGGAAAAACTGGACGACCCCGAACGCTATCAAACGGTGTATTCTAAGACACCCGGTTCGGCAGCAGCCCCCACAGCTGGATTGCACTTTACACCCGAACTGCTGGATGAACTGCGCAGTAAGGGTGTAAATCTGGCTTTTGTCACGCTGCATGTTGGTCTGGGTACATTCCGTCCAGTCAAGGAGGATGAGATTACCGACCATATTATGCACGCTGAATTTTACACGATGGACGAGCCGACCGCACAGCTGATTAACCAGACGCATGAACAGGGGCATGATGTATTTGCTGTGGGCACGACTGCTTGCCGTACTTTGGAGACAATCGCCGCACCGGATGGCACAGTGCGGGCGCAATCGGGCTGGACAGACATTTTTATCTATCCGGGGTATCAGTTTAAGTGTATTGACCATCTCGTAACCAACTTTCATTTGCCGGAAAGCACGCTGATGATGTTGATTTCGGCGTTTGCTGGTCGCGAACAGGTGTTGGATATGTACCGCGTAGCGGTTGAGCAGGAATACCGCTTTTTCTCGTTTGGAGATAGTACACTGTTTTTATAAGTACAGCTGAGATTTCACAAATAAAGAAAGGTGACACAATGGAAATAGGAGCATTTGAATTAAAAAAGACCGAAGGACGCGCAAGACGCGGTGCATTTCAGACTGCGCACGGATTGGTACAAACCCCTGTGTTTATGAATGTCGGCACAGCGGGAGCGATTAAAGGCGCGGTCGATGCGTTTGACCTCAAGGAATTGGGCTGTCAGGTGGAGTTGTCTAACACCTATCATCTGCATGTGCGTCCGGGTGACGCGATTGTCAAGCAGATGGGCGGCCTGCATAAGTTCATGCGCTGGGATGGACCCATGCTGACTGATTCGGGCGGATTTCAGGTGTTTTCGCTGGCATCGCTGCGCAAGATTCGGGAAGAAGGCGTGACCTTTAATTCCCATGTAGACGGCAGAAAGATTTTCATGGGGCCAGAGGAGAGTATGCGTATCCAGTCCAACTTAGGCTCGGATATCGCAATGGCGTTTGATGAGTGTATTGAGAATCCCGCGCCCTATGAGTATGTACAAGACTCATGTGCGCGTACCACGCGCTGGTTGGAGCGCTGCAAGAACGAATTGGCACGTCTGAACGCATTGCCCGATACCGTAAACCCGCACCAGTTGTTGTTTGGCATCAATCAGGGCGGTACCTATGATGATTTGCGTATTACACATATGCAGGACATTGCTAAGTTAGATTTGCCGGGCTATGCGATTGGCGGATTGGCAGTAGGCGAGAGCACCGAGGTCATGTATCATATTCTGGATGTTGTACTGCCCCATGCGCCCGAACACAAACCGCGTTATCTGATGGGCGTGGGCACACCGTCCAATATTATCGAAGGCGTTGCACGCGGCATAGACTTTTTCGATTGTGTCATGCCGACCCGCAATGCACGGCATGGTCATCTGTTTACATGGAATGGTATTATGAACATTCACAATGCCAAGTATCAGACCGATGACCGCCCGATTGAGGAGGGTTGTCAGTGCCCGACTTGTCGCAAGTTCTCCCGTGCTTATGTGCGGCACTTACTCAAGGCAGGGGAAATGCTGTCTCAGCGTCTACTGGTGCAGCACAATCTGTGGTTCTATAATCATTTGATGGTTGAGATTCGCAAAGCACTGGATGAGGGTACCTTTGCAGAGTTTCGTGCGGCATACAGCGAAAAGCTGGGAAAGCGCATTTAACGTCAATCATAAAGCAGCCGGTAAGCGGTGTGGAACTTGGTTCTGCGCCGCTTTTTGCTGGTCTTTTTTGCCCGCCTTTCCCATATGCTTGCAACGAGAACAAAGGGGGCGGGTTTATGCGGAAGTGTGATAGCTTTATGGGAAGGCTGTGTTTGCTCTGCTTCTCCAATATTGGACTACAACTGTTGGGGTTTGTATATCGAATTTTTTTGAGCCGGTTTGCGGGTGCCGAAGGGCTTGGCGTGTATCGGTTAGCATTTTCGGCGTATATCGTTATCCATGCGGCGGCGCTGTCAGGCGTGACGATGGCATGTACCAGACTTTCGGCTGAATGGAGTGCACAGGGCCGAGCGGGAGCGGTACGGCGATTGGTGCGCCGTGCATTTGGCACCTTTTTGTGCTTTTTTATATGTGCAGGTTCCATTTTGCTGGGGTTCCGCGATTGGATTGGCGGCACATTGTTGGGAGACTTTCGTACAATCGATGCCATGCCAATTATGTTGGTGTGCATTTTTCTGACTGGTATTGAAAATGTACTCAAATCAACGATGATTGGTATGAATCGAGTAGACAATGCGGCAGCCAGCGAGTTAACCGAACAGTTGGTGCGCATCGGCGCAACGATTGCATTGTTGTCGATGGAACAGACCGCCGACCTTGGGCGCATTGCGGTGTTAATTTTCACCGGTATGGCAATCAGTGAATGTGTGAGCGCGGCAATGATGGTGCACATGTACCGCAGAATGAAATTACCTGCTGCTAGTGCCCCGCCAGCGGGAAAAAATCCTTTTTGGAATATTGTATTGCCGGTATCGGCTTCAGCGCTTTTGACAAATGGTATTGCCTCAGCGGGGGCGGTGGTACTGCCAGCGCGATTGGTAGATTCTGGATTGTCGCGTACCGACGCGGTATCGGCGTTGGGTATTGTGTCAGGAATCGCGTCGCCTATTATGCTGTTGCCGATTGCGCTATTAGCGTCATTATGTACGGTGGCAATGCCACAAGCCAGCCGGTATGCGTCCCAACATAATCGAGTGCAACTGCAACACTTCACTTCACAAAGTTTGTTTGCGACTGGGATTGTGGGTATTCCGGCAACGGCATTGTTATTGCCGCTTGCACCCGTGATTGCACGATTATTTTTCTATCGAGCCGTGCCGGTTGCCTATTTTTGGCTCATCGGTCTGTCAGCGGTCTTGTGTTATTATCAGATGATTACCGGCTGCTTGCTCAATGGCATTGGGCAACAGCAATTCACGGTTACAACTGCGCTATCAGGCGAAGCATTGCAGCTTGTACTGGTTTATCTGCTAGCAGGACAGCCGCATTTGCGCGTGTATGGGTATCTTATTGCGCAGTGCATTGCGCCGTTGTGTGTGGCACTGTGTAATTTGGTGCGATTGGTGTCCTGTGGGGCGCTGGTCATACGCTTACAGCGGTTTTTGGGTGCTCCGATGCTGTGCGGTTTGGCGGTGTGGCTTTGGACGCGCGTGTTTTATTCGTTCTTTGTCGGCTGGCTGGGTGGTCAGTGGATGGGACTGGTATGCGCGGTCGTATGCTCTATGATACTTTATCTGTGCTTTCTGCGGTTGTTTGATATTAAGATTGAGAAATATCTGTCGGTTCGTGGTCGTCCCACGCACGATTTTATGCTGTTCTATTGACTTTTACAGACAAACAGGGTATGATGAGGACAGAAAACGAGATTGGCTCCTGTCTCAGGACAGGGGCTTTTCTTTTGCGGAATTGAAACAATTTGGCACTGAGGTGGAAGCATGGAATTGGAATTTTGTTGCCCGACGTTGTTCGGGTTGGAAGGCATTGTAGCGGATGAACTGCGATTTGGCGGGAAACTGACCGACGTGCGTGCGGAAAATGGTCGGGTATTGTTTACCGGAGATGCAGATACTCTTATCTGGGCGAACATGAATTTACGGTGCGCTGAGCGCGTACTCATTCGGCTGGCAGCGTTTCCGGCAACTAGCTTTGACGAACTGTTTGAAGGGGTCAAAGCGATTGCGTGGGAAGACTTTGTGCCGGTGGACGCGACCTTCCCGGTCAAGGGTCATGCGCTCAACTCGCAGCTGCACAGCGTACCCGACTGTCAGAAAATCATCAAAAAAGCAATCGTAACACGACTGGGCGCGCATTATGGCGTGAGCTGGTTTGCAGAGAGCGGTGTGCGATGCGGGGTACAGTTTGCGATTATGAATGACCAAGCCGAAATTTATCTGGATACATCGGGGGCAGGACTGCACAAGCGTGGGTATCGCGCCAATGCAAATGCGGCACCCCTGCGCGAAACATTAGCAGCGGCTATGGTGAAATTGGCGCGGTGGCGCGGTCGAGATGCGTTTATTGACCCGTTTTGTGGTTCGGGCACCATTGCGATTGAAGCGGCAATGATTGCGCTGGGGCGTGCGCCCGGACTGATGCGCACTTATGATGCAGAAAAATGGAGTTGGGTGGGCGATGCGCGTTGGAAGCAGGCGCGGGAACAGGCGATTGCAGCCGTGCGCACCGACCTGACGCTGGACATGTGTGGCAGTGATATCGACCCGGCATGTGTGACGCTGGCGCAGGAGAATGCAAAAAAAGCTGGTGTTGCCCATCTGATACGGTTTGAACAGGCGGACGCAACCAAGCGCACCTATCCACAAAATGGCGTTTTGTTTGCTAACCCACCATATGGAGAACGCCTGATGGACCGCGAGAGCGCACAGGCGATTGTGCGTGGATTGGGGTGCGTGCTGGGTAAAAGCGAACTCAGGCAGTATTATCTGACATCGGACGGAGACTTTGAGCAGTTTTACGGATATCGGGCGGACAAGCGCCGTAAGCTGTACAATGGTATGATAAAATGTGATTTGTATATGTATTTCCGTTCACAGTCCGAACGGCGACCAGTTGGCAGGGGAGAAAGCAAAGTGCCAAACCGTGGAAAGCGGGAGCGTCGGTGACCATTCATAAAATCTTCACAATTTTTTTGTTAAAATCTTCAAAAAACCACTTGCGTTTCGGCTATACTTGATGTATGATAATAACCGGATTAGCACTCTGGTGTTTTGAGTGCTAAGTGCTTTTGTATTCTAATCTTTTAGGAGGAATAGATTATGACTTTGAAGCCCCTTTCCGACCGCGTTGTCATTAAGATGGTCGAAGCAGAGGAAACCACCGCGAGCGGTATCATTTTGACCGGCTCAGCCAAGGAAAAGCCTCAGGTTGCTGAGGTGCTGGCAGTAGGCCCCGGCGGCGTGGTTGACGGCAAGGAAGTTGTCATGCAGGTAAAGGTTGGCGATAAGGTTATCACCAGCAAGTACTCTGGCACCGAAGTCAAGATTGACGGCGAAGACCTCATCGTTGTCCGTCAGAATGACATTCTGGCCGTTGTTGAGTAAAAATCATTCCACACAACTGATTGAACGTATAAGGAGTTAATAGTTATGGCGAAGCAGATTCAGTTTGGCGAAGAAGCACGCAAGTCGCTGATGAATGGTATCGACCAGCTGGCCGACACTGTAAAGGTTACGATTGGCCCCAAGGGTCGCAACGTTGTTCTGTCCAAGAAGTTTGGCGCACCGCTCATTACCAATGACGGCGTTACCATTGCAAAGGACATCGAGCTGGACGACCCGTTTGAGAACATGGGTGCACAGCTGGTCAAGGAAGTTGCAACCAAGACCAATGATGTAGCTGGTGACGGTACCACGACCGCAACCATGCTGGCACAGGCATTTGTACACGAAGGTTTGAAGAACCTGGCAGCAGGTGCAAACCCGATGGTTATGCGCAAGGGCATGAACAAGGCTGTTGAAACCGCAGTCAAGGCGATTGCAGAGCAGTCCAAGAAGGTGGACGGTGCAGCAGATATCGCGCGTGTTGCAGCAGTTTCTTCGGGCAACGACGAAATCGGCAAGCTGATTTCCGAGGCAATGGAAAAGGTTTCGACCGATGGCGTTATTACTGTTGAGGAGTCCAAGACCGCTGAGACTTATTCCGAAGTAGTTGAAGGTATGCAGTTTGACCGCGGCTATGTGACCCCGTACATGGTCACCGACACCGAGAAGATGGAAGCCGTTCTGGACGATGCGCTGGTACTGATTACCGATAAGAAGATTTCTGTGATTGCTGACCTGCTGCCCATTTTGGAGCAGATTGTTAAGATGGGTCGCAAGCTGCTCATCATTGCAGAGGATATCGAGGGTGAAGCACTGTCTACTCTGATTGTAAACCGTCTGCGCGGCACCTTCACTTGCGTTGCAGTTAAGGCTCCGGGCTTTGGCGACCGCCGCAAGGATATGTTGCAGGATATCGCAATCCTGACTGGCGGCACCGTGATTTCCGAGGATATCGGCATTGAGCTGAAGGACGCAACGCTGGAAATGCTGGGTCAGGCACGTCAGGTCAAGGTCAACAAGGAAACCACTACCATTGTGGACGGCGCTGGCGATTCCGAAGCTATCAAGGCGCGTGTTGCTACCATCCGCAATGCGATTGAAAAGACCACCTCTGATTTCGACCGTGAGAAGCTGCAAGAGCGTCTGGCAAAGCTGGCTGGCGGCGTTGCAGTTATCAAGGTTGGCGCTGCAACCGAAGTCGAGATGAAGGAAATGAAGCTGCGCATTGAGGACGCGCTGAACGCAACTCGTGCAGCTGTTGAAGAAGGCATCGTTGCTGGTGGCGGTACCGCTTATGTCAATGCAATTCCGGCAGTTGAAAAGCTGCTTGACGAGGTAGAGGGCGACGAAAAGACCGGCGTACAGATTATCATGCGCGGTCTGGAAGCACCGGTTAAGCAGATTGCAGCAAATGCAGGTGTTGACGGCTCGGTTGTACTCGACCGCATCAAGAATTCTGGTAAGGTTGGCTACGGCTTCGACGCTTACAAGGAAGAATTCTGCGACATGATTCCGGCTGGCATTGTAGACCCGACCAAGGTAAACCGTTCTGCACTCCAGAATGCAGCTTCTATCGCTTCGATGGTTCTGACCACTGAGAGCATTGTTGCTGATAAGAAGGAACCTGTTGCTCCGGCAGCTCCGGCTCCGGACATGGGCGGTATGTACTAATCAAAAATTACGTCCTTTTCAAGGCGGCTGTCACCCGTGACAGCCGCCTTTTTGAGGGTTTGGTGACAATCTGGTAGCACGACGGAAAAGGATAGACTTTTTTTATGGGATGCAGTATAATAGCGGTAAACAGCCGGGCAAGCTAAGGAAACAAGAGAACCTGTCGAAAGGGAGGGATGCTGTGATGTTTTGGCTGTCAGATAGCGCGTGTTGGATAATATTGATTGTTGTTGCACTGGTCGTTGAAACTGTTACCATGAATTTGAATGCAGTTTGGTTTGCACTGGGCGGTGTAGGTAGCTTGATTGCTGTTTCATTGGGGGCACCAGTGCCAGTGCAATGGGTGGTATTTATCGTAGTGTCAGCCATTTTTCTGTTTTTGGTGCGTCCATTTGCGCGTCGCGTTCTCAAACCTAAGGGAGCGGCAACCAATGCAGACCGCATTCTAGGAGAACAAGCGGTTGTGACGCAAGATATTGACAATACACTGGCACAGGGTGAGATTAAAATTATGGGACAATACTGGAGTGCACGTTCCGCCGATGGCGCGCCGATTGCAAAGGATAGCGTGGTGCGTGTGCGTGAAATTGTGGGCGTGAAAGCCATTGTAGAACCCATTTCACCCGAAGTGCAGCAGATGAAGCCGTAAGGAGGAAGAATATGTTTTTTGTGGGTTGGATTGTTTGGATTGTGCTGGCACTGATTGTGCTGGTCATCATCGCTAAAAACGTTGTGATTGTGCCGCAGGCGCACGCTTATATTATTGAGCGTTTGGGCACTTATCAGGGCACATGGAATACAGGCTTGCACATTAAAATTCCGTTATTTGAACGTATCGTGCGCAAAGTGACCTTAAAAGAGCAGGTTGTGGACTTTGAGCCGCAGCCGGTTATTACGAAAGATAATGTTACCATGCAGATTGATACCGTAGTATACTTTCAGATTACCGACCCAAAGCTGTATACTTATGGCATTGAGAATCCGATGGCTGCAATTGAAAACTTAACTGCAACCACACTCCGCAATATTATTGGTGATTTGGAGCTTGACCAGACGCTGACTAGCCGTGATATTATCAATACTAAGATGCGTGCGATTTTGGACGAAGCAACCGACCCATGGGGCATTAAAGTTGGACGTGTTGAGTTAAAGAATATTATTCCGCCGACAGCAATCCGTGAGTCGATGGAAAAGCAAATGAAGGCAGAACGTGACCGCCGTGAAGCGATTTTGACCGCAGAAGGTGAGAAGCAGTCCAAGATTCTGGTTGCAGAAGGTGAGAAAGAGTCTATGGTACTGCGTGCAGAGGCAACCCGTTTGGCAAAGATTAAGGAAGCGGAAGGTGAGGCGGAAGCGTTGTTGACCGTTCAGAAAGCGCTGGCAGATTCTATCCAGATGTTGAATGATGCTGCACCGACTGACCCGATTATTCGCCTGAAAGCATTGGAAGCGTTTGCCAAGGCGGCAGATGGCAAGGCGACGAAGATTATTATTCCTTCAGAGATTCAGGGTTTGGCAGGGCTTGCCGCTGGCTTGAAGGAGGTTATCACCGAAACGCCTGTGAACGAAATCAAGAAGTATTGAGAAAAATTTGATTTAAAAAGTGAAGTTGATTGGTTCGTTCGACGACCGACGCAAATTGCGTCGGTCGTTTTTGTGAGTATATAACCAAATTGTTCATGCTATAAATAATACAAAACGTGTGTTTTATATAATTCATAACAGAAAAACCGTATCTAAAAAATGTAGATTTCATCCCGAAGCAGTCGAAACGTATCGAAAGAAAAAATCTTTGGAAAATATCAGACAAATCGTGTATAATAAAGATACCGGCAGCAGCCGGATAGAACCCACATGAGGTGAAGCAGATGGGAAAGCAAAATCTGGTATGCTGTGAAGAAGATTGTGTTCATTGCGATGCGGTACAAAGTGTGAAATGTCATATGCCAGGGGAACAGACTACGCGTTTGGCATCGGATTTTTTTAAGGCATTTTCGGATAAAACGCGCTTGCGCATTTTGGCTGCGTTAGCAATTCATGAATTGTGTGTTTGCGATATTGCTGAATTGTTAGGTATGACACAATCGGCTATTTCGCATCAACTGCGCTTTCTCAAACAAGCGCGGCTGGTCTCCAACCGCAAAGAAGGAAAAACCGTGTATTATATGCTGTGTGACCAGCATATCAGCGTGATTTTGCGGCAGGGATTGGAACATGTGCAGGAAGAAAACGGGGGAGACGTGTGACACGTCTCCTTTTTCTATGTCCCCCTGTGTTGCCATTTGGCGCAAAAGTGAGTGCGCTATGGGGGAACAAATTTGGATTAAAGGCACAATATTTTTCGATAAAGCGGTATTTTGCACCAGAGGAATTGCGCTCTTTGCGTATTTGTACTATAATAAACTCTGTATAGGAAATGGAGGATTGTCATGCTGCATACTGCTCTGGAACAGATTTTACCCCGCGTGCAGAAACCGGCACGTTACGTTGGCGGTGAGTGGGGGTCTGTCACCAAAGATAAAAATAACATCGACTTGCGCTTTGCTTTTTGCTTCCCCGACGTGTATGAAGTCGGCATGTCGCATTTGGGTTCACGTATTCTGTATGGGCTTCTGAACGACCAACCGAATATATGGTGCGAACGTGTGTTTGCTCCTTGGGTTGATATGGAAGAAGAAATGCGCAAAGCCGGAATTGCGCTCTATGGATTGGAGAGCGGCGACCCGCTTTCGGATTTTGATATTATTGGCTTTACGTTGCAATATGAGTTGTCGTTTACCAACATTTTAAATATGCTGGATTTGGGCGGTGTGCCGGTATTGGCAAAAGACCGCACCGGATTAAAGAATCTGGTGGTTGCCGGTGGCCCGTGTGCGTACAACCCCGAACCGCTGTGCGATTTTATCGACCTGTTTATGATTGGCGACGGCGAAGAAATTATGTTGGATTTAACCAACCTGTATCGGAGTGCCGTACAGCGTGGACTGTCCAAACACGAATTTTTGGTGGAAGCGGCGCAGATTCCGGGCATGTATGTACCGGCGCTGTATGGAGTCAGTTATCATCCAGATGGTACAATTGAAGCAGTTACTGCACACGATGGCGCACCAGCTTTCGTGCAAAAACGCATTGTACAAGACTTGGATACCATGTATTATCCGGAGTATTTTGTGGTACCGTCCACCGATATTGTCTTTGACCGCGCTATGATTGAATTGTTCCGCGGCTGTCCGCGTGGCTGCCGATTCTGTCAGGCAGGGCATACCTATCGCCCGCTGCGCCGCAAGTCCAAAGAGACATTACTCAAACAGGCGCAAGCCATTTTGCAACATTCGGGATATGAAGAAATTTCGCTGTCGTCGCTGTCTACCAGTGATTACGGAGAATTAAGCGAGCTGACCGAATGTATGCTCGATTACTGTGAGCCGCGGCATATTAGTTTGTCGCTGCCATCCTTGCGCGCGGATAGCTTTAGTTCAGAACTGATGCAGCGCGTACAAAAAGTGCGCAAGAGTGGCTTGACCTTCGCATGTGAAGCGGGTACGCAGCGCTTGCGCGATGTCATTAACAAAAACATCACCGAGGATGATGTATTGCACGCCTGTGAAATTGCATTCAAGGGCGGCTGGAACAATGTCAAACTGTACTTTATGATTGGCTTGCCGACCGAGACGTCAGAAGACTTGGACGGTATTTCGGAAATCTGCAAAAAAGTGGCTTATTGCTGGCGCATGAATACTGATAATCGGCAGCGCGGTGTCAAGATTACTGCTTCGGCTTCATGCTTTGTGCCCAAGCCGCAGACCCCATTCCAGTGGGATGCACAAAATTCGCTGGAAGAATTTCGCGGCAAGCAGGATTATATGAAAAAGATTATGCGCACCAAAAATGTAACGTACAACTGGCACGATGCGCAAACGTCGGTTATGGAAGGCGTGATTGCGCGCGGCGACCGCCGACAGGGACAAGCTATCTATACGGCATGGAAAAACGGCTGTAAATTTGACGGCTGGGACCAGTGCTTTTCGTATGAAAAGTGGATGGAAGCATTTGCATCTTGCGGGCTAGACCCTACTTTTTATGCGTATCGGCAACGCCCGCTCGACGAAGTGT
This sequence comes from uncultured Butyricicoccus sp., assembly GCF_944381005.1. Lineage (GTDB taxonomy): Bacteria > Bacillota > Clostridia > Oscillospirales > Butyricicoccaceae > Butyricicoccus. The sequence goes on along the minus strand of NZ_CALWJM010000001.1, from coordinate 162,474 downwards.
TCCCGTGGGACCATATCGGCTGCGGCACCACCAAGCGCCACTTACAGCGTGAATGGGAACGGTCGCGACAGGCGGCTATCACACCTGACTGTATGAAACAGTGCGCAGGCTGCGGCTCCAACTGCCTGTTGGAAGGGGGTCAGTGCCGTGTTTAAAGCGCGAATGAAGTTTGCCAAAGAAGGACGAGCCAAGTATATTTCACACTTGGATTTGATGCACACCATGCAGCGAACGATGGCGCGTTGTCAGATGCCACTATGGTTTACTGAAGGATTTAACCAACACGCCTATGTATCGGTCGCGTTGCCACTGTCAACCGGCTATTCGGGCGAGTGGGAATTGCTGGATTTTAACCTGTTGTCGGATGACGTTCCACCTCATGCAGTGGAACAACTCAATGCCGTGTTCCCAGAGGGATTGCGCGCTTTAGAAATTTACCCGCTCGCCGATGGTGGAATGCCGTTGCGTGACATTGCGTGGTCAAGCTATCGCATTACTTGGACGCTTGCCTATGGTATTGACCCAAATGCTTTTGCCGCCGATGTCACAGAACTGTTTGCGCGTGATACGGTGGAGATTGTCAAGCGCTCCAAACGCGGCGAAAAAACAGTCAACATGCGGGAACTGATGCGAGACTTATCGCTTACTGTGTCAGGGCAAACCGTTGTGGCTGAGGTAGTCACAGCAGCAGGTAACAATAATATGAGCCCAGAATATCTGACCCGTGCCATTGCGCAGTATTTACCGCAGTACCCAATTGTAGGTGCAGCGTATCACCGCCTGTGTGTGTATACTGATAAGATGCAGGCGTTTCGATAATTTCGGAAAGGAAAGAACATGCAAAAAACCGTTGTATCCCAAGAACAGATTGCCCATCAATATGAATATATGCAGTTCATCGCGCGAATGAACGCCCAAAAAGCAGAGGTGTGCGGTCATAAACTGCGCGCCTTTACACAGACGTTTGGCTGTCAGCAAAACGAAGCGGACACCCAGCGCATTGCTGGTATGTTGGACGAAATGGGGTATGAAAAGGCAGAGAGCGCACAGCAAGCCGATGTCATTGTTATCAATACCTGTGCCGTGCGGGAACACGCCGAGAGCCGTGCATTGGGCAACGTGGGTGCGCTTTCGCACCTTAAAAAAGCGCGTCCGGATGTCACAATTTGTCTGTGCGGCTGCATGGTGCAGCAAGAGCACATACCGGAAAAAATCAAAAAGAGTTACCCACAAGTAGATGTTGTATTCGGTACCCATGCCCTTTGGCGTTTTCCTGAACTGCTGTATCGCCGGTTGACTGGAGACAAGCGTGTATTTGATACCAGTGGTGACGCGGCGGGCTATATCGCAGAGGGGTTGCCGGTTCTGCGCGACGGCGGCACGAAAGCATGGTTATCCATTATGTACGGGTGCAATAATTTCTGTACTTACTGTATCGTGCCTTATGTGCGCGGTCGGGAACGCAGCCGCGACCCGCAACAGATTGTGCACGAACTGGAGCAGCTCGTAGCCGAAGGGTACAAGGATATCACGCTTTTGGGGCAGAACGTCAATTCTTATGGTAAAGATTTGGACACCCCAATTGATTTTTCTGATTTGCTGGTACGACTGAACGCAGTACCGGGTGATTTTCTGCTTCGGTTTATGACCAGTCACCCAAAAGATGCTTCGCACAAGCTCTTTGACACAATGGCAGCCTGTGACAAGGTGGCAAAACAACTGCATTTGCCGTTCCAGTCGGGCAGTGACGCAATACTAAAGCGTATGAACCGGGGATACACCGCCGCACACTATCGGGAACTGATTGCTTATGCGCGGGACAAGATGCCCGATTTAACGCTGTCGAGTGATATCATTGTGGGATTCCCCGGCGAAACCGAGCAGGATTTTGAACAAACCCGCGCATTGGTAGATGAAATTGGATTTGATATGCTGTATACCTTCCTGTATTCTAAGCGTAGCGGTACGCCTGCGGCTTCCATGCCAGACGATACCCCACATGAGGTCAAGCAAGAACGGTTTGAACGTTTGCTGCGCACACAGGATGAACGGGTGCAGGCGCGTCAAGATGCGTATGCAGGCAAATGTCTGCGCGTGCTGGTAGATGGCACAAGCAAGGGCACCGAATATCCATTGACTGCGCGCACCGAAGGTGGTTTGCTGGTGTGCTGTGCAGGGGATGGACTAAAAATCGGTGAATTTGCACAGGTTCGGATTGAGAAAACTTCGCTGCGCTGCCTGTTTGGGCGAAGCGTGTGAGGGGAGAAAAGAAGGAAAGACATGGCTGAACTGACTCCCATGATGAAGCAGTACTTTGAAATCAAGCAAAAGTGCCGCGATTCAATTTTGTTTTATCGCTTGGGCGATTTTTATGAAATGTTTTATGATGACGCGATTTTGGCTTCGCGTGAGTTGGAATTGACTTTGACTGGTCGCGATTGCGGTCAGGAGAAGCGTGCGCCAATGTGTGGGGTACCCTATCACGCGAGTGAAAGTTATATCGGTCGTCTGGTGCGAAAGGGGTATAAGGTTGCGATTTGTGAGCAGGTCGAAGACCCCAAGACGACCAAAGGCTTGGTCAAGCGCGATATCGTGCGCATGGTCACACCGGGTACGGTGATTGAAGCATCCATGCTGGATGAAAACCGCAATAATTTTTTGTGTTGTATTTATACTGGTGAACAAAACAGCGGTGTATGCTTTGCTGATATTTCAACCGGTGAAGTCTATGCTACCATTACCAAATCAGCAGGGGCACTATTGAGCGAAATCAGCCGTTTTTTACCGCGTGAAACATTGCTGGGTGGTCAGGCAACCGGGGATTTTGCTCTTCAGGACTTTTTGAAAGAGCGAATAGAGTCGATTTTTTCACCACTGTCTGAACAGGCATTTGCTTTGGATACGGCACAGCAGGCTGTTATTTCCTGCTTTGGCGTGTCGGTTATAGAGAAGAATGGACTAGACCGAGAGCCGATTCTGTTATGTGCGCTGGGTGGGTTGTTATCCTATTTGGAGGAGACACAAAAAAGCAGCTTGGGCAGTTTGAATACGCTGTATGTATATACCCATGGACAGTATATGGAGCTGGATTTGACTGCGCGACGCAATTTAGAGTTGTGCGAAACCATGCGTACCAAAGAGAAAAAAGGTTCGCTGTTATCGGTCATTGACCGAACCAAAACGGCAATGGGTTCGCGCATGATTCGTCAGTGGTTAGAAAAGCCGCTGCTCAATCCGCTGCACATTCAAAAACGGCAGGCCGCCGTGGGTGCACTGTGCGATGACCCCATACTTCGTTCTAATCTAGGCGATGAACTGCGGCAAATGTTCGATGTAGAACGTTTGATTAGCCGCGTGGTGTATGGAACGGCGAATTGCCGCGACCTCAGAGCACTGCAAACCTCACTGGAGCATTTACCCAAAGTCAAGGAATTATTGGAGCAAATAGATGTGCCATTGCTGTGTGAATTGAACAGCCGACTAGACCCACTTCATGATATTGTGTCGTTGGTGGCTTCGGCTATCGTAGACGAACCACCAGTCTCGGTGCGAGAAGGTGGTTTGATTCGTGCGGGATATCGGCAGGAAGTAGATGAACTGCGCGAACTGGCAACTGGAGGCCGCGGAAAGTTGGTCGAAATCGAGCAGCGTGAGCGCGAGGCAACTGGCATTAAGACGCTGAAAATTGGATATAATCGTGTATTTGGATACTATTTAGAGGTAACAAAGACCAATCTGGACGCAGTGCCCAAACATTATATTCGCAAGCAGACCTTGGCAAACTGTGAGCGCTACATTACTGAAGAGCTGAAACAGTTAGAAGGACAAGTGCTGGGGGCACAGGAACGCTTGACCGCGCTGGAATATGACTTATTCTGTGAAATACGCGAACATGTCGCCAGTCAGGTTCACCGCATCCAGCGCACAGCGCACGCATTATCCCATTTGGATGTTTTGACCGCTCTGGGTGATTTGGCGGCAGATAATCATTATGTGTGTCCGGAGGTTGACCTTTCCGGGCATATTGAAATCCGGGATGGACGGCATCCGGTGGTTGAAAAGGTGCTGTCAGACCAGTTGTTTATTCCAAATGACACCTTGCTGGATGAGGATAGCAATCGTGTTGCCATTTTGACTGGGCCGAATATGGCAGGTAAATCGACCTATATGCGACAGGTGGCATTGATTACCATTTTAGCACAGATGGGTTCGTTTGTTCCGGCATCATCGGCGCGTATTGGCATTGTTGACCGCATTTTCACGCGCGTGGGTGCGTCGGATGACTTGGCCAGCGGACAATCTACCTTTATGGTGGAGATGAGCGAAGTGGCCGATATTCTGCGTGGAGCAACCCGCAACAGTCTTGTGATTTTAGATGAGATTGGGCGCGGCACGTCAACTTATGATGGCATGTCGATTGCACGCGCGGTGGTGGAATATGTGGCAGACAAGAAGCGCCTTGGTGCGCGCACGCTGTTTGCTACGCATTACCATGAGTTAACCGCGCTGGAAGATTTGGTGGATGGTGTTAAAAACTATAACATCGCAGTCAAAAAGCGCGGGGATGATATCACGTTTTTGCGCAAGATTGTGCGCGGCGGTGCGGATGATAGTTATGGTATTGAGGTTGCCAAACTGGCTGGCGTTCCGAATGCAGTCATTAAACGTGCCAAGGCGATTTTATCCGATTTGGAATCCAATGTACCGCGCGCCGAGGTACGCGAAGTTGCAGAGCCGCCAAGTGAGCAAATTTCCATGCTGGATTTGGGTACAAATGCTGTTGCAGAGCGCTTGCGCGGTCTGCAAATAGAGACAATGACACCAATTGAAGCCATGACCGCACTATATGAACTCAAAAAAATGCTGTCCTGAACAGAGAAAGGAGGTTTGACTTATGCCAATCATTCACGAATTGTCCGACCATCTAGCCGACTTGATTGCAGCCGGTGAGGTGGTTGAACGTCCGGCATCGGTGGCGAAGGAATTGATTGAAAATGCGATTGACGCACAGTCCAGCCAGATTACGGTTGAAATTCAACATGGTGGTATCTCGTATCTGCGCATTGCAGATAATGGATGTGGTATGGAACGAGATGACGCGCCGATTGCATTTCGGCGGCACGCAACCAGCAAGCTGCGCACGCAAGATGACCTTGCGGCCATTGGCACGTTGGGTTTCCGTGGCGAAGCACTGGCGGCTATCGCATCGGTGTCCCGCATTGATTTGTTTACTAAGCAAAAAGATATGCTTGCAGGCACCCATTTACATTTGGAAGCCGGTGTGATTGAGGTGAACGAAGAAGTAGGATGCCCAGATGGCACCACAATGATTGTTCGTGACCTGTTTTATAATACGCCGGCGCGCATGAAGTTTTTGCGCAAGGATTTTACCGAAGCGGGCTACGTTGTAAGTGTGGTACAACATGCAGCGATGTCTCATCCCGAAATTGCATTCACCATGATTCGGGATGGCAAACAGATTTTTGCCACACCGGGAAACGGCAAACTCATTGCACCAATATTTTCGGTGTTTGGCAAGGAAATGACCGCGAATCTATTGGAAGTCAAGCCATTTTCGCAGGATGGATTATCGGCTTGGGGATATATCACCAAAGCCCATGCGGTGCGGCCAAACCGTTCCATGCAGCACTTTTTTGTCAATGGGCGGTATGTTAAGTCGCGTGTCATGCAGGCGGCGATGGAAGAAGCCTATCGAAATCGGATTCTGACAGGGAAATATCCATCAGGAGCACTTTTTTTGACAATTCCGCTTCATGCGGTCGATGTCAATGTGCATCCGGCAAAGACCGAAGTAAAGTTTGCGCAGGAAAAGGCAGTATTCGATGTGGTATATGTGGCGTGCAAAAACGCCTTGGAGCAGGATGACAACATCCCACAAATCAAAGCAGCTACGGAACATAAACCTGCACCCAAAGAAGACCGTTTGACGGCCGAGCAGCAGCATATGACTATGCCGGTTGCCGATGCCGCAATAAAGATAGAAGAAAAGAAGGCATCCCATACCGAGGAACGCTATCCTGTGCGGGATACCTGCCGCGTGATGGGGCAAACGGTTAAAATACACTCCAGCACAGCACCAGCCGGAAATATGCCGCTGCATCAAGTTTCACAGCAGACATCCAAGCCACAGGATAACAAATATCAGGTGCAGGACACCTATCAGATGATGGGGAAAACGGTCAAGGTGCATACGACTTTGCCCAAAAAACCGTATATTGATGCCGATGATGCAGAGGATTTAGACTGGGATTATTTGCCCAAGCTGTCCATACCGGAAGATGCGCTAAAAGAGCTGTACCAAGAACCGCAGCTTGAGACAGCGGAAGAGAAAAACGAACAGATGGAAACACCTGAACCAATCGGGCTGGAAAAGTACAGTCAAGCAGCGCAAGAAAATATGCCTGCTATTGAACCAAGTGTTTCAGAGGTTGAGACAGTCGGAGAACCTGTGGTGCCGGCTCACCGCGCCCACGTTTTAGGAGAAGCATTCCGCACTTACATTGTGGCAGAAGATGAGGATGGTTTGTTGCTGATTGATAAACATGCAGCACATGAACGGATGCTGTTTAATCAGTTGCGCAGCAGCGTACAGATTGACCAGCAAGAATTGTTGCCAAGTGTTGTTGAGATGACGGCAACCGAATATGCAGCATTAAGCAAGCAACTAGACCGTATTCGGGCAATCGGCTTTGAATTGGAGCCATTCGGACAAAACTGTTTTACCGTGCGTGCCATCCCAGCCTGCCTAGATAGCGCAGATGTAGATGCGGTGTTGAGTGAAATGGCCGATAAGCTGATAAACAACCGCACGCCAGAACCTGACTGTATTGATGATTTTTTCCATACCGTTGCCTGTAAAGCGGCAGTCAAAGCAGGTATGGTCACATCTCTTACTGAAATGCAAAAACTATGCAATCGGGTGTTGGGTGACCCGGATATTGTAAGTTGTCCACATGGGCGGCCGGTAACGGTACGCCTGACAAAATATGAACTGGACAAAATGTTTAAGCGTGTCAGCTCATAAGGGGAATGTAATGGAAAATAGACTGATTTGTATTACTGGCCCGACTGCAAGCGGCAAAACTGCGCTATCTATCGCGTTGGCCCAGCAGCTCCATACCGAAATTATTTCTTCTGACTCCATGCAAATTTATTGTGGTATGGACATTGGAACGGCAAAGCCGACCAATGCAGAACAAGCAGCGGTACCGCACCATATGATTGACATTGTGCAACCGGATGAACCCTTTTCGGTTGCACGTTATGTAGAACTAGCGGACGATTGTGCACAAGCATTGCTTGCACAAGGAAAGATTCCGATTGTAGTGGGTGGAACCGGCCTATATTTAGACGCTTTGATTGAAGGGAGTGCCTTTCCGGGGGATGAAACTGACCACAGCGTTCGGGAGAAATACCAGGAGATGGCGCGCACGCAAGGTAATGAAGCAGTACATGCTCGATTAGCAGCGGTTGACCCAGTTGCGGCCGAACGGTTGCATCCCAATAATCTGAAACGTGTTATACGGGCATTAGAGGTTTTTGAACAGACTGGTATGACGTTGGATGCGTTCAATCAGCAGAACAAGCGCCCAGAGCCAAAATATCAGGCAGTAAAAATCGGGTTGCGTCCATCTGACCGTGAAGTGCTGTATGACCGTATTAACAGACGAGTAGACCAGATGTTAGAAGAAGGATTACTGGCAGAAGCAGAACGGCTATTTCGTTCGGGGCTATTGGTAGGTACGGCGGCACAGGCCATTGGCTACAAAGAACTTGCCGATTATTTTTCGGGGAACGGCACATTGGAACAGTGTGTTGAGGTGCTCAAGCGGCGTACCCGCAATTATGCCAAGCGGCAAATGACCTGGCTTGCACGCGACCCGGAAATCTATTGGATTACCTACGATGCAGCCGCTGATTTTGAACAGGTATTTCAGCGTTCGACAGATTATCTTGCATCACAGGGTATACAATGAATCCATAATTTTACAAATAGTGGAGGGTATATATTGTGAGAAACGATATCAATTTGCAGGATGCTTTTTTGAATGTCGTCCGCCAGCAGGCGCAGGTTGTTACAGTGATTTTGATGAATGGCTATCAAATGCGCGGCATTATTCGAGGGTTTGACAGCTTCATTGTCATTCTGGAGAGTGACGGCAAGCAGCAAATGGTTTATAAACATGCGATTTCGACGATGATTCCTAGTCAGCGGGTCGAGTTCTATACCCGTAGAGAGGAGCGCCCGTCGAACCAATAAGGAGACTCGGATTGTGGAGAAAAAACCTCTCTGGCGTCGTGTTTCACCCACGAATGTCCTGATTGTATTGCTTTCTGCCTTCGCGGTTGTTTATCTTACGGTACAGATGCGCAATGCACTTGCGTCCAACGCAGAAACCATTGCAGCAGCATATGTGACGGTTGATGATGCAATTTCTGCTGAAGGCTGGTTTGTGCGCAATGAAACGGTTGCCGAAGGTACGTCCAGCAATACGGTAAAACATATTGTATCAAACGGCGAAAAGGTACAGGCCTCGGCGGCACTGGCGATTGTGTATGCAGACCAGAGCATTATGGATGCCAGCCGACGGCTGGAAGAAATTGAAGATGAGTTGAACCTGCTCAACACGGCGGTGCAATCGGTAGACAATTACACCAATGATACCACCAAGACTGACCAACAGATTTCGCGTCAAATGGAACAGTTAGCCGCCGAAGTAGAGGACGGTATGCCGACAGGTGCAGCGGATACCGCAACAGAGTTGCGAAAGTTATCGCTGCGTCGCAATGCTGCTTCGCTCGATGTAGCGGCGATAAAATCGCAGATTGTTGCGCTGGAAAATGAAAAAAATGATTTAGCGGGCAAAGCGTATGGTCGCAGCAATACCATCAGTGCACCGGCTTCCGGTTATTTTTCCGAAGTCGTGGACGGGTATGAGGAGATTCTAACGCCCGAAGCGGTTGAGGGAATGCAGCCGGAAGAGTTTGAGCAGTTGACCAGCCAACAGATTACTGCACCGCATGGAAAGCTGGGCAAGGTTGTCGATGGATTTTCTTGGGAATTTGCTGCTGTGCTCAGTCAAGAGGAAGCGGCAAGGCTCAAAGTTGGACAAAGCGTGACGCTGAAATTTTCACAGATTTCAGCCAATGCAAACGCCAAAGTCGTGGCAATTAACCCAGACAATGCGGGAAAACAATCTCTGGTTGTCTTTTCAAGTGCGATAGTCAGCGGTGAACTGGTGTCCATTCGTCAACAAAAAGTTGATATTGTTATTGGCAGTTATTCTGGCTTGCGGGTACCGATATCAGCGATTACAATGAATGACAAACAGGAGACTGGCGTATATATTTTGACCGGAAATACCAAGCGCTTCAAAAGAATTCAGCGCATCTATACCGGAAAAGATTATTATATCGTGGAAAAAGGAACGACAAGAGACGATTTATTGATGGATGACCAAATCGTTCTCCATCCATCGGGCACCAATAATTTGAAGGTGATTACATGATGACAGAGACAGAGCGCAAAATACTGGAAGAACGACTACATACGGTGCAGGAACGGATTGCGCAGGCAGCGCGAGCGGCTGGGCGCAATCCTTCGGATGTGTTGTTAGTTGCAGCAACAAAGATGAATGATGCAGAACGGGTGCGGGCGGCAATTGCCGCCGGCCTGACTGCTTGCGGTGAAAATCGGGTACAAGAGCTGATTGAAAAATATGAGCAGGGGGCGTATACTGGTTCAGACCTGCAATTTATTGGAACCTTGCAAAGCAACAAGGTTAAATACCTGATGGGAAAGGTTTCGTTGATTCAGTCGGTTAGTTCGGTAAAACTCGCGGAATGTATCGCAAAAGAGGCAAAAAAGCATAATTTGTGCCAAGATATTCTTCTGGAAGTGAACATTGGAAGGGAAGCGGCGAAGAGCGGATTTTTTGCAGAAGCGCTTGCGCAGGCATTGGAAACACTTGCGCCATTGCAAACAATTCGTATTCGTGGTCTTATGGCAATTCCCCCAATTTCGACAGGCACAGATAAAAGTTCGCGTTATTTTGCGGAAATGAGACAACTATTTGTTGACATATCGGCAAAAAAATACGATAATGTATCTATGGACTATTTATCTATGGGCATGACTGCCGACTTTGAAGAGGCAATTGCCTGCGGTGCAAATATCGTTCGCGTAGGAACTGGCATCTTTGGAGCAAGACCGTATTTGCAGCAATGAGGTTCATCAGGCAGACCAAAAAAGTTTTAAGATATCCACACAAAGGAGATTTGGAATATGGCATCGATTAAGGGCTTTCTCGACTGGGTAAAAGGCGAGGATATGGAAGAGGATTTCGACGATTTCACCCCCGTACAGCGAGATGAGGGTTTGGAGGATGAGCAGCAGCCTGCACAGTCGGCTTCCTCTTACTCGGCTTCGTCGGCCGATTCCAACCGCAGAAACAATGTGGTAAACATCAACACAACAGCACAGCTCGCTGTCGTCCTAGTGAAGCCCGACCGTTTTGAAAACGCAGCAGAGATTGCAGACCATCTGAAAGAGAAGCGCACAGTTGTGCTCAATCTGGAGCAGACCAACAAGGATGTTGCGCGCCGATTGGTCGATTTTCTCAGCGGCGTTGCGTACGCACAGGAGGGCAAAATTAAGAAGGTTGCAAACAGCACATTTATCATTACCCCTTACAATGTGGACATCTTGGGCGACCTGATTGATGAGCTTGAAAATAATGGACTCTATATTTGATTGAAGGTATAGCGTGTTTTCTTATTATTTTATATTTTTGGTGACAAGAATTATCGAGCTGTTGCAGTTTTTTCTGCTGGCTCGCGCGATTTTCTCATGGTTCCCGCAGTCTCACGGCAGTAAAATCAGTGAGGTGCTTTACTTTGTGACCGAACCGATTATCATGCCGTTTCGTGCGCTGCTTGACCGTGTTGGTGCATTTCGCGGCATGATGTTGGACATCCCATTCTTGTGCGCGTTTATCGCGCTCACCGTGGTGGAGCGCATCTTATACAGTCTGTTACGGTTCTGATAACAGAGTGATGTGGCTGGGGATACTCCGGCCATTTTGCCTTGCAGGAAAAGAGAATTACTTCATTCTAGTTCGGAGGATAAAAACTATGCTGACGGTTCAGGAAATTCAGGCGTTGACCTTTGAAAAGGCGATGTTCAACGGATATGACCCGAAATCGGTCGATGAGGTAATCGAGCAGATTACCGAGGACTATGCAGCCATGCAGAAGGAAAACGCAGCATTGAAATCAAAGATGAAGGTACTGGTCGATAAGATTGACGAGTATCGTTCGGTGGAAGATGGTATGCGCCGCGCACTGGTTTCGGCACAGGGCATTGCACAGGAAACATTGGACAAAGCAAAGCTGGAAGCCCAACAGATTATTGATGAGGCAAAAGCCAAGTATGAAATTCGGGTCAAGGAATTAAAAGCCGAGATTGCAGCCGAGGAACAGCGGCTGGAAATTGCCAAAAAGAATAATGCTGATTTTCTCAGCAAAATGACGGCTGTTTATGAAGCACAGAAAAAAATACTGGTTAAACTCGCAGCTGCTCCTGAATTGCAGCCAGCCGACCCGGCAGTGTCTTCTGGTGAATCAGACATGGAGACAGCGTCATCTGCTGCATCTACGGAACACGTTTCCATGCCTGCTGTCGATGCAACAGCGCCTATGCCCGCTATTTCGGACATTCCGCCAGCACAGATTCCGCGCAATCAGGAATTACCTGAGGATGTCAAGCAATATGTAGAGATGCAGAAGGAAAAGAAGTTCACCATTTCCGAAGTCAATCTGGCATCCAGCCGTCAGCACGGCATCAATTCTGACACGCAGCGCCTGCATGAACAAGCAACCGCGCGTTTCGATTTCGGTGAATTGAAGTTCGGTGCGGACTACAAACCCGAAAACGACTAATAGAGAAACAAACGAAAGGACGGACACGGTATCATGCCGCAGGATTATAATCAAACCATCAATCTGCCCAAAACCGATTTTCCCATGCGTGGCAATCTGCCCAAACGGGAGCCAGGATTTTTGGCTGACTGGAACCAAGACAGCAACGCGCTTTATCATGCGCTGATGAAGAAGAATGAGGGAAAGCCGCTCTTTCTTCTGCACGATGGCCCTCCGTATGCAAACGGTAATCTGCATATGGGTCACGCACTGAACAAGGTGCTGAAAGATTTTATTGTCCGCTATAAGAATATGGCAGGATTTCAGGCACCCTATGTGCCGGGCTGGGATACACACGGCCTTCCGATTGAGCGTCAAGCGATTAAAGCGTATGGCATGGACCGTGACAAGGCTTCTGTCAGCGAGTTCCGCCAGAAGTGTGAAGCGTTTGCGCGTGAGCATGTAGATACCCAGCGCGAGCAGTTCCGCCGACTGGGCGTTATCGGAGACTGGGAGCACCCCTACTTGACGCTGACCCATGACTTTGAAGCCAAGCAGATTGAAATTTTTGGAGAGATGGCCAAGAAGGGCTATATCTATAAGGGACTCAAGCCGGTTTACTGGTGCCCGCACGATGAAACCGCACTGGCAGAAGCCGAAATCGAGTATCAGGACGAGCCGTGTTCGTCCATCTATGTCAAGTTTGCCGTCACCGACGACAAGTGTGTGATTGAAAAGGCGATTGGCACCAAGGAAAATGTTTACTTCGTTATCTGGACAACGACCACTTGGACGCTGCCGGGCAACTTAGCAATTTCGGTCAATCCGTTCTTTGAATATGATTTGGTTAAGGTGCCAAATGGCGAAGTTTACGTTCTTGCAAAAGAACTGGTCGAGAGCGTTATGAAAGCGGCGGGTATTGACTCGTGGGAAGTGCTGGCAACGCTGTTGGGTTCGGACTTGGAAATGATGAAAACCAAGCACCCGATTATGGACCGCGAATCGGTTATCATCACAGGCGAGCATGTTACACTGGACGCTGGTACCGGTTGTGTTCACACGGCACCGGGCTTTGGTGCTGATGACTTTATTGTTTGTCAGAAGTACAATATCCCGATTATCGTGCCGGTAGATGGCAAGGGCTATGCAACAGCAGACGCAGGCAAATATGCGGGTATGTACTATGAGAAAACCACACCAGTAATTTTGGACGACCTGCGCGAGCAAAATGCACTGCTGGCGATTGAGGACATTGTGCACAGCTATCCGCATTGCTGGCGCTGCAAGAATCCGATTATTTTCCGTGCAACCGAGCAATGGTTCTGTTCGGTGGACGCGCTCAAGGATGACGCAGTTAAGGCTTGCCATGAAATCACTTGGCTGCCCGGCTGGGGTGAGGAGCGCATGACCTCGATGATTATGGAGCGCTCAGACTGGTGCATTTCGCGTCAGCGTATTTGGGGCGTACCCATCCCGATTTTCTTCTGTAAGGATTGCGGCAAGCCGCTGGTCAATGAACAGACCATTGCACTGGTATCCAAGCTGTTCCGTGAGAAAGGCTCTAACGCATGGTTTGAGCTGGATGCAGCAGATATTCTGCCGTCCGATGTTCAATGTGAATGCGGTTGCCATTCGTTCGATAAGGAGACTGACACGATGGACGTGTGGTTTGACTCCGGCTCGAGCTGGGCTGCAGTCATCGAACAGCGCGAAGGTCAGCCGGTTCCGGTTGACGTGTATCTGGAAGGTAATGACCAGTACCGCGGTTGGTTCCAGTCGTCCATGTTGACTGCGATTGCTACCAAGGGCATTGCACCGTATAAGACGGTTATCACACACGGCATGATTGTCGATGAAGAACGCCAAAAGATGTCCAAGTCGCTGGGCAACGGCATCAGCCCACAGGAGATTTTGAACCAGTATGGTGCAGATATCTTGCGTTTGTGGGTTTCTTCGGCAGATTATCGTCAGGATATGCGCATTTCCAAGGAAATGTTCAAGCACCTGTCGCAGAATTACCTGAAAATCCGCAATACAGCGCGCTATATTCTGGGCAATCTGGATGGATTCGACCCCAAGGCAGATGCAGTAGCATACGACCAGATGTGTGAGCTTGACCGCTGGGCATTGATGAAGCTCAATGAGCTGGTTGCAAAGGTTATCAAGGGCTATGACGACTACGAGTTCCATGTAGTCCTGCACGCTATTCACAAATTCTGTGTTGTGGATATGTCCAACTTCTATTTGGATGTTGTCAAAGACCGCCTGTATTGTGAGGACAAGCAGGGTGTCCTGCGCCGTTCGGCACAGACCGCGATGTATGAAATTCTGGATGCACTGGTACGCATGATTGCGCCGATTCTGTGCTTTACTGCCGATGAAATCTGGCAGGCAATGCCGCATCGTGATGGTGATGACCCGGCAAACATTGTGCTCAACCAGATGCCCAAGGTACAGGAAGCATGGGCATTTGCGGCTGAGGATGCAGACAAGTGGGAAAAGCTGATTGGTCTGCGTGACGATGTAAACAAGGCGCTGGAAGAAGCGCGTAAGAATAAGGTAATTGGTAAGCCGCTGGAAGCATGGGTGACCGTTTATGCTGAAGGCGAGATTGCAGCATTGTTGGAGCGTGTTCCGGCGGATGAACTGGCAGCTTTGTGCATTGTATCCAAACTGCGCGTGGTACGCGGTGCGGGTGAGGGAATGCAGGGCGAGAACCTGCCGGAAATCCGTGTTGCAATCGAACGCGCATCGGGTGAAAAGTGTGAGCGCTGCTGGATGTATGTCGATTCGATTGGACAGGATTCTAAGCATCCTACACTGTGCGCGCGTTGCGCTTCAGTTGTTGGCTAAAAACAGAAAGGGCAGGCAGTTCATATGCCTGCCCTCTTTTTGAGAGGAGGTTTTTTATGATTGTTGCACTGATTCTTGTCGTACTGATTGCACTTGACCAAGTTGTAAAGTATTGGGCATTGCATGTGCTGGCACAGATAGGCAGCATCCCACTGATAAACGGTGTATTTCATTTGACCTATGTAGAGAATCGCGGCGCGGCATTTGGTATACTGCAAGACCAGCGTATTTTATTTTTGTGCATTACACCAATTATTTTGGCAGCGGTGGTGTATGTACTGAAAAAAGGATATATTCGCACATCGCTAGGGAAAGTTTCGCTGTACTTGATTTCAGCGGGGGCACTGGGCAACTTAATTGACCGTGTATGGCATGGATTCGTCGTCGATTTGTTTGACTTCTGTTTGATTCATTTTCCTGTATTTAATGTAGCCGATGTTTATGTGGTCGTTGGCATGATACTATTTTTCTATTATTTCTTGATTCAGCATGATAAGGCGGTGCCGACCCATGAATGAACAGGTTTTGATTGTTCAGGAGGCGGATGCAGCAAAACGACTGGACAGTTATCTTTCTGAACAGTTGGACGGTGTCACACGCAGCATGGCGCAAAGTTGGATAGAGCAGGGAAATGTGACGCTTGCAGCAGGGAAGAGTGCAAAGAAAAATTATAAGGTTTCAGCAGGGGAACAGATTTATGTACAAATGCCCGAACCGCAAACAGTAGAGATTGTACCACAAGACATCCCTTTGGATATCATATATGAAGATGATGATATCATCGTCGTGAATAAGGCGCGCGGTATGGTGGTGCATCCGGCAGCAGGGAATTGGGACGGTACCTTGGTCAATGCGTTGATGTTTCATTGTGGGGAACGGTTATCCGGTATCAATGGTGTGATTCGACCGGGTATTGTACATCGGATTGATAAGGACACCAGCGGCTTGTTGGTGGTAGCAAAAAATGACTTGGCGCATCAATCACTTGCCGAACAGATTGCCTGCCATTCGGCGGCGCGGGAATATCAGGCCATTGTGATAGGGGCACCCCGACAGGATAGCGGAACGATTGACCAACCAATCGGACGACATAAAATTGACCGAAAGAAAATGGCGATTGTTGCAGATGGTCGCCCAGCAATCACACATTATCAGGTGTTGGAACGATATCGCGGGTATAGTCATATGGCATTTCAGTTGGAAACCGGTCGAACCCATCAAATTCGAGTACATATGGCATCTATCGGACATCCAATCATTGGTGACCCGCTGTATGGGATGAAGAAAGACCGCTTTCATTATTTGGATGGTCAGTGCCTTCATGCATTTCGGTTGACGCTGCATCATCCGAGAAGTAAAGAGAAAATGACGTTTGAAGCGCCGCTTCCGACGTATTTTACAACAATTTTAGAGAAAATGGTGCGTGAAAATGGGTAAATTTGACGGTGTTTTGTTGATGAGTGACATGGACGGTACCTTGCTGGATAATAAGAAAGGTATTTCAGCGGGTAATCTGCGTGCTATACAAAATTTTATATCAGAGGGCGGTTTGTTTTGTATGGCGACGGGACGGCCTCCAATGACGACAACAGAGTTTGAAGCGATATTGCCACCGGAAATGCTGCGTGTATACTTAAATGGTGCATTATTGCGGGATGCAAACGGAAACACCATAGAAAAAATTACGTTGCGGGAAGATATTTGGGATTTGGTAAAAGAAATTGAAACCAAATTTCCGCAAGTTGGATGTGAAATGTTTGCCGCAGATGCCGTATATTTATATCGCAGTAGTCCGCAGTCTATGCAACATCAGCAGATGGCAGAATGTGAGTTCAGCGACTTTTCAACGTATAGGGATGGGATAAGCTTATATAAAGCCAATTTTACAGGAAAGCCAAAAGTGTTAAAGCAGGTGCGGGAGAGTTGTGCAGAGCGCTTGCAGCGATACACAGCCGTTTCGTCGGCGTCTGTTTTTTTGGAAGTGACCGAACCGGAAGCGGATAAAGGAAAAGCGTTGCAGACATTGCGCAAGCAATTGGGCGTTAAAATGATTTGTGCGATTGGCGACAGCGGCAATGATTTGGGAATGATTCAGCAAGCAGATTTTAGTTTTGCACCAAAGAATGCGGAAAAGCAAATTTTGCAGGCAGCGTCCTGCGTGGTGCGTGCGAATACACATGATGCCGTTGCAGATGCCATTGATAAAATACAGCAACGATTGGGTTGCTAAATTTAGGAAGAGATGGAGAAAAACCGCCGGAAGGGTGGTTTTTCTCGTAAATTTATAATTGAGCAAAATAAAGATTTTGTATAGTTGAGAGCAGGAGAAAAAGCCTCTTCTTCCAAAAATCTTCTTTTAAGCTAGTTTGACTGATTACATTTATATAATAAAAAGAACCGCAAAATTGCGGTTCTTTTTATTATATTCAAATCGAAGCTGCCGGATGTTGTGCATTTAATTGTTTTTCTTTAATGAATACACTTAAACGCTTGTAAACTAAAATTGTGATAAATGTAATCAGAAATCCTTTTATCATCGTAAACGGAAAAACTGCTAGGAACAAATATGCGTTCATGCCGTCAATTGCTGGATTCACCGATTTGCACAGGTCAAAAATCATATCCAAATTCCAGCCCATACCCTTGACATAAAACGGCAAAATAATCAGTTTGTTGGTAATCATTGCCACAATAGACATTGCAACGGTTCCAACCGCACAGCCCCAGAATGCGCCTTTTCTCGACTTATGGAAACGATAAAACGAAACCGCAAGTATAAGCAGCGTACAAGTTAAGATAAAATCCTGTAATTCACCGGTGCCAGCCGTTTGAGTTTGTGTCACATGAATCAGGTCTTTGATGGCTGCCATTGCGATACCGGGGCCAATACCAAAGATAAACGCACCAATCAGAATTACTGCGCCGCTCAGGTCGATTTTCAGGAATGGCGGCATGAACGGCAACGGAAATTCAAAATACATCAAAACCGTTGCAATTGCCGCAAACACAGCGGTGTAAGTAATCTTCATTGTTTTGGTCATCATGAAAAAACTCCTTCTTTCCTACCGTCCTGTTGGGAAAAAAAGCCCCAAGGGAAAATCCTCGGGGCGTAAATAGTGGGCATAGGAAAGCATGTACTGCTGCTATGTCACCTGTTTCTTTCATCCGGACTTTACCGTCGGTTGGGATTCTCACCCATCCTGCCTTTCGGCTCGCAGACTTGCAGTACAAAGACTGATTCACTGCCGGTGGAGACTTTCACTCCGCCCTGAAACAGAACGATTTGTAATTTCTGATATCATTATACTATACAGAAAAGGATTGTCAAGGCTTTGTCAGGACTTTTTGCGAACTTCTTCGACAAGCGCGGTTAATTCGTTTAGATTAGATACCACATTGAGAAATTCAATGAGTGCATTGGCGGATAAATGACTGGGCAGCGCCAGTTCGTGCAATACCTGTTCGCGTAGATGCTCACTGCCCGGACGACCGGATAACCCGAGCGCATACAGGTCAGCTTTACAAATGGGCTTAACCGATGCACTTCCCCCCTGCTCTGTTTCATTGTCCAAGATGGTTGCACCAGCGCGTTGTAATGCTGTTCGTAAAACTTCGGGTTTCATGCCTTCTACCCCTAGTTTTCCTTCTTTGGATGGTGCACGTTTGCGCGATTCCTTGCCAAAAATTTCTGGAATATAGGCATGTTTGACTTGTGAAGTTGGGATAGCGCCCTTGAGGTAGTTACGAATGACCAGCCCTGCCCCATCGCTGTCAGTTAAAATCAATAGACCGCGTTTTTGTGCCAATCGTCGAAACATGGCCAAACGTTCTTTGTCAGAAAAAATACGAAAACCACCGGTTTCCAATACGATGGTATCGACTAGCTGTTTGACCGTATTGACATCATAACGCCCTTCCACGATAATCGCTTCTTTAATTTTTATCATGTTTGCTCCAATCCGGCTGCCATTTCCAACAAAGTCAGCTCAATCAATTTCTGTTTATCTGCCGCACTACTCTTTAATGCGGCATCGGTTTGCCCACATAATACAACCGATTGTCGAAGCCAGTGTTCAGGCAGTCGATGTGCCGCGGTACGAATGCGTCGCGCATAATATGGCGAAGCTGAACCGAGCAGGGTGAGTAATTCTTTTTCACTGCCGTGTGCGCATTCATTCAGCTTTGCGGCATATAAGCGCTGTATATGGCGTGCAATAGTTGAGAAAATGACGATTTCTGGATTTTTTTGTGCCAATAAGTCATGAACAAGTGCAACTGCACGGTCAAATCGGCGTTCTGTGATAGCGTCGCTCAAGTCAAAAACGACTGCATCCAACACTTTGGTGCAAACGGCATCAATATGATATCGCTTGATTTGTCCTGTGGTACTAAAAGCGGCAGCTTTTTCTATCTCAGTAATCAAATTTGTCATAGAATTGCCGCACAAGAAAATCAGATAACGTGCCGTTTCGTCGTCAATACTGCGTTGCAGTGCCCGAAAACGGCGGCGAATCCAGTCCACAAGTTGTCGTTCATCCAATGGTTCAAACTGTACAAAAGTACCTGCTTTGGACAAAATAGAATGAATTTTCAGGCGTTTATCTGGTTTAAATTCCAGTGTATCATAATGAAAAATGAGACAAACGGTTTCGGGCAAATCGGAAAGCAGTGATGGCAGGAAATCCTGAAAAGCCGCAGGCATTTTATACAGGTCGAAATCGTGCACAATGACAATCTTTCGTTCAGCCATAGCAGGATAACTTTCAATCGCGTCACGCAATTGGTCTGGTGTAACCGACTTGCCGTCAAATTCAAATAGATTAAATTCCGCGAACGTGCCATCCCCTAAAATAGCATCTTTGCAAGCATTGAGATAGTGCATACGCAGATAACTTTCTTCACCTGAAAAAATATAAAGGCGATTCAGTTCGCCCGATTTCAGCGCCTGTTTTAAGGCGGGAAATCCAGTTTCTTCTTGTTTTTTTGCCATAAATGCTCCTTAAATATGGGGAATTGACCAAACAATGTCGCCCGTGTCCAGCGTCGAGCGCACAGGAACACCAAACAGTGTTTGCACCGAAGTATACCCAGACGATAGCAGGATTTCTTGTGGTTGCATAATGTTTAATGCCTGCTCCAATTGCTCTTGTTTTTCAAATTGATTGGCTAAAATGACCTGCTGTGCCTGAACTGGTGATTGTTCCAATAGTTCAGATAACATATTCTGTGTCATGCTATGCAGAATTAGTAAATCCAGTGTGCCATCCTGCAAATGAACGCCCAATTTTCTGTCAATCGTTCCAAGCACTGTTGTCTGTGCAAGACCAGGAAAATCGACCGCTTCCCCATCCCAAACGGTCAGCGGTACACCAGAACGAGCAACTGCTGCTGTCAATTCTTCTAGTGTTTCACTTTCTCTGACGTTAGCTGGAATAATAAGTTTCCGGGTTGGGATAGAGTCAAGAATTCCAGCGATGTTGCGTGCGTGCCCTTTGTCTACCGCGGTCAGTAAAATGGTATCTAATTCAGAAAATCCATACCAATTCATACTTTCGCGTAAAATCTGCAGGCCATCCTGATTTGCAGCACAGCCGCAGTCAATCAAAGATAATGTATTATATCCGTCGGCAATGGAAATCATCTGCCCATCCCCTACTGCATATAACGTTACCCGTGTTGTATTTGCGTGTACGAAATGAGCGTAACTGGTCGCACCAATGAGCACACAACAGCAAATTGGAATCGTGATTTTGGGCTTGACGTGACGGTGAGCCAAAATCAGAAAAATCAACAGTAAGGTTGCACCCACCGCAATTTTACCGCTGGTTTCCTCCCAATATAGAATCCCCCAGTGCCATTGCCCCAATGTCTGTGCACACCAGAATACGAAATCAATCAGCGGGCGTAAAATGCCCGCAAGTAGACCGGATGCAAACGGGAGCAGACAGAAAAAGACTCCCAAACTGAAAATCAAGCTGATAACACTGAGCGTAAGTAAGTTAGAGGGCAACGACAATAGCGTAATATAGCCGAAAGTGGAAACCAAAACGGGTGTAGTGAACAGGGTCGCACAAAGCGAACAACTAATAGTTGCCCCAGCCGTTTCTAATAGTTTATGCAAAATAGGGTTGGAAGTATGGGTGTACCATGCACCAAATAAAGTGTGTTCCATGCGTGACGCATAACGTAAAATTCCAAAAGTGGACAAAAAAGACAGTTGCAAGCTCAGACTAAACAGCGAATACGGATTAAGCGTTAATAAAAGCACAAGCGCAGCGCCAAGTGAAGTTTGACCGTCCGCTTCCCTGCCAAACAGAAAGGCGATGCCGGACAGCGATGCCATGATACCGGCACGGATGATGGACGGAGAACTGCCCGCCATGGGAATAAAAATCAAGATGACGATAAAAGAAAGCGGCACACCGATTTTTCGACTGAATAGCCGGTGAATCAGTCCGATGAGAAACATCAGGTGCATACCAGATACTGCAATGATATGGCTGAGTCCCACCTTTTGCAAATTTTGCTGGTCGATGGGGTCTAAATAAGCGCGATTTCCCAGCAGCAGCGCATATAAAAATCCGGCTTCCCTATCGGGTAATGCTTGCAGAATCTGGTTGCCAAACTGTCGCGCCCAAGCTTGTGGGCGATAATATAGCGGGATATGGTCGGCTTTTTGCACCGAGAATTGTGCAGGTTCTTTGGTATCCGGGTCTTTCTGGTAAGAAAAAGAGATGAAATTGCCGTTTGACATCTGGTAGCGCTGACGGTCAAACCCTTGTCGTGCAGTTGGTTCATAGAAAGAAACCAATACACGCACTTTATCGCCGGGTGTCAGCGGTGTTTCGGTGAGTGGTAAATAGCCGATAGCAGAGAATGTTGGAAATAGGCTGTCAATGCTAGCCGAATCACTCATAATTTTGACTTCTGCCCGTTGATTGTTGTCGTAGATATCTGGTTCGGCGCGCACTTCAGCTTCGATTAGGACAGTGTGTCCGGTTAGGGTGCTGACTGGCTCCACAACTATTTTGTGATAGGCGGAAGCATATAGGCTACCTGCTGCAATACCAATCAATAGACAAATAACAAGTGGTTTTGCAAAGTAGCGCGCGACAAACACAGCATACACCGTAATTAAAATAACCAATGGTGCATGGCGTAATAGTTTCGGCATACTATTTGGAAAAACGAGCGTCAACCCAATGCCAAACGCAAACGCGAGGGCAAAGAAAAAGACAAATCGGCGCATATAAGCCCCCTCCCCTATGCTGATAGAGAAAAAGTGGCGGCATTTCTGCGCGCCACTTTTTCTGATACCATTCATCAGCCCGGCGGCCAGGTCATATCTCGACCAGACAGCACATGAAAGTGCAGATGAAAGACCGATTGACCGGCCTGTTCGCCAATATTGGAAACTACGCGGTAGCTTTCCAAGCCAAGTTCATTGGTAATTTTGGCGATAACCGAGAAGATATGGCCAACAATGGCTTCATTTTCCGGTGTGACCGCCGAAACCGACGCAATATGCGTCTTGGGGATGACCAAAAAGTGCGTTGGTGCCTGAGGGTCGATGTCATAGAAGGCATAGCACAGGTCATCTTCATAAACCTTTTTGGACGGAATTTTGCCCGCCGCGATGTTGCAGAACAGACAATCCATTGAAAAACCTCCTTTGAAGCGCAGTGCGCACAGATTAGGAAAGCTGTGCGTCTACGATGTTGTTCACCGCTTCGAGTGCTTCTTCCAGTTTGGAAGCATCCTTACCGCCAGCTGTTGCATTGTCGGGACGACCACCGCCGCCACCGCCGCACATTTTGGCGACTTCTTTAATGATTTTGCCCGCATGTGCGCCCAGCTTGACCGCTTCGGCACCACAGACACACAAGAAGTTAATTTTTCCGCCTTCGCCAACGGTGGACAGAACAGCCACCATCTTGGGCGCTTTTTCCTTAATCTGGTCACCCATTGCGCGCAGCATATCAGGGGTTACATCCTCCAGCTTGGCGGCAATGACGTTGACGCCTTTTACATCGCGCGACAGATTAAACAGGTCAATCATTTGCAGGTTTGCGACCTTGGCATTGAGCTTTTCTACCTGACGGCTGGAGTCGCGCAGGTCGTTCAGGAGTTGCTCTGCCTTGTTGAGCAGGTCGTGCGGCGTGGTCTTGAGCGTTTTTGCCGCTTCCAAAATCAACGTCTGCTTTTCCTGCAAGAAATTGAGTACACCCTTACCCGTTAAGGCTTCGATACGACGCACACCGGCTGCAACCGAGCTTTCCGAGATAATTTTAAACATGCCCGCCTGAGCCGTATTGGTCAGATGGGTACCACCACAAAGTTCAATCGAGAAGTCACCAGCTTGTACCACGCGAACAGTGGTGCCATATTTTTCGCCGAACAGCGCCATTGCACCACGCTTTTTCGCCTCGTCAATGGGCATTTCCTCGGTAATAACCGGATAAGCGGCAAAGATGGCATCGTTTACGATATCCTCAATCTTGAGTAGTTCTTCCGGAGTGACAGCGGCAAAGTGAGTGAAGTCAAAGCGAACATGGTCGGCATCGGTGTACGAACCAGCCTGCTCAACATGGGTTCCCAGTACCATACGCAGCGCCTTTTGCAGCAAATGAGTTGCTGTGTGCGAACGTGCGATTGCCTGACGACGTGCGGTGTCAATCGAAGCAGTTACAAGGTC
Source organism: uncultured Butyricicoccus sp. (assembly GCF_944381005.1). GTDB lineage: Bacteria > Bacillota > Clostridia > Oscillospirales > Butyricicoccaceae > Butyricicoccus. The sequence continues at coordinate 138,986 of NZ_CALWJM010000001.1, read as the reverse complement.
ATCGATTGCAACTACACCGGATTCCACCTTACCAATATGCATGAATTTGCCGTCCTTGGTCTTCTGAACATCAGAAATACGAACCAACAGCCCCTTGTCGTTGGTCAAGGTACCGAAGTCTGCAACCTGACCGCCCATTTCAGCATAAAACGGCGTATGGTCAAGTACGATAGTGACTGAATCGCCGGTTGCAGCCGAGCCGGAAACCTCACCATTTGCAACGATAGCAAGTACAGTTGCCTGTTCGTCGAAGGTGGTATAACCATCGAATCGGGTTTTGATGGACTTGTCAAGACCCAGATTTTCCGAAGCCCAACCCAGGTCACCCATCTTCTTGCGGTCTTCACGCGCACGCACACGCTGTTCGTTCATCAAAGCATCAAATCCAGCACGGTCGGTCGTCATGCCCTGTTCTTCCAGAATTTCCAGTGTCAGGTCAATCGGGAATCCGTATGTGTCATACAGCTTGAACGCATCTGCGGCAGGCAGTTCGGTCTTGCCCTGCTGCTTGACAGCATCCATCATTTCATTGAGGATGGACAGACCACTATCAATGGTAGCATCGAAACGCGCTTCTTCCATTTCGATGACCTTATGAATATAGTCGCTCTTCTGTGCCAGTTCGGGGTAATGACCCTTGTTTTCTTCAATTACCGTGTCGAGCACTTCGGACAGGAACGGGCGATTGATGCCGAGCAATTTTCCGTGACGAGCAGCGCGGCGCAGCAAACGGCGCAGTACATAGCCGCGACCTTCATTGGACGGAATAACACCATCACAGACCATCATAGCAGTAGAACGAATGTGGTCAGTGATAACGCGAAGCGAGATATCTACTTTTTCGTCCTTGTGATACTCTACACCTGCAATGCGTTCGATGTGCTTCATAATATTGCGCACGGTATCGACTTCAAACAGCGAACCAACGCCCTGTACCACACAAGCCAGACGTTCCAGACCCATACCGGTATCAATATTTTTCTGCTTGAGTTCGGTATAGTTGCCGTGACCGTCATTGTTGAACTGGGAGAATACGTTGTTCCATACTTCCATATAGCGGTCACAATCGCAGCCGACCGTACAATCGGGCTTGTGGCAGCCATATTCTTCGCCACGGTCGTAATAAATTTCCGAGCATGGGCCGCACGGGCCGGAGCCATGTTCCCAGAAGTTATCGCCCTTACCGAAACGGAAAATGCGCTCGGCAGGAATACCAACTTCCTTGTTCCAGATTTCAAACGCCTCGTCGTCATCGACATAAATGGACGGATACAGGCGGCCAGGGTCAATGCCCACCCATTCAGGAGAGGTCAAGAACTCCCAGCTCCAATGAATGGCTTCACGTTTGAAGTAGTCACCAAACGAGAAGTTACCGAGCATTTCAAAATAAGTGCCATGACGGGCAGTTTTGCCGACATTTTCAATGTCGCCAGTACGAATGCACTTTTGGCAGGTGGTGACGCGACGGCGCGGGGGTTCCTGTTCGCCGGTGAAGAATGGCTTCATGGGAGCCATACCGGAGTTGATGAGAAGCAAAGAAGCGTCATTCTGCGGAATCAGCGAAAAGCTGGGCAGACGCAGATGACCTTTGCTCTCAAAGAACGAAAGATACATTTCGCGAAGCTCATTTAAGCCTCTGTACTGCATAGTGTGTTTCCTCCAATGTGAATTAAAAATAAAGCAAAGAAAAGCGGGTTGCAAAAGAAAACAGCTTTCACCCCAATTTAGGGGCGAAAGCTGCGTATACTTTCACGGTACCACCCTAATTGCCATATGGAATGGCATCTCAGGTATTCTTTAACGCAGAAAATACGTCCGATTTCGCGGAAAGCTCCAAACTGGCTGCAACAGACCGCTGACCGAAGGGCTTCCACCACTCCCCTTCTCTCTAAAGGCTGCGAATCTGGCTCGGTTCTTCATTGCTTATCAAAATATTACATAAAATATTGTAGCATATTTTGTGCGTTTGTCAATCAGTTCTTGCGTTCCTTGCGCAGGATGGCAAAGGGTGCAACGGCGAACGGAAAGGACAGATGGAAACGCATTTCAGGGTGATGTACGACCGAGAGCAGGTTTCCGTCATCGTCTTTCACTTCATTGACTTGGAACGTGTAAGGTTCATGACCGGGCTGGAGCAATTCCAGCGTATCGCCCGGATAAAATCGGTTTTTTAAGGTAAACACGGCATGACCAGTATCATCTGCCTGAGCCAATAAGCCGGTCACTTCCCAATCCCGAATATACTGGCTGTCCTCATAGAACTGCCCGTTTTCTTCCGAACCGAAATAGAATCCGGTATAGTAGTTGCGGTGACTCACCTTGCCGATTTCCTCTCGGATATCGGCGGGCAAGACAAAGTTATCGGGCTGCGCACAGTAGGCATCTACTGCACGGCGATAAGCCGAAGTAATGCCTGCTGCATAGTAAGCCGTCTTGTTACGGCCCTCAATTTTGAACGAGTCAATACCGGCTTGGATAAGTTCGGGGATATGGTCAATCATGCACAAATCTTTAGAATTGTACAGATAGGTGCCGCGGTCGTCCTCCTCCACCGGGAAATATTCTCCCGGTCGTTTTTCTTCTACCAAGGAATATTTCCAGCGGCAGGGCTGTGCACAAGCGCCATGGTTGGCATCTCGGCCGGTCATGTACTGAGAAATCAAACAGCGGCCGGAATACGAGATGCACATAGCACCGTGTACAAAGGCTTCGATTTCCAGTTCTTTGGGTGTTTTGGCGCGGATTTCCGCAATTTCTGCAAGAGATAGTTCACGGGCAAGCACAATGCGTTCAGCACCCTGTTCTGCCCAAAAGTTTGCCGCTTCATAGTTTAAAATGCTGGTCTGGGTGCTGATATGCAGCGGGACTTTGGGGGCATATTTTTTTGCCAGCGCAACCACGCTCACATCAGCGGCAATGATGGCATCGGCGCCACAGTCCTGCAACAGTGCCAGATATTCGGACAACGTTTGCAAATCCTGATTGGACGGAATGATATTGACCGTAATATAACACTTCACGCCCTGCGCATGGGCATAAGCAATACCCGCGCGCAGTTCATCGGCGCTGAAATTTGCGGCAGCAGCGCGCATACCAAACGATTGACCAGCCATATAGACCGCGTCAGCGCCATATGCAATGGCATATTTCATTTTTTCAAAGTCACCAGCAGGTGACAGAATCTCAGGTTTTTTCAAAGCAGATAGTCTCCGTTCTGATTTATTCTTCACTTGCCTCTGCCCAAGCTTCTTCTGCACGTTGGCGATTGCGGTTGTGCTGACTGTTGGTTTCAGCAAACAGGTGCGTGCCGTCAGGCATAGCCACATAATAGTAATAATCGTGGTCGTCCGGATGGGTTGCGGCATAAAGTGCATTGTAACCGGGATTACAGATAGGGCCGGGCGGAAGTCCTTTATATTTATAGAGGTTGTAAGGGCTATCCAATTCCTTGTCTGCATCGGTCAATTTATTGTTATGACCAACAGCATATTGCAGAGAAGCATCAATTTGCAGATAAGGGAATTCGCTGCTGTTGTTCAGACGGTTATGAATAACGCCTGAAATTTTGGCGAACTCATCAATTTCTTTGGCTTCGCGCTCAATGAGTGAGGCAATGATGACCACTTCATTGGTACTTAATCCGAGTTTTTCGGCACCTTCCTTAATAGATTCATCATATTTGGAATCAAAATTGTTCAGCATCACATTGATGACTTCATAGACTGGCTGTTTGCTGTCCTGAACAAATTCATAGGTGTCTGGGAACAGATAACCTTCCAGCCAGTTTTGTTTTGGTGGCTGAAGGTCTTTGAGGAATTCATGTTTAAAAGCGTAATTAGTCAACGCATCATCCAAAAGCGCTTGAGAAGTTACTTTGTTATCCAAAAGGGTCTGACGAATCTGTGCAGTCGTATAGCCTTCTGGTATGGTTATCTTTACCGTTGTTGTGGAAGTTGTCTTGGTCAGGGCGCGAACGATTTGCCCATAATCCATTGTTGGATTGAGCGTGTATGACCCAGCCGAAACAATGATATCTCCATCACCCGTTAGGGTATTAAACAACCGGAACAAAATGCCATAATTGACAACACCGCTTTCATCCAACTGCTTACCAATTTCGCTTACTGTGGTATCCTGAGAAATGACAACCGAAATGTCGTCATCGGTTTTGACCAGCGCGAGTACATCGTTTGCGGCAAAAATCAGAAAAAGGGATAAGCAGACTGAAACCCCAAAGATAATGATGAAATAGAGTGATGCCAAGGCACAACCTGTTTTATTTTTTTTACCTTTTGAACCGTTTTTGCGAGAAGAACGCGCAGATGGGGTTTCGTCTTCAAACAGATTATCGTCGTCATAGTCGTATATATAGGATGAAGTGTTTCCTTGTCTGCGTCCACTGTTGCGACGAATAGAACCACCCGTAGACGAAGAATCCTTTCGCGAACTGGTTTTGGACATACCAGCCGAACCTGTTTTACGGCGCGTATTATTGGAACTTCGGGTACGCGATTTGGATTCAGAATGTTTGGGTGTGTAGCGATGATTTTCCATGATAATACCTCGGTCAAATAATGCCAATCACTGCTTTTGCGATAAATACAAATAGAAAAGCGAGTGCGGCTGCATTGCCAGCGAATTTGCTCAGGGAATAATCGCTGTGCTGTACATAATGCAGTTTTTTGAACTGTTGGCGCAACATCAATCGCTCTGCCAAGCGCAGTGCGATATAGAGGAATAACAGTGCAAAGATGGCGGATAGCGCCGGTAAAAACCGCAAAATGCCATAGACTGTAAATTTGGAAACAATCCAGCCTAAAAATAAATATAGTGCAGAAGATGTAATATGTGCAATCACGGCATACCAGAAAGAACCGAATACAAAGGCAAGCCAACTCATGCCTAACGCAAATAGGAAACCGCCGGGGAATGTAGGCAAGGAACCATACAACATCGTGCTGATAAGAGAAAGAACAATTAAAACTTGTCGGGTACTCATGTATTCACTCAAAAAGGTTTGAATATAACCCCGCAGATACAGTTCTTCCATAAATGCTGGAATCAGAATAGCGGCTAATAGTGCGAGCACCGAAACCGAATTTCCAAATGAGATGGTCAGAAGCGAAAAAGGCAGTGCAAGTGTATTCGACCCGGTAATACGGTACACGAGATAATCCAGAATAAAGCGAGCGAAGGTGATAGAAAGTCCTGCGCAAAGGGTGAAGCTCAACATTTCCGCGGAAATATGCGAAGGTTTTAGTTTCGGACGAAAGACTTCTTTGCGTGGCATCAGCAAATGCAGCAGTACAATGGGGATGAACATAGAAACCGCATGGAACAAGATGCAGAACCATTCTGGATAGAGCGTCAAAAGGCTTTGTAAAAAGGATTGGCTGCCGATAAGCAGCGCGAAACAGATGAACAATGACAGGCACAAACGAAGTGCAGATTTACTTTTCACCTATGTACCTGCCTTTCCGTTACAATACAGTCACAAGGAATATCGGTTGCCTCACGCGGAAGCGGATTGGATAACAGCCGAGCAGCGGCACAAACCAGAACGGTATAGGCCGTGGTTTTCACCAGAAAACGGTCATAATATCCTCCCCCATACCCCAGTCGATAGCCGTCTTGGTCGGCACATAAACAAGGTACGATGCACAAATCAATCTGTTCGGGGCGTATGATAGGGCTACTGTCCTCTGGCTCACGAATACCAAATTTTCCCTGCTGAAGTTCATCTAAGGAATGAATTTGTCGCGCAGACATGATACCAGCACATTCGCAGCGTGGCACACAGACCTGTTTTCCCTGCTTCAACGCATCCGATAACAGTGCATCCATTGAAAATTCCTGTGCAGTAGCACAATAACAAAATACAGTCTTAGCTTGTTGATAGACCGGCAGCGTGAGTATTTGTCGCACCATTTGTGCAGCACAGTCTGTGCGTTCTGCATTAGATTGCGTTGCACGCAAAGACAACATCGTTTTGCGTAGAGCAGTTTTATCCGCGCACATAACACATCGAAGCGGCGATTTTGTCAGCGGTCTCACGGCCACACAGCGCTTCACAAAGCGTCAATGCAAACTCGAACGCCGCGCCAGCGCCACGTCCAGTAATAATTTTGCCATCCCATACACAGGGCAGGTCTTGGGCAATTGCACCGGTCATGCCATCTTCCATTCCCGGATAGCAGGTGGCACGCTTCCCTTTCAGTATCCCCATACCACCCAGAACAATCGAAGGTGCGGCACAAATGGCAGATACATAGCGACTGCTGTCAACGAACGCTTGGACGGCATTGCGTACAAAGTCCGAAGCAAACAGATTCTTGGTTCCCGGCATACCACCCGGTAAGAAAATGAGTTCGGCAGCGTCCAGATTGGTTTGCTCAGGCATAAGGTCAGCCACCATGGGAACACCATGGGAACTGGTTACTGTTTTGCCTGTAATACCAACCGTACATACTTCTACGCCAGCACGGCGCAGAACATCAATAGGGGTCAGCGCTTCTACTTCTTCAAATCCGTCTGCTAAAAATACATATACCATTACAGTTTTCTCCTTTGCAGTCAATTTAACATCAGATTCATATAACCGTGCAAAGACGGTTGCGGTTCATAATATTTGATGCAGCCAAGCGGCTTTTCGTTTTCACCGGGAGCGGTCAGGCGCAAGGAACTGCAACCTGCATGTGCTGCCAGCGCACGGCAAAAAATCTGTTCCTGTCTGGGGTCGCGGCACAGCAATTCCTGTGCCCACAGTCCAGTTGATTCCCGCCATACAAAAGCATACCCTTGAAAAATGCCATCAGGCGCCCACGCGAATGCACCCAATCCGAGCGCATCGAATAGGTCGAGCTGTTGTTGCCATTGCATTGGTGTGCGCGTCACAGTGATATCGTAGTTTGCAGTCTGTGCTGTATAGAGCACATCACAGGCAACCAAATCATCTGTGCATAACGCGCGTAAACCAGCGTGTGTTTGCGGCTGGACATCAAGCGATTGGGTCTGTGCAAAAAACGCGGGAACATAGCCAAACGGGGCATAAAAATCGAACAGCCATTCTTCCTGTGGGATGAGTATAGAAGCGGCTATCCCCTGTTGACGGTCAATCTCAAATGAAGCCGTCAATAATTGAGACATCAAGTGCCGGCGGCGAAAATCAGGATGGGTGCAGGCACCATAAATATAAGTCACCGGAACCGTTTTTTCTCCCTGACGCAAATGATAAGGTAACATTTGTGTCATAGCCGCCAACCGACCATTCTCCATATACAGCAAGGTGTTATCTGGACAAAATAAATGAGAAAAATAGTAGGGATTAAATCCGGAATCATCGGGAAAGCAGACATCCCACAGCGCACGAATTTCTGGCAAATCAGAAGGCGTGGCAAAGCGAATCATTGCCCTTCCCCTTTCGGAACAGCCACATATTTTTTGGATAAAAAGACTGGGTAATAAGAATGTTTGGCTTTGCGCAATCCTTCAATACCCAAATCTTCTTCACGGTTGACATACATTACATTGGTGCAATTGCGCTTGACAAATTGCTGGTTAATCATCTGATAGGCTCCGGCAATGTTGTGGTCAGCCTTTTCAATTTGTACAACGTACATATCGTCCGTTGCCTGACAACCAAAGGTAAATGCAATAATTTCACCATCTAATCGCAGGATACCGCCGCGCAAATCCAATGCAGACCAGTTGTTAAATGCGATACCGATAGCACAAGTTTCACCAAAAAAGGCTTTGTCGCGCATGCAGCCGTTGAGTTCACACCATTTAAAATGAAACTTGAGGGCTTCGCGCACATTGTCCGGCGTGATGTCTTCATAGCTCCAACGCCCCTCGTAAGCGGCAAGAAAACGGTTGACCAGATTGCGCTTGGTTTGCAGCTTTTTCCCTGATAGGGTTTGCAGTTTTTCGCTCAAATAAACATAATCGGCAGAACCTTCGTTATATGAGTAGTCGAACTGTCCGGGGCAGCACGCTTCCATGCGTTCAATCATGTCCTCCGCAACCGAGACCATGCAGAATGGAATGCCGCGTTCAGCGGCATCCTGCCGCAAGGCTTCGATTGGCTTGCATAGACTGCCCTCACCGATAGGCGCCAAATACATTTCGCGGCCGGAATCGGAATCCTTCATCTTGACCAGTAAAAAGGTATCATAAAAACAAATTTTAGTATCATAATGACCGCGCCAGATATAAAGGTCAACAAAGCAGTGTTCACACAGATGATAATTGTGTGCACGGGCGCATGCTTCTACCCGCGCTTTATCGTCCAGCGTAATTTCACGAAAATCCAATAACATGTAATTCCTTCTTCTCTCGAGTGGATTGTGTTTCAATCGGAAAGAGCTTGCAGAATAGCAGTTATGACGATGCGTTCTGCAATGCCAGATAATGGGCGCGCACCTGATTTGCCTGCCCACAAGTCATTTTGCCCTCTGTACAGGGGCCGGATACACAAGCGGGGCCTGCATTTCGGAATAAAGTTGGAGCAACAGCATAGACCAGCTTGTACATCTCTTCGGCAAGTGCACGAATTTCCCATTGAGCGCGGTTACAGCAGCGCAGACGAAAGAAATTATACAAGGAACGCGCATTTGCAGTCATCACAATGCGTGTAGTGCAAGCGTTGGGCAGTACATAGCGTGCATCTTCAATGGCTTTTTTTTCAGCTTGGGAACGCGCTGCTTTTTCGCTCATGCCAGCCTGCAAATTTTCTTTCAGATAGCCTTCCATCAGGGCTTCGGTCAGCGCTTCATAAGTGCGCTGGTCGTCCTCCATCGCCTGCAAAAACTGTGCTTTTGCCTGCGGGATTTTTTCGATAGCAGGTGGTACCACATATTCAAACCCGTGTTCGCGGACATACCGCTGAGACTGTACACTGTACGAAGCCATGCGGTGGCGTGTAATCTGTGCGAGCAGCGAGCGGGAAACGCCTTCGATTGCGAAGGTGAAAGAGACATGCTCAATGGGGCTTTCGTGCCCAATTTCAGTCAGCATTTGCAAAAAAGACAGGGTCTTTTCTTCGGTCAGACCCTCCAAAATTCCGTCTACATCGGTAGATGAATAACAATTTTTCGCCGCCGCCGCAATCAGGCGTTCGGGGTCGGGGGTATGCGACAGCAACCGTACAGTCATGCGTGTTTTCCTCCAAATAAACGAGTTTTAATGACAATCAATAAAAATAGCGGCAATTTCATCATGCGCCCCAAACGGCTGGGTTGTTTACACAGACGATAGAACCACTCTAAATTAAGCCGGATAAAGAGTTCTGGTGCGCGTGCAACGGTGCCGGCAAAGACATCGAGCGAGCCACCCAGACCACAGGACAGAGTAACCGGGAGTTCCTGCATATGTCCAGCCATAAAACGTTCCTGTTTGGGTGCGCCTAGGCAGGTGAACATAACATCTGCACCACCAACAGCTTTTACTGCGTCGATTGCCTGCTGGTCGTCTTGAAAATATCCATCCTGTGTGCCCGCAATGACCAGACCGGGATATTTCTTTTTCAGGTTTTGGGCAGCTTGCTCTGCCACACCGGGTTTAGCGCCCAAAAGGAACAGGCGCATTCCCTCTTTGGACATGCGATACATGAGTGCATCTGCAAAGTCAATGCCAGGTACTTTTCCGGAAAGCGGAACACCCAGAATACGGGCTGCATAGATAATCCCGATGCCGTCCGGCAGTACGAACGAAGCGCGGTTTACAATATCACGAAAAACCGGGTCTTCTAGCGTTTGATAAACGATTTCGGGATTTGGGGTCACAACATATCCCTTTTTGCCAGCTCGAATTTGTTCCATAGCGGCATCAACCGCTTCGGTCAAGGTCACGTTGTCAAAAGAAACGCCTAAAATATTTGCAGTTTTCACAGCAGAATCTCCATCTTGCATAGCATATTTCATATCTATTTTATTCTAGCGCATTTTTCCAGAAATCACAAGACCTATTTCCGGTTCATGCTTTATCTTGATTTTTCGTGCAATTTTTATGCCCCAAAGCGCAAGAAAATGTGCAAAAAAGAAAAACAGCCGGCATCCAGTAAGATGCCGACTGTGAAAGAACAAAGGAACAGATTATAAATTATCACAGATGATGCGACCCATTTCGCTGGTAGACAGTGCTTTTTGTCCGGGCGCAGCGATATCGGCTGTGCGATAGCCGTCATTGAGTGCCTTTTCAACTGCGGCTTCAATGGCATCGGCTTCGGCCGATAAACCGAACGAATACCGAAGCATCATCGCGCAAGACAAGATAGTTGCAATTGGGTTGGCAATGCCCTGCCCTGCAATGTCGGGTGCGGAACCGTGAATCGGTTCGTACATGCCGCGACCGGTTTCCCCGATGGAAGCCGACGGCAGCATACCGATGGAACCGGTAATCATGGACGCTTCATCAGACAGAATATCGCCGAACAGATTGCCAGTCAAAATGACATCAAACTGCCCTGGATTGTGCACCAGCTGCATGGCAGCATTGTCTACATACATGTGATTGAGCTGCACATCCGGATATTCGGCAGCCACACGGGTGACAGTTTCACGCCACACGCGCGAAGTTTCCAGCACGTTGGCTTTGTCTACGCTGGTCACTTTTTTGGAGCGCACACGCGCCATTTCAAATGCGCGACGTGCAATGCGCTCAACCTCATAGGTTGAATAATTCATGTCATCGCAGCCCATTTCGCCCCAGCCACATTCACTTTGCTTGCGATAGTGCTTGCCGAAATACACGTCGCCGGTCAACTCACGGCACACAACGATATCAAACCCATCACCAATGATTTCTTTTTTGATGGGGCAAGCATCGGACAGCGCACTGTACATCATAGCCGGGCGGATGTTGGCGAACAGGCCAAGCGCTGCACGCAGACCAAGCAATGCTTTTTCCGGACGCTTTTCCGAGGGAACATTGTCCCACTTCGGGCCACCGACCGCACCAAGCAGAACCGAGTCTGCTTTTTTGCAGATTTCAACCGTTTCGTCGGTCAGCGGGATACCGTTTGCATCAATCGAACAACCGCCTGCCAGCACCTCTTGGAAGGTAAATGTATGACCGAACTTTTGACCAATTTTTTCCAGCACCAGCATGGCTTCGGATACGATTTCCGGGCCGATGCCGTCACCTTTGATAACTGCAATGGTATAATTCATGGGAATTATTCTCCTCTTTCTTTCAGGGATTTGAGCAGACCGCCAGCTTGAATAATGGATTGGATAAACGACGGAAAAGCCGCAGCCTGATAGGTTTCGCCGCGGGTTACGTTGGTGATAATACCGGTATCAAAGTCCACAGACACTTCATCCCCAGCCTGAATACCGTTTGCAGCGGCTTCACATTCCAAAATCGGCAGACCGATGTTGATGGCATTGCGATAGAAAATGCGTGCAAACGAAGCGGCAATGACACAAGAAACCTGATTTTCACGCAGAACCAGCGGCGCGTGCTCACGCGAAGAACCACAGCCAAAGTTACGGTTTGCCACAATGATATCACCGGGCTTGACCTTTTTCACAAAATCGGTGTCGATATCTTCCATGGCGTGCGTTGCCAATTCGGCGGGGTCTGCGATGTTCAGATACCGCGCTGGAATGATAACATCGGTGTCAACGTTATCACCATATTTAAAAACAGAACCTTTTACAATCATGACAGCTTTCCTTCCCTGTTACTTGACGTCTTCCGGCGCACAGATATAACCCATTACAGCAGAAGCTGCGGCAACTGCTGGACTTGCCAGATAGATTTCGCTTGTGATATGACCCATTCGACCAACAAAATTGCGGTTAGTGGTCGAAATCGAGCGTTCATTTTGCGCAAGGATGCCCATATGACCGCCCAGACAGGGGCCGCAAGTCGGCGTAGATACGATTGCACCCGCCTGAATGAAGATTTTTGCCAAACCTTCTTCAATGCACTGGAGATAGACTTCCTGTGTTGCCGGAATTACAATGGTGCGCACGCCGGGTGCAACATGGCGGTCTTTCAGGATAGAAGCGGCAATGCGCATATCCTCAATGCGACCATTGGTGCACGAGCCGATAACGGCTTGCTGAATGTCGATATGCTCCAACTCATCAACCGTCTTGGTGTTTTCGGGCAGATGCGGACAAGCAACCGTCGGACGAAGGGTAGACAGGTCGATTTCATAGGTTGCTTCATATTCTGCATCAGCGTCCGCTTCAAAAACGGTAATATCACGGTGCACACGGTCTTTGATATAAGCCATTGTCTTGTCATCTACCGGGAAAACACCATTTTTCGCACCGGCTTCAATTGCCATATTGCAAATGGTGAAGCGGTCATCCATGGACAGTTCTGCAACGCCTTCCCCAGTAAATTCCATAGACTGATACAGCGCACCATCCACGCCAATCTTGCCGATAATATGTAAGATGACATCCTTACCCGAAATCCAAGGAGCCTTTTTGCCTTTGAGCACGAAGCGAATAGCCGAAGGTACTTTGAACCATGCCTTGCCGGTTGCCATGCCAGCGGCTAAGTCGGTAGAGCCGACACCGGTAGAAAATGCGCCAAGCGCGCCATAAGTGCAGGTGTGGGAGTCAGCGCCGATGATGAGTTCACCGGGAGCGGTCAGCCCTTTTTCGGGCAGCAGCGCATGTTCTACGCCCATTTCGCCCACATCATAGAAATTGACGATATCATACTTTTTGGAAAATTCACGACATTCCAAGCATTGCTGTGCCGATTTGATATCCTTGTTGGGTGCAAAGTGGTCCATAACCAGTGCAATTTTGGTGCGGTCAAATACTTTATCAAAACCGGCTTTTTCCATCTCACGGATGGCGACCGGGCCGGTGATATCGTTTGCAAGTGTCAGGTCAACTTGTGCTTCGATGAGCTGCCCTGCGGTCACCGAATCCAATCCCGCATGTTTGGCGAGGATTTTCTGTGTCATTGTCATTGCCATAGTTGTTTTGCTCCTCTGTCTGGGTTATTCCATATAGAATTTGTTGATACCGTTGATATAAGCCTTAATCGAAGCTTCGATAACGTCAACGGCTACACCGCGACCGGTCACAATCTCGCTGCCATCAACTGAAATTTTGACGATAGCTTCGCCTTGTGCGTCCTCACCTTCGGTCATTGCCTTCAGTGAGTAATCTTCCAGAACGACTTCACGACCAACAATCTTATTGATGGCGCGGAATGCGGCGTTAATCGGGCCATCAGAAGCGGCAACCCGTTCGATGGTATCTTCACCGTGCTTGACGCGAATGACAGCGGTAGAAGTGATGGAATTACCCGAATTGATAACAAAATTGATGAGTGTGTAGCGCTCGCCGCCCGTAACCGGAACCGCACCGACCAGTGCTTCCAAGTCACGGTCTTTGATGACCTTCTTCTTGTCGGCAAGCAGCTTGAACTTGGCAAACGCCTTGTCGATTTTAGCCGAATCGAGGTGATAACCGAGCGCAGTCAGGCGGTCTTCAAAGGCGTGACGGCCGGAGTGTTTGCCCAATACAATAGCGTTTTGCGGAATACCAACCGATTCGGGGGTCATGATTTCATAGGTTTCCTTATTTGCAAGCACGCCATGCTGGTGGATACCCGATTCATGTGCAAAGGCATTGGCACCAATGATAGGCTTAGTAGGCGCAACCGGTACACCGGTAATCGTTTGAATCAGGCGGCTCGCGCGATAGATTTGCGTGGTATCAATATTGCAGTCTACATTATAATAGTCATGCCGTACACGCAGTGCCATAACACATTCTTCCATAGAAGCGTTACCAGCACGTTCGCCGATACCATTGATGGTACATTCAATCTGGTTGATGCCCGCTTCGACACCAGCCAGAGAGTTTGCGACCGCCATGCCGAGGTCGTTGTGACAATGGCAGGACAATGTTACATTTTCAATGCCGGGGGTATGCTCGCGCAGATACCGTACACGCGCCGCATATTCATTCGGAGCCATATAACCCACAGTGTCAGGAATATTCAGGGTTGTTGCACCGGCACGAATAGCGGTTTCAAATGCTTTGCACAGGAAATCAAGGTCAGAGCGGCAAGCATCCTCAGCAGAAAATTCAATATTGCTCATATACTTTTTGGCATAAGCGACATTGTGAGCGATGGACTCCAACACTTGGTCGGGGGTCATCTTGAGCTTGTATTGCATATGCAGCGGCGAAGTGGCCAAAAACACATGAATTCGAGCAGAATTTGCGCGTTTGATGGCGTTGTAGGCTGCGTCAATATCTTTTTCAACGCAACGTGCCAGTGAACAGATGGTAGAGTCGTGAACATTGTCTGCAATGGCAGCAATGGCAGCGGCATCGCCTGGAGATGCAATGGCAAAACCTGCTTCGATGACATCGACTTTCATGGCTTCCAGTTGGCGTGCTACTTCAATTTTTTCGTTTAAGTTCATGCTGCAACCGGGAGATTGTTCGCCGTCGCGTAATGTTGTGTCAAAAATCTGGATGGTTCTTCCCATAATCGAAATCCTCCTTGTAAACCTGTTTGGGATTTGCGGGACAAAACAAAAAGCTTCGTCCCTTAAAAAACTTTAAGAGACGAAGCATAAAAACTCCGCGTTACCACTCTCATTGCCGTCCAAGAGACGACCACCTCAGCGCATATCTAACAATATGCCTTCCAGATAACGGTGGAAAACCGGTAGAACCTACTAAGAAGTGTTCAGTTCACAACTCCAAGGCGAGTTTCACTGTTCGTTCATACTGCTTTTCACCAACCAGCAGTTCTCTAAGATGGACAAAACAGTTACTTTACCCATTCATCGTTTTTATCAATTTAGTTTATGAAAGACTATGGGTATATGATAGCCTATTTTTGAAAAGGTGTCAAGAGGGATTTTGAGATTTTTTACCGACCGCAATTTATACTGTTCTTTGCTTGCAAGTGTGGGCAGGATTTTATACAATAAAGAAATATAAGAGATGAGGAGGCGCAGCGCATATGGAATGGATACAAGCCGCAGACCATGCAGTTTTGATTTGGATTGCAGAACACATACGACAGGAGTGGCTGAACCCGGTCGTAATCGCTATCACTTCGTTGGGGAATGCCGGGGCAGTGTGGCTTGTGTTGGCATTGCTTTTTTTGGTTCGACCGCGCACGCGGCGCTGGGGGACGGCTATGTTAGTCGCGCTTGTACTAGGGGTATTGGTTGGAAACCTGTGGCTTAAAAATTGGATTGCTCGCCCGCGACCGTTTCGCACTTATACAGATATTATACCGTTATTGATTCCGGGGGATGTATACTCCTTCCCTTCTGGACATACCCTTTCGTCCTTTTGTGCAGCTACGGCTTGTTTTGGTTATTCTCGCCGTGCAGGGACAGTTTGTTATTTGTTGGCGGGATTGATTGGACTTTCCCGTTTATATGTTGGGGTACATTATCCAACCGATGTATTAGCAGGTGCTTTATTGGGTATCGGTTTGGGAATTATCGCGGTATGGTCGGTTAATCAGATAGCCGATGGTATTCGATTTGGACGGATGCGTCGATAATCGTTTACAAGGGATATGCTCAGTGCGTATCCCTTGTTTTTTCTACGAAAATCGTGTATGATAAACATAATAAAAAACAGATAGATTCTGTCAAGTAGAAAGTAGGTAGCCATTATGAAAAAAGGAAATCCATGGGCATTGCTCCCGATAGTGGTATTCCTCGTGTTATTCATTGCTGTTGGTATTGTGGATAATCGAGCGGGAGGAATGTTTGGTGATTCCCTGCCCACGATAGTCGGTTTTTTGATTGCACTAGTTGTTGCATTTTTGCAAAATCCAAAAGGAAAACGATTGTCGTTTGAAGAAAAGTTGAATGCAATGGCACGCGGCGCGGGCGAAGAAAATATTATGATAATGTGCCTGGTATTTATTTTAGCGGGTGCTTTTTCGGCTTCGGTCAAAGCCGCAGGTGGTGCTGACGCGACGGTTAATTTTGGATTATCCATTTTACCCGGTAGCGTTGCAGTTGTCGGTGTATTCGTGATTGGTTGTTTTATTTCGACCTCAATGGGTACATCGGTTGGTACAATTGTTGCGTTGGCACCGATTGCGATTGGCATTAGTGAGAAAACAGGCATTTCTATGGCGCTGTGCATCGGTGCCGCTGTTTGTGGTGCGATGTTTGGCGATAATCTTTCTATGATTTCGGATACGACCATTGCGGCGACGCGCACACAAGGCTGTGCGATGAAGGATAAATTTCGGGAAAACTTTAAGATTGCGCTTCCGGCGGCGATTTTGACAGCGATAGTCTTTTTTGTGCGCACAATGGGAACCAATTATGTACCTGGAGAAGAATTATCCTATGATTTTGTGCGAATCCTTCCATATCTTGTGGTGCTAATTGGTGCAATGGTGGGATTAAACGTCTTTTTACTTTTGGTAGGCGGTACAGCGCTTTCGCTTGGCATTGGCTTGGCTTATGGTGATTTTGGATTTTTTGATATCTTTAACATTATGGGACAAGGCATTCAGAGCATGTATGATATTACTGTCATTTCTATTCTGGTTGCCGGTGTGGTATCGCTGGTGCGTCAAAATGGCGGTATTGATTGGATATTATATATCATTCGCAAGTGTATTCATGGTAAAAAAGGTGCAGAAGTGGGAATCGCGGCATTGTCCTCAGTGGTCGATTGCTCAACGGCGAACAATACGGTTGCCATTGTGATTGCAGGCCCGATTGCCAAGGAAATTGCTGAGGATTACGGCATCAGCCCAAAGCGCACCGCTTCCCTGCTGGATATTTTCACTTCAGTTTTTCAAGGTATTATTCCTTACGGCGCACAACTGCTCTATGCAGCGGCGGCAACTGAAATGGCATCCAAACAGATATCATCTGTGGAAATTGTACCATTTTGTTACTACCCGATTTTATTGGGTATCAGCGCGCTTTGCTTTATTATATTTTCAAAAGACACACAGAAGAACTAAAGATGTAGATTATAATAAAAAGAGCTGCTTCAAAGCAGCTCTTTTATTATTGATTAGGAAATTTACAGTGAGAAATTGATATTTTGTTCCTTGATATTATGCTTTTCTGCATAGCCGGTCAGCATCAAGGTCAACGCACCGTCGCCGGTAACATTACATGCAGTACCGAAAGAATCTTGCAGTGCAAAAATGGTCAGCATCAAGGCCGTACCTGCATCATCAAAACGCAGAATACCGGTGATAAGGCCAAGCGAAGCCATAACCGTACCGCCGGGCACACCAGGTGCACCGATTGCAAATACACCCAAAAGTGCGCAGAACAGGATAAGGGTACCTGCACTAGGCAGAGAGCCATACAGAATTTTAGAAACGACCATGACGAAGAATACTTCAGTCAAGACTGAACCGCATAGATGAATATTGGCAAACAGCGGAATGCCAAAATCAATCATGTCACGGCGCAGCACTTTCGATTTCTTTGCGCAGCGCAGCGCAACAGCGAGTGTAGCGGCTGAGGACATGGTACCGACCGCCGTAATATAGGCGGGGCCATAATGACGCAGCACATCTAGCGGATTTTTACCAGAATACGCGCCGGCAATACCATACAGAACGGCAAGCCATAGATAGTGGCCAATCATAACAATGATAACAACAATCAGGAATACCGGAAGCTGCTTGGTAATGGTTCCTTCAAATGCCAAGGTGCAAAAAGTTGCGCTGATGAAGATTGGAAGGATTGGGATGACAACACCAGTTACAATCAATAGAACAATGCGCTGAAATTCCTCTAGCGCCTGTGAAATCACAGTTGCTTTGCTCAGTGTAGCGGCCAAACCAACCATAACCGAAATAACAAGAGCGCTCATGACCGACATGATTTGCGGAATATCAAGCTGAAATACAGCTTCCGGTACTTCTCGCAGCCCATCGACCGAACTGGCAATGTGAAGGTTTGGAATCAGGACAAAGCCTGCTCCGGCGGACAGAAGCGCTGCACACAGCGAGGAGACATATGCCAGAATCAGCGCAACACTTAGCATACGGGAAGCGTTAGAGCCGAGTTTTGTAATAGATGGTGCGATAAAGCCGATAATAATAAGCGGCACACAGAAATTGATAAGCTGATTTAAGATATACTTAACCGTTACGATTACCTGCATTACACCTGTGTTGAGAGCAGGAGGCAAGGTATCGGTTGCCAGAAACAGGCCGATAACCATACCAATAATGACACCCAATACCAGTTTGGCAGGCAAACTTTTCAAAATTTTCATTTCATTACACCCCTTCTTTTACCACATGAAATGCTTAATGGCCAGTCATGATGCGAATGATTTCCTTGTCGGTTTCCCGCATCCCATCATGTCCCAGACGACCGATATTGCGAATGGTGTTTTCAACCCCTTTGGTCACAATACCATCGCCTCCATAGAACTGTTGCCCATCGCAGAACATTTGATATCCCAGAATACCAGCATCTACGGCCGCGGCAATTTTTGCGGCACAGGATGGCTTTGCACCATCGCAGATGACACCAGATACCGTTGCAAGAGAATTGACCAATGTGTGTGCAACCTCGTCATATTTTCCGCCTTGCAGCCAAGCGATAGCAGCACCAGCGGCACAACCAGCACTGACAGCACCACAGTAAGCAGACAAGCGACCAATTCCTGTTTTCAGGTGAATGGTAATGAGGTCGGAAAGTGTGACAGCTTGTATCATTTTATCGTGCGACACACCGAGTTCTTTTGCGTATTCAATGACCGGAACCGAAGCGGTAATGCCCTGATTTCCGCTTCCGGATACGATAATAACCGGCAGTTCACAACCACTCATTCGAGCATCAGAACCGGCAGCCGCCATTGCACGCGCGCGGATTTTTACATCATTTCCATAGTGATGCAGCAGTACAGAACCGACATTTGCCCCCCAATTTTCTTCGATTCCGGCCTGTGCAATTTTGGAATTGTATGAAATCTGACGCTCTATCAATTCTCGTACATCGTCAATATCCATGGTTTCCACGAAATCCAAAATCCCTTCAATCGACATACAGCTTCGGTCGGTTAAAGTAGACGCTTGAATATGTTCAGCGGTGTGGCCGGCTTCCAATAGCACTCGGCCATTTTTTTCTGCATGAACGATATTCGTGTGATAATTGGAGATACGCAGTTTTACATAAGATGTTCCTGCGCGCAAGGTCAGGATGATATCAAAAATAATATCACTCTCTGATGGACGAACTTGGATTTCATGGGTATCCAAATAAGTGCGGATGGCAGCTTTATCGACATCGGTGACCGACGAAATGACTTCCAAAATTTTGTCGGCCTGTCCGGCAACGATACCGGCAGCGGCGGCGGCCTCAATGCCTTTTAATCCGTCGGTGTTTGGCACAACAACACTTTTCACATTTTTAATGATATTGCCGCTGGCTTCCACTTCAACCGTGTCTGGCAGACACCCTAAGATTTCGCGAGCTTTTGCTGCGCCGTATGCAATGGCAATCGGCTCTGTGCATCCCATCGCTGGTACAAGTTCTTCTTTCAGAATTTGAATATAATTTTGATAGCGCACATCTGTTTTCTGCATAATGTCTCCTCCTTTCAAAATATAGATTTTTGGGGTTGGGAAAAATCCTGTTTCATTGTAGCATTGAAACAGGAAATATACAAGAGAATTGGATAAATGGATAAAAATAGTAGAGATTTATTAGTAAAATAAAAAAAGAAGTACCTATTTCTAGGTACTTCTTTTTTGGTCCGAGTGACAGGACTTGAACCTGCGGCCTCTTGACCCCCAGTCAAGCACGCTACCAGCTGCGCTACACCCGGATACCATTCTGTTGTTTTGCTGAACTCAGCTTGTATATAATACCATGAGGAGCAACAAATGTCAACCTGAATTCTCAAATTTTCTCAAAAAATTTTTTAACTCGTTCTGGGAGCGTTTCTAATGGTGGAAGGTTGTCAAAATAGAGGTCGTAAGCATAGGACTCTACATCATCATCAGAATGATTTCCGTAATGCTGAGAAGATACATCTGGGCGGCGAATGAGTAAGGTACGGCAAGAGGAACCAATATACTGTTTGAGCCGATGGATTTCTTTCGGTTCACGGACATGTAAGAAAAGAATCTCATCAGCACTCTGCTCAAACGCTTGATATTGCTTGATACAATATTGAAATGACAAGTCATTGTATTCGGTAAACACTTCTTTTAGACGAGAAAGCAACCGACGGGCGGCAAG
This sequence comes from uncultured Butyricicoccus sp., assembly GCF_944381005.1. Taxonomy (GTDB): domain Bacteria; phylum Bacillota; class Clostridia; order Oscillospirales; family Butyricicoccaceae; genus Butyricicoccus. The sequence continues at coordinate 118,783 of NZ_CALWJM010000001.1, read as the reverse complement.
TGTTTTTTCGCCATCCCACCCCCCTGCTTTTGCCACTTCAAGGATAGGTGTAATAGAGGAAATATTGCGCACGCGAAAATATTGAGCAGCACAAGAACAGATAGTATCCTTCCCAACTCCTCCGGCACCATTGATGATAAAAACCTGTTTCTGCATAGCGAAGAAAACTCCTTTGGTGATAATATATTCAGCATACTGCCAAAAAATAAAAAAATCAAGTGTAAAGATTATAACTTTACACTTGAGAAAACTATAAATATAACTGTAAAGCGAATAGGCATTACGAGATAAACTTGGCTTAATAGTGCAATTTATTTCCTTGGTAATATGCAAAATACTTGAATTTAGAGAAAATCTCGCACTTTAAATGTAAAGGTTTATACCAGACGAAGTTAAAGCAGAATACAAATCAAGCCGCCCGTGCTTTCGTTGATGATACGTTCCAGCGTTTCTCTAAATTTATCACGAGCATCTTCCGGCATACGAGACAGCTTACCCGACAATTCTTCACCCACCAATTCGGAAAGCGGTTTCCCGAAAATATTGGTTTCCCAGATTTTCTCTGGTGCGCCGTCGAACTCGCCAAGCAAATAATTGAGCAGTTCTTCCGATTGTTTTTCGGTGCCAACGATAGGGGTAATAGAAGCTTTGATTTCGGCTTTCATCAAATGGATGGAAGCTGCAGAGGCACAAAGCTTTACACCATAGCGTCCCCCCTGCTTAATGATTTCGGGTGGTGCAAGAGACAGGTCTTCCAACTTGGGCATGACAACGCCGTAGCCGGTTGCCTGTGCCTGCTCTAATGCGCCGGAAATGCGTGCATATTCCTTTGCTGTGGCTGAAAGCTTGGTGAGAACGGGAATCAAGTCGGCTTCATCCTTCATTTGAATACCAGTTTGTTCGGTCACAATCTGATAAAAGACCGTGTTGGGAATATCGACGGCCAACCGTGCTTTACCTGTGCCCAAATCCATACTGGCAACGCGCGCATCAGACACCCATTCATTCTCGCATAGGTGCTGCGCCATAGATTCCAAATCGCGCATTTTTTGAGCGGCACAACCATTTTGCCGAAGACTGTCGTATACGCTGGTCTGAACTGGATGGTTGGCATTGAGAATACTGACGAAGCGTGGAAGTGCGACCGCAATTTGTTGAATGGGAAATTCATACAACACTTCGGTTAAAATGGTGCGCATATTCTGTTCGTCCAGCGTTAGGCAGTTAACAGGGAGCGCTGCAACACCATATGTTTCCTGTAAGTGTTCGCGTACAGCTTGAGCCGAATCACCATATGGGTCGGTCGTGTTGATGAGGGTCAGAAATGGCTTTCCAATGGCTTGCAACTCTTGAATGACGCGCCCTTCGACGGCTTCATAGCTTTCGCGCGGCAAATCAGAGAAAGAGCCATCGGTTGTAATGACCAAACCAATGGTTGAGTGGTCTTCAATGACTTTTTTTGTGCCAATTTCGGCAGCCTCTGCCATGGAAATCGGGGTATCACGCCAAGGCGTTGATACCATACGCGGCGCATCATCTTCCATGCTGCCAAGAGCGCCTTCGACCAAATAGCCGACACAGTCTACCAGCCGCACGCGGCAGGTGCTTCCGGGGGCAAGCGTGATTTCAGCGGCTTCTTCGGGTACAAATTTGGGTTCAGCCGTCATGATGGTCTTGCCTGAGCCTGACTGCGGCAGTTCATCTTTTGCACGTTCCCGTTTATATACATTTTCAATTTGCGGGATGACCATGTTTTCCATGAATCGCTTGATAAAGGTTGATTTACCTGTGCGAACTGGGCCGACAACGCCGATGTAGATATCCCCACCCGTGCGCGTGCCGATTTGTTCATATAGTCCCTTGTTTTCCATCAATGGTTCCCTCCTCAGTTACTGCGCATAGATTGGGATAAGCAGCATGGTATCCGAAACAGTGTCTGTTTGCTCTGGTAGGCTGTTGACCTGCCGAATGGCTTGCATGGTCGAGGCATATTGTTTGGCGATTTCCCAAAGCGGCATGGAAGCGTGGATGTACCGCAAAATAAGCGTGGTGTCGGGTTGTTCTACGGGAGGTCGAGGTGTATCAGCCGACAAAGCTGTAATGTCACGCACAGGAATACGCTTTTGTTTGACCAAATTGCCGCTGATTGTAGTGCGAAGCTGCAAATTATTTTCCCCGCCCGGAGAAGCTGCAATCCGAACCGATACATCTTGCGGTTGTGTACTGTCTGGGAAGGCAGAAGCTGGGAGCGGAACGGTCAACGCTTGATGTTCAGCACGAATCGTGCCAGCGGGGTCGCGGTAAAGCACGGAAGCCTGTATACGGGCTTCCAAAGTGCTGTCCTGCGTTTCAAGTGAGGTGCAAATACCCTCTGCCGTTAAAATCTCGGTTGCCGGATGACCGACTGGCATTTGCGCGACCGATTCCAACTGGAACGGACTGTCTGATTGGTAGGTGTATAAATCCACCTCACGGGTATCGTAGCACAGTTCACGGTGCAAATGATAAAGGTCTTCAATGGTCTGAATGGTGTGTTCAGCCTGCTGTAAAATCAGCGAACGCACACCAATGCCGACCGACAATACGCCATCTTCCCGAAGCATACAGTCCAGATTACGCATGGCAAGCCGTGCACATGCGGGCAATGCAGAAGCGATTCCGGGAGCGTCCAGCACTTGGGTGTAGGGAATTGTTTGGGTCATAGGCTGTAAAGCGCCTGTATCATCCATCAGGATAAGAGACAAGAGTGCCTCGCCTGATAAGGTCACTTGGTCGGTATTGGGCTGGCAGGATACCGGATGTAAAGTCCCCTGTGCACAGACCAGTTGCAAGCCTTGTGCACCGGGCAGTTCTACATCATCCAAAATGGTATACTCCCGTACAAGCACCTGATGCAACATAGGAAGTGTTTGCTTGCCATACAGCAATTCCAATGCTTCGCCTTGTGGGTCGATTTCTTCGGTCAATTCGGTGCCGCTGGCGGCATATAACTCTATTTCAAGAGATAGCGTGGCAGTTACGTTCACCTTGCGCGAATTGACGGCTTTTGCGGTCACCTGCCCGACCTGACAGCGTACAAAACATGGGCTGTCTGACAGAATACCGGGGGTTTCTTCAATGTGAGCAAAGCTGAGCGGGATTTGCAGGAATCGAATGACGTCCTGCCCGTCGGGACGGTAGAGAACAACAGCGTTGACAATTCCGGAAAGCAGAATGCGGTCATTCTGCGGCAGCTCGTCCTTTGCGGTTACCGAAGCATAAGCACATAAAATGCGGCCGATATCCGGTTCAATATCCGGTACAATAGAATCGGTGCTTTCGGTAAAAGTTGTTTTCAGCGTGTGGGTTGGCTCATAGTATTGCAGGTCGGTGCGGATGAGTTCCATATTGATTTCCTCCTTTTTACCGCTTCTGTTTTTATGTATATGCGGGGCGGTCGAGGATATGAAGATTGCAAGATGAAAAAAACAGGGGCGGTTGCCCCTGTTTTTTTAGTCCTCATCTTTTTTGATGCCAAACATTCTGCGCAGCATACCACATAAATATCGTGGACTTTTCCAAATCACAACTTTCATTGAAGTTCCCTCCTTAACGTGCGAGCAGTATGACACCGAGAGCAATCAGACCAGCGCCGCACAGCAGAACAAAAAACGTAGTGGGAATGAGCCTGCCGAATATCAAACCGACGCCCAGCCCAAAGCAGAACATTCCGAATAAATAGCGGCGACAGACCATGGTGCATCACACTCCCCTCATGCTTCAGTATAAGCACGAAAGCGTAAAAGTGTGACAAAGCCAAATCGTAGCGACAGTCTCTTTGATATCAGGCTTTTCCCGTACTGCCGTGACCACCGCGATTGATGTGAGAAAGATGTGCAGTCTGACAGAATGTGAGTTGAGGCTGATGTGCCATGATGCGAAATTGGCAAATGCGGTCGCCTACTTCAATCACGGTATCCCGCAGCGCATAAGCCGGGAAAAACCATTGGTCGTCATCGCCGCAGTAAGTTTCATCTACAATGCCCATACTGTTGGTTTGAATGATACCAAAATTTTGGAAAGTAGAACTGCGTGGCACAATATGTGCTTCATATCCTGCGGGCAGTTCCATGGCGACACCGAGCGGAATAAGGCGAAATTCTCCGGCTTTGAGCACAACTGTCTGTGCCGCCCGCAGGTCAATCCAGTCGGATTTGCCGTCAATATACCGTAATGGTTCAATGGCATCGGTCAGATATTTGATTTTGATTTCCAATACTATGCACTCCTGTTGAGCAATTATCTTATAGTATATTATATCACAAAAATACATACAAAAGGACACCCCCGACAGCAAAATACCGTCGGGGGTGCCTTTACCCAAATTGCAGATTGCATATCTGCGCATACGCAAAAAATAGGAGAAATCTTGGAAAAACTCCTATCTTTTGTAACATCCTTATTATATCATGGAGTGATTTAGACAGCAAATAATTTCGTTCGATGAGGTTTGACATAATTCGACAAACGGGAACAAAGAAGAGGAAGCAATTGGTTGCTTCCTCTTTGATGTGAATTCTATATTAGGTTTCATCATCGTTTTCCAAACCAGACAAATCGAATTCTAATTCTTCGCCACAAGCGCTGCAAACAATAGAGCCGTTGCTTAGCGTGTCTTGGTCCAGATAAATAACTTCGCCACATGTAGGGCAAACGACCTGATAAAGGTCTTCTTCCGGGGTGGGTGCTAATTCTTCCTGGTCTGCATCGGCATCATCAAGCAGAAAATCTTCGGTAATTGCAGACAATTCTTCATATACATCGTCCAACTCTTCCAGAAGTTCTTCATTTTGCTGCTTGAGGTCGGTCACAGCCTGAGCGAGGTCATCCAACGCGGCTAACATACCGCTTAAGAGTTTGCCTTCTTTTTTTCCGGTATCAATTTCAAGACCTTCAAACAGACCTTTCAGATAGGATACTCGTTCTGTAACCGTCATAGTACATCCTCCTCCACGAAGAAATGCAGACAAAATTTCGATTAACCCTTTGCGCGTTCCAGATACTCACCGGTACGGGTATCAATTTTGATACGGTCGCCGATTTCGATGAACAGCGGAACCTGAACCGAAGCGCCAGTCTCTACGATAGCGGGCTTGAGGGTGTTGGTAGCGGTGTTGCCCTTGAAGCCGGGGTCGGTCTCGGTGATTTCCAGTTCAACAAAGAGCGGCGGCTCAACTGCAAAAACGCTGCCCTTGTAAGAGAGAACCTTTACATTGGTGTTCTCTTTTACGAAGCGGAAATCATCGCCCAGCGTGGATTTATTGATGGGGAGCTGGTCGTAAGTTTCGGTATCCATGAAGTAGTACAGGTCACCGTCTGCATACAAATACTGCATTTCCTTGCGCTCAACGTAAGCGGGCTCATACTTATCGGTCGGGTTGAAGCTGCGCTCGGTTACTGCACCGGTGATGACGTTCTTCATCTTCACGCGAACGAAAGCAGCACCCTTACCCGGCTTTACATGCTGAAATTCAACGACCTGAAGAACCTGGCCGTCCATTTCAAACGTTACACCGTTTCTGAATTCACCTGCAGAAATCATAATTACGAATCCTCCCAAACAATTAAACAACAGAGTGTTCTAAATCTAATATGAATGCTCATATATTCTACCCTATTTTTGCCGATTTGACAAGCCCTTTTTTGCGTTTTCGTGGAAATGTGCAGATTTATTTTGCATTTGCGCACATATGGAAAGCACTTGAACAACAAATAAAAGCGCGGAGGATATTTCCTCCGCGCTTTTTGGGGACGAGAGACCTTAGCGGCAGCATCCGCCACATCCGCAGTCAAGCGGCATAGGCGTGCAGCAGTTGTTGCTGTTGTCCTGACCGGTCGAGCCGCAGCAAATCCAAATCAGAACGATGGCGAACAGGATGATGATCCACCAAGACTCGGTACCCCAGTAAGAATTGTTACACATAATGTTCTCCTCCTTTTGTGGATTACATCTTATCCTATGCCCCAAGGAGGAAATGGGTTCCTATCTTTAAAGACCTTTTTGCTCAACAGCGTCTAATTGATTTTGGGAGAATACGCCTGCATGGATAAGGGTGTCACAAAGCCGCGTTCCGGTTTTTGATTTTGCGAACAGCGCCCGATAAGAGGTATACGCGACATGGTCGCGCAGGAATTTTCCTGTATTTAAAATGGTCTGCCGTTCCTGAGCCGTTTGAATACCGACATCTACTACGGTTTGGTCGGCGGTTGACCAACTGAAATCACCACCAGTATCGGAATATCCCAATGCACGCAGTAAAAATGTCATATAGTCAAGATAGCGCAGATTCATCGTTGCACCGAATGTTGAGGCATCAACGCCGCTGGTATAGCCGTTTTGATAGGCGTATGCCACATATGAGTTTGCCCAATCAGGAACATCAGTAAACGGATGTTTCCCCTGAAATGTAAGGGCTTGCTGTTCTTTTCCCAACAAGCGAATCAACATGACAATGCCTTCCAGCCGTGTGGCCGTCCGCTCCAATTCATATCCCTTACTTGTGCCCGAAAACAGTCCCAAGGTGTGCAGCGCATCGGCGTAGGCGGTATATTGTGCCTGTCCAGTTGAAGAAGCAGTTTGTCCAATTTGGTATGTACCAGAAATTTGAAGATTGCTTTGGCTGCGAAATGTGAAAACCGCACTGTCGTCGGCAGAAAGGTACATTTGATTTAGGCTCACAGCTTGACCGGTTTGCGCTAGTTTTCCAGTGGTCAAGTTAATCCATGTACCAGATGAAACTACTGCGCTTCCTTGGGTCAAAACAACTTCGGTACCCTGATTTGCAGTCAGTGTTTGGGCGTTGGAAAGTGTTGTTTGCACGTCCGATTGCAGCGCCGCAATTACAGCGGCCTGCATTTCGGTTTCGAGTGCTGTGGTCGAATATTTTTTCTCTACGGCCTCAATGTTAGCAGTCACTTTGGTATCAAAAATATCTTTGACTTGGTTTTTAGCCTGTTGCGTGACTTGACTGATATAAGTACCAAGCGCATAGGATTTACTGATAAGAGGGTCGGTTTGAGAGCCTGCAATACTGGCAGCGCCTGCAACCGCGCCGCCTATAAATAGGATAGCTGCCAACCATAAAATAGGTTGTTGTCTCATCCATATGCGCCTCCCTTCGTATTATATAAGTTCAGTATACGAAAGAAATCACCGTTTGTCAAAGGCAGACCTTGCCAAACAGACCAGATTCGGTTACATCGGTTATCAACACAGACATCAGTTGATTTTTATGGATGTCGGGATGGTCAGCTTCGACCGAAAAACAGTAGGCACTGTGCCCACTCCAACGGGTCGGGGATTTTGTTGTATGCTCGAATAATACTTCTAGTGTGCGGCCGATAAATTGTTGCCGGTAAGATAAGCTCATCTGTGCCGCGACAACCTTTGCTTGCTGTGCTCGCAATGTTTTTTCGGAATCTGGAATTTGCTCCGGCAGTTGAGCCGCAGGCGTACCGGGACGGATGGAATATGGAAAAACATGAATGTCCGACAGCATACAAGACTGAATAAAAGACAGGGTTTGTTCAAAGTCCTGCGTGCTCTCCCCTGGAAATCCTACAATTAAATCGGTTGTTAAGGAACAATCGGGAAATGCGTTTCGGAGCATTTGACAGCGTTGGGCATAAAAGGCAGTGTTATATCGCCGTTTCATACGTTGCAAAGTATCGTCACACCCACTTTGCAGCGAAAGGTGAAAATGTGGGCGAAGATTGGGATAGCGCGATAATCTACGGCAAAAATCATCATCTATGGTGCGCGGCTCCAATGAGCCAAGCCGAAAATAGGTTTTGGGTGCTGCTTCACACAGAGAGGAAATGAGGTCAACCAACGAGGGTTGGCCGGGTAAATCGCGTCCATAAGAAGAAATTTCGATGCCGGTCACAACAATTTCATGCACACCTGCCTGTGCCAGCCGCTGCGCTTCGGAAATTGCTTGTGCAATTGGCAAAGAGCGCACATGCCCTCGTGCATAAGGAATGATACAATAGGAGCAGTAATTGTCACAGCCATCCTCTACCTTGAGAAGCGCGCGTGTGCGTCCGGCTGGGATTCCAGCGGGAAGCCATTCATAAGATTGTCCGGGGCTTCGGAATTTTTCAAGATGCTGAGGACACCCTTCGCGTACGGCTTGTTCACATAAAGCAATCACTTCGCTTCGCGCAGAGGTACCGCAAATCAAATCAATTTCACCGCTTGCCTGTAATTTTTCCGGTTCTGTCTGGGCAAAGCATCCGCAGGCTGCGATAATCGCGCTTGGATTTTCGCGGCGAATTTTATGAAACGCGCGCAGATTTTTTCGGTCACTAATAGCCGTCACACTGCAAGTATTGATAATAAAGGCATCTGCATTTTGATTGCAAATTTCGTGGCCACGTTCAATGGCCTGCTGCATGAGTGCCTGTGTTTCAAATAAATTCACTTTACAGCCTAAAGTATAAAATCCGAATTTCATGGATACAACTCATTTCTTGTAAGATTGTATTCTATTATACGAGAAAAAGCCCTCTAATACAATAAGAATGGGTCGATTTTCACCAATTTGCAAATTTTGGTTTGACAATAGGTGGAATTCGTGATATTATATATCCAAATTGGAATTGAGGTTTGTAACCGAATTGTAACGAACAATATCGTTTTGTAATCTTTGAGAAGGAGAATTTCGTATGGCTTCAATCGTCAAAGACGGTGAGCTTCTGATGTATAAAGGCCACCCGTTAATGCGAAAAGAGAACATCATTTATTACGGCAGTATGGAAGACCGTTATATTATCATGATGCAGATTTTGGAGACCAAAAAGGAAGGCGATTTGGAGGTTGCGACCAAAGTGGCCGTACAGCTTCAGCAGACCAGCCAAACCGTTCGCATGAAAGACCGCATCGTGAAGAAAAGCGAAAAAAACAGCCTTTGGAGCGCTATGGATATTGCATCTATCTGGTTATCTCGTGCGCTGTCGGCAAAGTAAAACAGAGTCAACCAAAGTTTGAAACGTCGACCTTTTTCGGCGTACAGGAGGAAAAGTTATGATAAAAGCAAAGCATACAAAGGCGGTGCTGACTACCGCCCTTTCCGCTGCGCTGGTGATGAGCAACGCATCTGCCCTTTATGCAGGTGTAAATACTGCAACGACCAATCTGAATTTTAGAGATTCGGCTGGCGGAAGCGTAATTGGTGCAATTCCCAGCGGCGCGCGTGTAGCAGTCATCGACAATACCAATGAATGGTATCACGTTGCATATAATGGCGCGATTGGTTATGTCAGTGCAGATTATATTCAGCAGGCGGATGATGGAGATATCGACCTTGGAACTGGCATTGTAAAGGAAGACTCCGTCAACATCCGAACCGAGCCGAGTACCGATGCAGAAGTTATGCTTCAGCTCAACACTGATGATTGCGTCGATGTCAATGGCGTTGTCGATGGCTGGTACCGTATCGCAATTGACGATACCGCAGGTTATATTTATGCCGACTACCTGACCTTTGAGCAGCAGATGACCGACACACCGGAACAGCATCACCAGCAGGCAGCAACTCCGGAACAGGCTTCTGAAGAAGCGGATACACTGCTTGCTTATGCGGAACAGTTCTTGGGTACTCCGTATGTTTACGGTGGCAGCACACCGAGCGGTTTTGACTGCTCTGGTTTTACTACATATGTATTCCGCAATGCACTGGGTATTTCTCTGCCGCGTACTTCGTCTGAACAGAGCCAGACGTATACACGCATTGATTCTATTACCGATTTGAATCCGGGTGATTTGGTATTCTTCGGCAATGGTTCCCGTGTAAATCATGTTGGCATTTATGTTGGACAAGGTGAGTTTATCCACTCCCCTCATACTGGTTCTTATGTCAAGTTCGATACGCTGAACTCTGGCAATTACAATAAGAACTTTATGTGGGGCGGCCGCGTGCTCTAAGAAAAAGATATCTCCGCAGGTTTTGGGTATTTGTTGCCCTATGCCTGCGGAGATTTTTTATTTAAGGTTTTAAAGCGATAGATAATTGTCCATCCTCAATGTAAAGGGATTGCAGATAGATGCCTTGTGCGCGAAGCCCTTCGGTCAGTGAATCGGCTAGTTCTTCTGCGATGGGAGATAATATGGTGTGTGGCAGTTTGATACCACCAATTTCGAGGCTGAGCGGGTGTAAAACGATTTCATCGTCGGTATATCCGATAGATACAATAGCGGCAAGTGAACAAGGGTCTGGCAAAAGCAGCGACGCTGCACGGGGCAACGACAGTGCGTCGGGAACAATATCAGCAGTACACCATAACGTTCCTTGGTCAGTAATTTGTATCGAAAGGTTTTCTAGTACAAAATCGTTGGGTAATTGACGAATCAAGAGTGTTGTCAATGCCCCGCTATCCAAGGTGATTTTGCGTTCGGCATCGGTTTCAGTGCGTGCAGCGCGTTGTACGACCGTATTGGGTGTGTGCAATGGTATATCGGTGTGGAAGATAACACGTCCTATTAGAAATGCACACAGGAGAACGCAGAGTGCAAGACAGATTGTATGTATCCACTTCCGTATCATATCTTCTTCTCCTCTCCCCTTTTCATTGGATTCCTTTTTATATTTTATAGTATAAGCAATTGAAATAGAACAGGAAAAGAGATGAAAAAAAGCATCCCGACCGGGATGCTTTTTATAATGCCGTATGAATTACTGATGCTCTTCGATATACTTGCAGATATCACCAATGGTGGACATCTTCATTGCTTCTTCGTCGGAGATGGAAATGCCGAAGTTTTCTTCCAAATCCATCATCAGCTCAACGATGTCCAGAGAGTCGGCGTTCAGGTCTTCCTTAATCTTGGTGTCCATGGTCATGGAAGCTGCATCAGCGTCAAACTTTTCTGCCAGAAGCTCGCAAATTTTCTCAAACATAGTGGTTCTCCTTTTAATAAAAAATATTTTTTATTCTGCGAAAATCCCGATTTTACGGAACTTTTCATAGCGTTGTTCTAAAAGCTGGTCGATTTGGCCAACTGCATATAGTTCACGCAGTTGGTCAGCAAGTGCTTTTTTGATATTGCGCATAAGCGAACCGCTTTCAGGGATAATACCTTCAATCATACCGAATGAAAGCAAATCATCCGCTATAATTTTCAAGCGTTCTGCCGCTTCAATTTCACGGCTTGCGTCTTTCCAAAGAATGGAGGCACAGCCACGGGGAGAGATGACCGAATAAATAGCATTCTCCAACATCAGCACACGGTCAGCGACCGCCAGTGCCAGCGCACCGCCAGAACCGCCTTCCCCTGTTACGATACTGATAACCGGTGTGCGCAATGCCATAAAATCACTTAGGCAACGCGCAATCGCCTCACCCTGCCCGCGTTCCTCAGCACCGACTCCGCAAAATGCGCCAGCCGTATCGACAAAACAGATAACCGGACGGTGGAACTTTTCAGCTTGTTTGGCCAGACGCAATGCTTTGCGGTATCCCTCAGGATGCGCCATTGCAAAATTTGCCTTGATGTTTTCTTCCGTGGTCTTGCCTTTGCGATGTCCAATCACCGTAACAGGAATCCCCTGAAACGTAGCGATTCCCGCACAAATAGCGTAATCATCCGCATAGCCGCGGTCGCCGTGCAGTTCGATAAAGTCATCAAACAAGACCTTCGTATAATCGTCAATGGTAGGACGCTTGCTGTCATGAATGATACGCATTTTATCGCGCACAGGGAGTTTATCTTTCATGCTCATAACGAATCCCCCTGTCTTTGTGGCTGGTGCAGGCGTAAGAGAGCTTCCAGCGTATGTTTCATTTGATTGCGCGGTACAATTTTATCACAAAATCCGTGCGCAAGCAAGAACTCTGCCGACTGAAAATCATCGGGAAGTTTTTCACCGATGGTGCCTTCGATAACACGGCGTCCGGCAAAGCCGACCGTTGCGTGTGGTTCTGCCAGAATGATATCACCTAAAGAAGCAAAACTTGCCGTCACACCGCCAGTAGTGGGGTCGGTCAGCACGGTAATATAGAGCAATCCGGCATCGGAATGACGACGCACAGCACCAGACACCTTTGCCATTTGCAGCAGAGAAAACATACCTTCCTGCATTCGCGCACCGCCCGATGCTGTGAATAAAATGACTGGTAGACGATGACGGGTTGCATATTCAAACAGGCGGGTCAGCTTTTCACCGACAACACTTCCCATAGAAGCCATTAAGAAATGGCTATCCATTACGCCCATACAAGTTTCCATGCCACCGATGGTGCATACACCTGTTACCACAGCATCCTGCATCCCGGTCTTTTGTTGAAGTGCTTCCAGCTTTTCGCTATATCCTTCAAAAGCCAACGGGTTGCATGGACGAATATTGCCAAACAATTCGGTAAAGGAATCTTTATCGGAGGTGATACGGATACGAGTGCGCGCCAGCAGGCGTGCATAATGTCCACAAGAGGGGCAGACATAAAGATTACGACCATAATTGCGTGCTTGCAACTGGGTGCCACAAGCTTTGCAGACGATTTGTGGCTTTTCTTCTGGAAGATTGTCCGCAGGCTTCATCTGCATTGAGGTCGTTCGCGTTTTTTGAAATAAATCAATCAGCATATGAAACCTCCTTTTCAGCGGTCAAAATCGCCGTTTGCAATCGAATTGGTGTGGAAGTTGCCCGATATAAACGCATCGGATGACAGCAGATGCAGTTGAAAATCTGCGCTGGTTGTAATGCCATCGAATAGAGTTTCGGCAAGCGCACGGCGCATACGCGCAATTGCTTGCGTGCGGTTTTCACCACTGACAATGAGTTTACCAATCATGCTGTCATAGAATGGTGGAATCATGTAGCCCTGGTAAGCGGCGGTGTCCATGCGCACACCGGGGCCACCCGGCAAATGCATGGCATTGATGCGCCCCGGACAGGGAGCAAAATCACGGGCGGGGTCTTCGGCATTGATGCGGCATTCAATGGCGTGACCGCGCAACGTCAAATCATCCTGTGTGAACGAAAGTGGTTCACCAGCCGCAACGCGAATCTGTTCACAGACCAAATCAACACCAGTAACTTGTTCGGTAACCGGATGTTCTACTTGGATGCGCGTATTCATCTCACAGAAGAAGAAGTTCTTTTGATTATCCACCAAGAATTCAACCGTTCCGGCATTGATGTAGCCAACTTCTTTGGCCAGATTACGCGCAGCAGAGCAAATTTTATCGCGTGTCACAGGGTCAAGAAAAGAAGATGGTGCTTCCTCAATCAGTTTTTGATGTCTGCGCTGGATGGAACATTCACGCTCAAACAGGTGCACAACATTTCCCTGTGTATCGCCCATAATCTGCACTTCAATATGGCGCGGATTCTCTACATAACGTTCAATGTACAGACGACCGTCACCGAAATTTGCCTGTGCTTCACTCGAAGCGGTATCATAGGCATTTTTCAGTTCATCGGGATTGCGCGCAACACGAATGCCCTTTCCGCCGCCGCCAGCAGAAGCTTTTAGCATCACCGGATAACCGATACGCTCGGCCCAATCCTGCGCTTCTGCGAAATCTGCAACGGCACCATCTGAACCCAGCGCAACCGGAACGCCTGCGGCAATCGCTGTGCGCTTGGCTTCCGACTTATCCCCAAGTAAGTGAATGGTCTGCGGCTTAGGGCCGATGAAAGCAATACCGTTGTCAATTGCGAGTTGTGCAAATGCAGCATTTTCGGACAAAAATCCAAATCCCGGATGAATGGCCTGTGCGCCACAGGCGACTGCTGCCGAGATAAGGTTCTGCATATTAAGGTAACTGTCACGCGGATTTGCCGGGCCAATGCAGACTGCTTCATCTGCAATTTGTGCATGAAGCGCTTCTTTATCAGCTTCGGAGTAAACCGCAACAGAGATAATGCCAAGGTCGCGGCAAGCGCGAATGATGCGCACAGCGATTTCGCCGCGATTGGCAATTAGGATTTTTTGAAACATTTTACAATCACCTGGATTACTTACCGATGAAGCATTTGATTTCTGCTTCCGAAGCCAGCTCCCCATCGACAAAGGTTTTGCCCTGTGCAACGGCAAGCGGGCCTCGCTGTTTCACCAGTTCAATTTCCATCGTCAGTGTCTCACCGGGATGTACCATGCGACGGAATTTGGCCTTGTCAATACTGGTATAGAATGCTGTTTTTCCGCGATTGCCTTCTTGTGAAAGAAGCGCAACGGCACCGACCTGCGCCAATGCTTCCAGCTGAAAAACTGCTGGCATGATGGGGGCACCGGGAAAATGTCCCTGAAAGAAGAATTCATCGCCGAATAGATGCAACTCCCCTTTTGCACCCGTTGCAGTCAATTCTGTGATGGTATCGACAAGCAGCATGGGCGGACGGTGAGGAATAATCTCCATAATCTGTTCCTGATTCAGCATCTTGCAACTCCTTATTCAATCACAACAAGCACTTGTTTATATTCAACCATATCACCATTTTGAGCCAGAATACGGCTGACCGTTCCGTCACACGGAGCGGTGATTTCGTTCATAGTTTTCATTGCTTCGATGATGAACAATGTATCACCCTTTTTCACCTGCTGCCCGACTTCAATGAACGGGGGTTCTTCGGGAGAAGGAGCACTGTAAAATACGCCGACGAGTGGTGCTTCGACCGGTGTGCCCGAAAAGGTTTCCGGCGCTTCTGCGGTAGCGGTGGACGCAGCGGTTGCCACCGGAGCAGACGCTGCCGCTGCTGCAACTGCAACAGGTGCAGCGACAGCAGCCGCTTGTGCTTCGATACGCAATTCAAATTCATCGCATTTTAGCTCAAATGCGGAAAGACCACGCTGACGCACCGCATCCATCAGTTCAATTGATAGAGACTTTAATTCTTTCGCGTCCATTTAGTCCTCCATTCTCCGAAATACCAGAGCGGCATTATGTCCGCCAAAGCCCAACGAGTTACTGAGTGCAGCGCGAATCGGTGCTTCGACTGCATGGTTAGGGGTGATGTCAAGGTCACAGTCGGGGTCAGGTTCCTTGTAATTGATGGTGGGCGGAACCAGACTGTGCTGCATGGCCAGAACACAGGCAATTGCTTCCACCGCACCTGCTGCACCGAGCAGATGACCGGTCATGGACTTGGTAGAAGAAATGTGCACCTTATAGGCGGCATCCCCCATTGCCTTTTTAATCGCCATTGTTTCAATTTTTTCATTGATGGGGGTCGATGTGCCGTGTGCATTGATATAGTCAATCTGGTCAGGGGTCATACCAGCATCTGCAATCGCAAGTTCCATTGCTTTGGCACCGCCTGCGCCTTCGGGGTCGGGGGCGGTAATGTGGTAAGCGTCTGAGGTTGCGCCATAGCCGACAACTTCTGCCAAAATGGTTGCGCCGCGCGCCTTTGCGTGGGACAGACTTTCGAGTACGACAGCGCCTGCACCCTCACCCATAACAAAGCCGCTGCGACGGGCATCAAACGGAACCGAAGCTGCGTCGGGGTCTTCACCGGTATGCAGTGCCTTCATATTTTGGAAACCAGCGGTTGCAATCGGGATAATGCTGGCTTCAGCACCGCCTGCAATCATTATATCCTGATAACCATGCTTAATGGCACGATAAGCTTCACCAATGGCATGGTTGCCGGTTGCACATGCAGTAACTGGGCAAATCGACTCACCCTTAAAGCTCAATGCCATAGAAATATGTGCCGCACCCATGTTTGCAATCATTTCAGGAATGCACAACGGAGAAACACGGCTGGGGCCTTTTTCCAGCATCTTGGGCAATTCATCTTCAAATACTTTGAGGCCACCGACACCCGAACCAAAGAACACGCCTGAACGATAGGGGTCAAAGCTGCCTTCGGTCAATCCAGACTGTGCAAAAGCCTGCTTTGCAGCCGCCACTGCGAAGTGACAATAATGGTCCATGCGCTTGGCTTCGCGCTTGTCCATATACAGTGTGGGGTCAAAGTCTTTTACTTCTGCTGCAAGTTTTGCCTTAAAATTGGTTGTATCAAAATGAGAAATGGGGCCAATGCCGTTTTTACCGGTTTTCAGACCCTCCCAGAAAGAAGCGACATCGTTACCAATTGGTGTAACTGCGCCCATACCTGTAATAACAACTCTTTCCATGCACATCCTCCTTAAATACCCATGCCGCCGTCTGCAATAATCACCTGACCGGTCACATAGGAAGCGGCATCGGATGCGAGAAATGCGACAATATTTGCGATTTCTTCCGGTCGGCCAAAGCGTCCCAAAGCGATTTGCTTTTTGGCGCTTTCTTTGAGTTCTTCGGGCAAATTCTGTGTCATATCGGTGTCAATGAAGCCGGGAGCGACTGCGTTTACGGTAATTCCGCGTGCACCCAGTTCCCGTGAAGCCGACTTGGTCATACCAATCAGACCGGCTTTTGCAGCCGAATAATTGACCTGACCGGCATTTCCTGCGACACCTGCAACCGAACTGATATTGACAATGCGGCCAGCTTTTGCGCGTAACATCATAGCACCGCACAGACGAAGCATATTGAATGCGCCTTTGAGGTTGGTGCGAATCACTTCATCAAACTGTTCTTCGCCCATACGAACCAACAAGCCATCGCGTGTAATGCCGGCATTGTTGACCAAGATGCCGGGAACACCCAGTTCAGCTTTGATTTCTTTCAGTGCTGCGTCACAAGCTGCGAAATCTGACACATCCCAAGCTTTTGCAACTGCTTTTACACCATGCGCACGACAGGTGGCTGCAACGGCTTCGGCCTTGTCAACCGAGGACGCACAGTTAATGACAACATCGTGTCCCTGTTCGGCCAATTTTTCTGCAATCGCGGCTCCGATTCCACGCGAGCCACCGGTAATAATCGCCAATGCCATGTGAATTAGCCTTCCTTTCCAACAAAGCGCGCAGCGCGTGCGGCAAGCACTTGTTCTGCGCCGTGTACGAGCTTGTCCATAATTGCCTTGCAAGTGGTTGGCTCGTTGAGCATACCTGCAATTTGTCCAGACATGAAGGTACCTTCTTCAAAATTGCCTTCCTGTACTGCTTTTCGCAGCGAACCAGCTGTCATTTCCTCAATTTCTTCCAGAGAACGGTCATCGCCCGTCTTTTCCAGTTGCGCGCATTTACGCATAAGCGGTGACTTGAGTGCACGAACCGGATGACCGTTGGCGCGACCCGTAACCATAGTTGAAATATCGCTTGCCTTGAGCACAAGTTCTTTATATTTTTCAGAAATCAGGCATTCTTCCGCAGTCAGGAAAATAGTACCACACTGAACGCCTTCTGCACCCAACGCCAACATAGCAGCCATACCACGGCCATCACCAGCACCACCTGCGCCGATAACTGGAATCTCAACTGCATCCACTACTTGGGGCAACAAAGCCATTGTTGTCGTCTCACCAATGTGGCCGCCTGACTCCATACCTTCTGCAATAACTGCATCTGCACCTGCGCGTTCCATGCGCTTGGCAAGTGCTACCGATGCAACAACAGGAATTACCTTGATGTTTGCAGCTTTCCATGCTTCCAAATACTTGCCCGGATTACCTGCGCCCGTGGTGATGACTTCAATCTTTTCATCAATCGCGAGTTGCGCCAAATCGTCAGCGTTGGGGCTGAGCAACATAATATTCAAGCCAATCGGCTTTTTGGTTTTCGCGCGTGCCTTGTGGATTTCCTGACGAATGACTTCGACGGGAGCAGCGCCGCCAGCGATGATACCAAGTCCACCCGCTTCACTGACAGCCGCAGCCAGATTGCCTTCTGCAATCCATGCCATTGCGCCCTGAAAAACCGCGTATTCAATTCCAAGAAGTTCTGTAATTCTGGTTTTCATGATATCCTCCTCAAATCCGAATCAATGCGGCACCATAAGTCAGGCCGCCGCCGAATCCACAAATCACAATATGCTGTCCGGGCTGAAGTTTACCAGCCTTGCGCATTTCATCCAGACAAAGCGCAACACTGACACCGGATGTATTGCCATAGCGGTCAATATTGACATAGACTTTGTCAGGATTGAGTCCATACCGCGTCGTAATCATATGCAAGATGCGCACATTGGCTTGATGCAGCACGAACCAGTCAATTTGGTCGGCAGTCATATTGGCTTGATGCAGGACTGCATCAATTGCCTCCGGAACGGCTGTTGCCGTAAATCGAAAGACATCGCTGCCTGCCATTTTCAGGAAACGATGGTCGCATACAGCGCGCGGCCCCGGTGCAAGGGGGTCTTCTTCGGGCAGGATGGGTGCTTTGAGACATTCGCCCAGCGTACCATTTGCCCGCATATAGGTTGTCAAAACGCCATCATCTGCATCCGACGCTTGAAATACGGCTGCGGCTGCGCCATCACCAAAGATGACACAAGTGCTTCGGTCGGTGTAATCAATAATACGGCTGAGCGTCTCTGCGCAGATAACCAAAATATTTTTTGCTTTGCCTGCACGAATAAAGCTGTCTGCCACGTCTACACAATACACGAAGCCTGAACAAGCTGCTGACAGGTCAAAAGCCATCGCTTTTTCTGCTCCCAGTTTTCCCTGCACAATGCAGGAAACCGATGGGGTAAAGAAATCCGGTGTTGCAGTGCCAACAATGATGAGGTCGAGCGCTGCGGCATCCAGTCCAGCATCGGTCAATGCACGTTTTCCGGCTTCCAGAGCAAGTTCCCAAGTAGCCGTATTTTGCGCAATCCGGCGTTCCCGGATTCCCGTGCGCTTGACAATCCATTCATCATTGGTATCTACCATGCGTTCCAGCATTTCATTTGTCAATTTTCGGTCTGGCATATAGCTGCCTGTACCGATAAGTCTCGTACCGATGTCGCTCACGCTCCTCGCGTTTTTATTTTATACAGTGTCAGAATTTGCTATTTCAGAGATGGAAAAAAATTTACTTCATCAACCTGAAAAAACCGCCGAAAAGAGGAAAGATTTGAAAAAATGGCGATAGTTTGATTGACAAAGTAATCTTATAATATTATAATAAGACGCAATTAGGATGTCAACCTTTTCTTGATAGAAAAACCGAAAACATGGAAAAAATACATGGTTTTAAAAACCATGAACAATGGAGGAATGAGGTAAATATGGAGTACGGGTTTGCATTTTTCCCCGGACAGGGTGCACAGCATACGCAGATGGGTCAGGCGCTCTATGAAAGCAGCGCGGTTGCCAAAGAGATTTTTGACAGAGCCTCGTCGGTTGCAGAACTGGACGTGGCCAAGCTGTGTTTTGAGAGTTCTCAGGAGGAGCTAAACCGCACAGTTAATTCACAGATTGCAATTTTCACCCATTCACTTGCCTGCTATGAAGCGCTGAAAGATGCCGGTGTAACCTTCCGTGCCTGCGCCGGTTTTTCTCTCGGTGAGTATACCGCGTTGGTTGCAGCAGGTATTTTATCTGTAGAAGACGGGATTCGGCTGGTACGCCGCCGTGGACAGCTTATGCAGCAGGCCGCTGATTCGATGGATGGCTGCATGGCAGCAATTCTGGGATTGGAAGACGAGCAAGTAGAAAAGGCTTGTGCTTCGGTTTCGGGCACCGTAGTTCCCGTCAACTATAACTGCCCTGGACAGTTGGTAATTGCGGGCGAACGTTCGGCAGTAGAACAAGCAATTGCAGCCTGCAAAGAAGCAGGTGCACGCCGTGCATTGCCCCTTGCTGTAAGTGGCGCATTCCATACCAACCTGATGGCGCAGGCAGCAAAAGAACTGCGTGCCTTCGCGCAGGAACTGACCGTACACGCACCGACTATACCTGTATACACCAACGTAACCGGTCAAAAATTGGAGTTGACCGATTTGCCCGCGCATTTAGAAAAGCATATGTGCTCTCCTGTGCGCTGGAAAGCGTTGGTTGCCAATGGCATGGCAGATGGACTGATGACAGGTGTTGAAATTGGCCCCGGAAAGACACTTGCAGGTTTTGCCAAGAAAATTAGTAAAGAACTTTGTGTGCGCACCGCCGAAACACCGGAAGACGTTGCAGCAGCGGCGCAATCGGTGTAAAACGCTAAAGTTGTGGTTAAAAGAGCCTGTTTCGCAGGCTCTTTTTTATATCAGTGAATTGCGTTGATAATCGGTTAGACCACCGGGAATCTGGGTAAGTAACTCATGCACAGATTGTTTTTTGTCTATCAGTGCGCACAGTTCGGCATCGGTTGCACCGACAAGCTGCACAAGCTGCACTTTTCCGTTTGGCGTTGCAATCTCCCCTAGCGCGTCAGCCATCGTGATAAAGCCGGTAATAGAAGAGGTGCCATCGGCATCAATACCAGTTTGTTGTCCGGTATAGATATATTCTTCCGGCATAAAGATATCGCCTTTTTCAAAGGTCATGCGTGCAAGGGTTTGCAAAATACCACAAATATTTTTTTGTTCTCGGTCACGTTTACGAATACCACTTTTTTTCAGGCGCAAGGTTAACTCAAACCCAAATCCACTCCATTCGGTATTTTCGGACTCTTTTTCATAGAGTTCAGAAAATCCATAAGTGATGAAGTGGTAAAATTCACCGCCGTCATAGATGCTGATACCGTCGAGCGGGTCAGGGCCGCCAAAACGATAGCTGATAACCGGAGCGTAGTGTACTGGGTCATTTTGACCAGGATATTGTGCTTCAAATACGTGTGTGATGGCATCCCAGCCGGGAACTTGGATTTTTTCCATATCAAATCTCCCTATATGAATAGTGAAAAGGCGGCCCGTGTTTGGCCGCCTAGTTTTATTTCTTGTTTTGCAGCAAGGAATTTAGTTCTTCCAAAAAAGTATTGATATCCTTAAACTGCCGGTAAACCGAAGCGAAGCGAACATAAGCGACTTCATCCACCGTTTTCAGTTCCTGCATCACCATTTCACCGATTTTTTGAGAAGAAATCTCGGTTTCAAGCGTGCCAAACAATTTTTGCTCAACCGAATCGACCAGTTGTTCCAATTTGGCCTGTGGGACTGGACGTTTTTCGCAGGCTTTCATAACACCGCTTAACAGTTTATTGCGTTCATAAGGTTCGCGTGTACCATCCCGTTTGATGAGCATAAGCGGCAAACGTTCCACTGTTTCATAAGTGGTAAATCGCTTGAAGCAGTGCAGACATTCGCGTCGGCGGCGAATACTGGTTCCCTCATCGGTTGGGCGAGAGTCAACCACTTTGCTGTCAGGATAATTACAGAATGGGCACTTCATATGGAATCACTCACTTATCTTTCTCAGGATGGATAATACTTTACAATCATATTTTACCATAGATAGCAGTATGGGCAAAGAGAAATTTTCATTTTTCACAAAAATTCTCACCATATTTTAGCAGGATATCTGTTTCATCAAAAATCGCTTTGCGTGCTGAATTTGATTATCAGATGAAAAATTGGAAGAATATACTTCAATGAGCATTTGACGGTCATAGCCATATTGTTTTAAAGCATCCAGAAAGACTTCATAATTAAGACTTCCCTCCCCTGGCAATAGACAACTATGCGCCGGGTCATAGTCATTGATATGGATGTTACGCAATCGACTTTTCATAATATCCAGATAAGCAGCCCAGTGTTGTCCGGAACGGTTGGCTTGCTTAATGTCCAACGTATACCGTAATTCTGGTATGTGTTCAGCTAGTAGCCGCAAATATTCAGGCTCGCGAGACTTACACCATGCTACATTTTCCTGTGTCAGCGTAATTCCTTCTTCTTTGGCCATG
This sequence comes from uncultured Butyricicoccus sp., assembly GCF_944381005.1. Taxonomy (GTDB): domain Bacteria; phylum Bacillota; class Clostridia; order Oscillospirales; family Butyricicoccaceae; genus Butyricicoccus. The sequence continues at coordinate 97,093 of NZ_CALWJM010000001.1, read as the reverse complement.
CGGCAGAGTTGGTGATAAATTTCATAGGTACGCTCCATGTGGTCAAAAACAGTATCCTGAGACATAAACCGTTCCCCATGAAAGGTCATATATTTTGCGCCAAGAAAAGCCGCGGCGTGCATATATTTGCGGTATTGGTTGAAACCATCTTGGGTACGGCGTTCATAGTTGGAAAAAAGGAGCATCCCTTCCATAAGTGAAGTATATGGGTGGATGGAAAGAATTTCGATTTCATTGCGTTCGGCAGCGCGGCGAAGTTTTTTTAAAAAAGAGGGGTCATATTCACTTTCCGTGTTAAAGAAAATCTCTATCAGGTTAAATTCAAGTGCTGCAATACGGTCTATGGTTTGTTCGACTGGCTGCGGATAGAAACAAGCGGTAGAGATACCAAGGCGCATGGAACGGCCTCCTTTCGACAAATAAAAGAAGGATACCCGATTGGGCATCCTTCAAATCTTTTATATACGATGCTTTCTGAAACGCTTCCGGAAGAATGCCCAAAGCGAACTGGACAGAAAAATAGACGAATATGCGCCCGACACAATACCGATTAGCAACGGCAAGGTAAAGTTACGCAGTGAAGGAACGCCCAGAATAAACACCATACCGATGGTAAACAGCGTGGTTAACGTGGTATTAATGGTACGCCCCATCGTCTGCCAAATCGAGCGGTCGGCAATGGACTCAAAGCTTTCCTTGCGTGCGGTGCGCAGATTTTCACGGATACGGTCAAACACGATGATAGACGCATTGATGGAGTAACCGAGAATGGTCAGTGCGCAGGCGATGAAATTCTGGTTGAACGGCAGCTGAAAAATAACATAGACAGACAGCATAACCAGCAAGTCATGAACCAGACAGATAACAGCAGCCAAACCGGAAGTAAACTCAAATCGGAAGGAAATATAAATAAGCATCAGGATGACTGCAACAATTGCTGACAAAAATGCCGCTTTTTTGAGGTCATCTCCAACCGTTTTGCCTACGTCCTCATTTGAAATCAGGTCATCATCCGAAAGACCATATTTTTCTTGCATCGCCGAAATGACAGTTGCACGCTGTTCAGTGGTCAGACTGGTAGAACGGATGATAACTTCATTGTTTTCATCGCCAGTAATCTGAGGTGCATTGGGTTCGACGCCGGTTTTTTCCTTGACAAGCGCTTGGATTTCATCCAATACAGCTGCATTTAACTCGGTATTTTCCATACGGAATTCCATTTGCGTGCCGCCGGCAAAGTCGATATCAAAGTTATACAGATTGACACCGAACGGTAGCGCCAGCAAGCTGACAAGGCCAGTGATGCACAGCAGGACGGAAATGATGGCAAAAATTTTAAAATGTTTGACAATAGAAAAATGATTCTTCATTTCAGACCCCTCCCTTCTTATGCACCATAGACCTTAGGACTGCGGATTTTGAAATCAACCATACGATTCAGCAGGAAATGGGTCAAAGTCAGTGCGGTAAACATGGACAAAATGACACCAAGACCGAGCGTGGTTGCAAAACCGACAATCGTACCAGTTCCCAGGAAATACAGCACACCGGCCGCAATCAGGGTGGTTACATTCGAGTCAAAAATAGCAGTAAATGCGCGTTTAAAACCCGAGTCAATCGCAGATTTCACGGTTTTTCCAGCGCGTAATTCTTCCTTGACACGCTCGAAGATAATAACATTGGCATCAACCGCCATACCAATTGACAGAATAATACCAGCGATACCCGGAAGGGACAGATTGACATGCAAAAGGCCCAATACGATAAGCTCCAATGTGCAGTAGAACGCCAATGCGATGCAGGCGATGAAGCCTGGCAGACGGTAAACGATAATCATAAAGATGCACACCAGCGCAATACCGATAACAGCTGCATAGACGCTGGTTTTTAGTGCTTCGGCACCAAGCTGCGGGCCAACCGAGCGCAGTTCTACCTGTTGGAGAGAGAACGGAAGCTGTCCGACGTTGATGAGGTTTGCCAGCTCACGCGCAGAATCTTCGGTAAAATTACCGTTAATGGAGCAAGTAGAGCTGTTAATGGGAGCGCTAACGGCTGGAGCCGATACGATTTCGTCATCCAGTACAATTGCGAGCAGATTCTGACCAGAAGCAGCGTCCATTTGAGAAATGGCTGTAGTTGCCTCATAGAATTTCTGGGTTGCATCGGAATTGAATTCCAGTGCAACATACCATTCATCTACAACCGAAGAAGCAGACGGCTTTCCGTAAACCGCAGTTGCTTTTTTGATGTCCGAGCCAGTCAGCCATTCTTTTCCGGTCATATCCACAAAGGAAAGTTTAGCAGTAGCGCCTAACATTTGAACGGCATCTTCTGGGTTTTTGATGTTGGGGATTTCGACCAGCAAACGCTTGTCACCCTGAATAGAAACATTTGCTTCGGTGTAACCTTCTGCAGTCAATCGGCTGCGCAGCAGGGTTTGCGCCGTTACCATGTCATTGGACAGGTTGTTCTCATCATAACCTTCTGGCAAAATCGCTTCGAATGTAATGGAAGAACCACCCACCAAATCTAGACCGCGACGAATGCCATTGGTCGCATCGTGGATACTGGGGATAATGACCGTAGCATTTGCGGCATCTTCGGCAGACATATTCACCGGGGTCACGAAGCCGCCAGGGATGGTCAATCCCTTGATTGCCGCCACAGCCATAAAACCGATGACCAAAATGACAGCAAGGAAGGAGATAATACTCTTCTTCACGTTTTTAACCTCCTAAAATTGATACACATAACGTGTATTATAGCCCTCTCCATCGGGATTGTCAAATATGGAGTTTACAGGTTGATTTCAACCGTGATGTCGGCATCTGCCAGATAGGGCTGGATGCGGGGCTGAACCTCGTTTTTCAGGAAGTCATCGACCTGAGCCGGGCAGCGACCGATATAACGTGCGGGGTCAAGTTCTGCCATGATTTCTTCACGGGTCAAGCCAAACATGGGGTCGGCGGCAATACGGTCAATCAGGTCATTTTCCAGACCTTCCTCCTTGATGCGCTTGCCAGCAGCCATCGAATGGGTGCGAATCTGTTCGTGCAGTTCCTGACGGTTGCCGCCGCGCTTAACTGCACTCATCATAATATTTTCGGTTGCCATAAACGGCAGTTCATTCATCACATGCTGATGGATGACCTTGGGGTATACCACAAGACCAGAAACGACGTTAATCATAATATTCAAGATGGCATCTACGGCGAGGAAGCCTTCGGGGATGGAAATGCGTTTGTTTGCCGAATCGTCCAGCGTGCGTTCAAACCACTGGTTGTACGAAGTGAATGCAGGATTCAGACTGTCGCAGATGACATAGCGCGCCAATGCACAGATACGTTCAGAGCGCATAGGATTGCGCTTGTACGGCATGGCAGACGAACCGATTTGATGTGCTTCAAACGGCTCTTCGATTTCTTTGAGGTGCTGGAGCAGGCGCAAGTCGGTTGCAAATTTACCAGCCGATTGTGCGATACCGGACAGCGTTGCCAATACCTGCGCATCAATCTTGCGCGAATAGGTCTGACCGGACACCGGAACGACACCAGAAAAGCCGAAATCATCTGCAATCATCTGTTCCATGCGCTTGATTTTGTCATCATCGCCGTCAAACAGTTCCATAAAGGATGCTTGCGTACCCGTTGTGCCTTTGGAACCAAGCATACGCAAATTTTCAATGCGGTAATTGACTTCATCCAAGTCCATTAACAGTTCATTCATCCATAAGGTTGCACGTTTACCAACGGTGGTCAGCTGTGCAGGCTGGAAATGGGTGAAGCCGAGAGTGGGCTGTGCCTTGTGCGTATCGGCAAATTCGGACAGTTTTTCCAGCACAGCAACTAACTTTTTGCGTACCAGCAGCAAACCTTCGCGTAACTGAATGATATCGGTGTTATCGCCAACATAAGCGCTGGTTGCACCCAAATGAATGATACCTGCTGCCTTGGGTGCAACTTTACCAAAAGCATATACATGGCTCATGACATCGTGACGGACTTCCTTTTCCCGTGCGCGTGCGACCTCGTAATCAATGTTATCCTTGTTGGCTTCCATTTCATCAATCTGTTCCTGTGTGATATTCAGGCCCAGAGCTTTTTCAGCCTTGGCAAGCGAAATCCACAGGCGGCGCCAAGTGGAAAACTTCATGTCAGGAGAGAAAACGTACAACATTTCCTTGGAAGCATAACGTGCCGAGAACGGACTTTCATAAACAGCGCTCAAAGTTAGACATCCTTTCGCATTCAAAAATAGGTCGTAAGAACAAAAAAGACGGACGAGAAACGTCCGTCTATATTTTAGCAGTTTTCCCCAGTATCTGCAAGAAAAAATGCCATTACCATCAGATTTTAGGCGTTTTTAATAAAGTTTTCCAGTCGGTCAATGCCCTTATCGATTTCTTGCATAGAGGTTGCGTAGCTCCAGCGGATGAAGCCGGGCGCAGCGAATGCAGAACACGGCACGGTTGCAACCAGACCTTTTTCGAGGAAGAGCTTTGCAAAGTCATTGTCATCTACAATGAGCTGCCCATACATTTCCTTGCCGATGAAAGATTCCATGTTCATCATAACATAGAATGCACCTTGCGGCTTAATGCAGGATACCCCTTCAATCTGATTCATGCGCTCTACCAGATGGTCACGACGCGCTTGAAAAGCCTTGCGCATTTCCTCAATATCTTCCTGTGGGCCGTTGAGTGCTTCGATAGCGGCATATTGAGAGATTGTGCTGGGTGCCGAAGTGGAATGACTGACATAGTTGCTCATGGCACGCGCAATTTCGGGCGCGGCAGCCGCATAACCAATGCGCCAGCCGGTCATTGCATACGATTTGGACACGCCATTGATAACAATGCAGCGGCGCTTGATTTCTTCGTTCAACGAAGCGATAGAATGATACTCCAAATCATCATAGACCAGATTGCTGTAAATATCGTCTGCAATCACATAAATATTGTGTTTAATACATACCGCTGCAATGGCTTCCAGTTCTTCCTTGGTATATACCATGCCGGTCGGATTGGAGGGAGAATTGAGCATAAACGCCTTGGTCTTTGGCGTGATTGCTTGGTCAAGCTGCTCGGCAGTGATTTTAAAGTGCTGCTCCTCTCCTGCTGCAACAATAACTGGAATGGCACCAGCTTGCTGTACCATCTCGCTGTAAGAAACCCAGTAAGGTGCAGCAATAACGACTTCATCGCCGGGGTCACATAAGACCATCAGCGCAATAAAAATTGCATGTTTTGCACCCGAAGCGACTACAATCTGGTCAGGGCGATAAATCAGGTTATTATCTTCGCGCAGGCGATAACAAGCTGCTTTTTTGAGGTCAAGCAGACCAGAAGCGGGTGTATATTTGGTTTTATTGGTTTCAATCGCCATAATACCGGCTTGTTTGATGTGCTCCGGTGTGGGAAAATCAGGCTCACCGGCGCCGAATCCGACAACATCAATGCCGTTTGCTTTCATGTCTTTAAACATCGAATCAATCGCGAGTGTAGTTGAAGCTTGTACATGGGATGCAATTTTGGAAATGGGTTTTAAAACTTGCAGCATGTGATAGACCCCCTTGAATTACTGATTCTATTATACGGCAACTGGTGTTTTTTTGCAAGATAAGAGAGAAAAAGCTGCACGGCAGACAAAACAAAAAAATCGCTTGGATTGCAGGAGAATCCAAGCGATTGTAACAAATTGGTGCAAATCAGTCGTGAGAACGAATCAGAAATGCTTTTCCAGATTGCAAAGTAATGACAGCCTGTTGTGCGGTCACTTCATTGGAAACCGTATACATTTGACTGCGTTTCACGATAGCATTTGTCAGGGGATATTTTGCCCCAGTAATTGTCAATCCTGAAATTTGTTCATCCAACGGAATTAGGGAAAAATACGGATAGGCGTTATCTTTAGCAATCGACACAGATTGCTGTGCTATCAGGCAAAGCTCATTTTGCATATCCAAAATGCGGCACATGCAGCCGCGCTCATGTGCATATTCACACAAAGATAAGTTGGACAAGAGATGGTCAAGCCGTCCACCGGTTGCACAAGCAATCCAAACTTTGGTACACCCTCGGTCAATCACGACCTGAAGTGCGTGCATGGTGTCCGTATCATCCTTTTCTGGCACAAGGGCAATGACTTCACAGTTCATGTTGGGATATTGACTGGAATCGAAATCGCCAACAATAAGGTCAGCTTGCCGGCCAATTTCTGACAGATGCCGTGTCCCGGAATCGGCACACACAATTTTTATTTGCGGATGCTGTGCGAGAAACCGTGTGATGTATGTTACATCTTTGTCCGGGCCGCCCGATAAAATCAGCGCTTCCCTTCCCTGCCAAGTTTCCATTCTTTCAAGTCCTTTACGCTTTCATAGAGTTTTACATAGCTGTCGTGGCGTGACCGAGAAATTTTTCCGGCCTCGACCGCGGCAAGAACTGCACAGCCTTTTTCTTTGACATGCGCACATCCAGTGAATTGACATTGCATGAGGTAAGGTTCAAACTCCCGAAACGCATATTGCAAATCTTCGCGTAACACCAAATCCATTTGTTCGGTATCAAAAGAAGAAAATCCTGGTGTATCCGCAATATATCCACCTGCATAAGGAACCAGCTCCACATGTCGGGTGGTATGTTTACCACGACCAATGCGGTCAGAGATTAAACCAGTTTCGGCACCGAAATCGGGAATCAGGCAGTTAAGCAGACTGGATTTTCCTACACCGGAATTTCCAGCGAATGCGGCGGCTTTTCCGTTTAGGTATGTGCGCAATTCCTCTACGCCTGTCCCGGTTTTCGCACTGATGCGAAAAACCGGGATACCAACTTGCTGATAAATCTCATAAAGAGAATCATTGGATGCCAAATCGCTTTTATTCAGAACCACGCAAGGCTCAATGCCCTTATTTTCTGCGATAGCAATGACTTTGTCAATCAAAAACGGTTCGGTTTTTGGAGGTGCCTCGGTAGCAACAACTACGACCAAATCAAGATTTGCGACAGCTGGGCGAATCAAGCTATTTTTGCGGGATTGAATTTCCAATAAATAGCCAGTTCCATCCGATTGAACCTCTAATTCAACCAAATCACCAACAATAGGCTTGCCAATGGTTTTGCGGAATTTGCCGCGCGCTTTACATTCGATGGTGCCTTGTGGCGTATCGACATAATAAAAACCGCCGATACCCTTTAAAATACGTCCATTCATATACATAGGCTTACTGATATACAAACGTCATCGTGCCTGCTGTACCGTTGATATAATAGCTCACGGTATCAGATTTACCAACTGGGCCATGTACCGTAGCGGTAAAGGCACCATTTGCCGGGTCATATGCGCCGGAGTGTAATTCTGTTCCATCGCTCAGATGCACCGACAACGTAACCTGATTTTGAGCATTGATGGGGATAACAATCTGATAGGAGCCTTCTGCTTCAGGCGTATCCTCAACACCACTCTGTTCGGGGTCACCACTACTACCGCTTTGTTCGGGGTCACCGGTGTTTTGTGGTGGCTGTTGCTGCTCCGGGTCGGTGCTTGGCTTTTCTTCAGGTTTATTTTCTGGGCCTTTGGATACATATAAGGTGACAGCAGTGTTGGGTTGAGTTTTCGTGCCAGAATCTGGAACTTGTTTAAATACCTGACCCGCAGGGGCATCATTGTATTCTTCGTTGGTATTGACCGTTAAGTTAAGCGCGGAAAGTGTAGCTTTTGCTTGTTCTACGGTATTACCGACAACATTGGGAATCTCCACTTCTTCCGGGCCGTCACTGACATACAACGTTACCGAATCACCCTTTTTGACTTCTTCGCCAATCGGAGGACTGATTTTAATGACGTTATCTTTTTCAACGGTTGCATCTTTCTGACGTGTGATATCTACCTTTAGACCTAATCCACTTAGTTTGTTTTCAACTGACTCATAGTTTTCGCCAATAATGCCGCCAATGATGCTTTCATCCAATTTGATAATATCATCATCTTCTTGTGTGTCATCCTCATTTTTACAGATAACAACTGTGATGGTGCTCTTTTTGGCTACTTTACTCGTAGCGGCTGGGTCTTGGTCAAGAATTTCGCCGTCCTCGGCGTGCTCATCTGCGCGATGGCTGCCTTCGATAATGGTAAAGTTGTCTTTGTATTGTTCCACTGCGTCTGTTAACTGTATTCCAATCAGGTTTGGAACTTCGATTTTTGAGGAGGAGAACAAGCTGCCTGCACTCATCATAAAGAAAGCAACGCCAACCGCAATCAGTGCAAATACGGCGACTGCTACGCCAGCCATTGCTGCGGGCGAATCGCTCAAAGAGCGCTTCTTTTTTTTGCGAGAAGAACGAGAAGGATAATCGTCATCGTCCTCTTCATAGCGTTCGTGTGACGACGAACGGACAGATGCTGGAGTCTGCGCGGGGCGATAGACTTGGTCTTGACGTTGTGGGCTATCAAAAGAGCGACTCTGCGGTGGAGCATTCTGCTGAACGCGATTCATACGCGGTAAAGCAACCGTTTCATCGGTTGCAGCGCGACCGCCCATTGTAGCAGCGGCTGCGCCTGCAAAGCGCATATTGGGATTGTTTTTCAGGCGCTCCAAATCATTGTAAATGTCATCTGCCGAAGCATAGCGGTCAGCCAGATTGGGGCACATCGCGTGCATGACAATATCATCCATTCCGGGAGGAATACCGGGAACCAATTTGCTGGGCAACGGTGCTTCCGCATTGATATGCTGCATGACAATCGAAATTGGAGTATCGCCATCGTAAGGCACACGCCCGGTCAGCATCTCATACATAACAACACCGAGCGAATACAGGTCTGCACGGTGGTCAATGCGGGAACTTTTTGCCTGTTCGGGTGAAATATAGTGTACCGAACCGATAGCCTCCTGAATGACTCGCGTTTCCTGATTTTTTTCAAATCGTGCGATACCAAAGTCGGTAACTTTTACTGTTCCGTCGCGCACAAGGATGATGTTATGTGGCTTGATGTCTTGGTGGATAATACCGCGGCTGTGCGCGTGGGATAAGGCTTTGGAGATTTGCTGGGCAAAAAACAGGGTTTCCTGCCAAGACAAACTGCCTTTGCGCTGCAAATAATTTTTCAGCGTAATACCTTCAATCAGCTCCATGACGATATATTGTATGGGGCTGTTCGGTGGGGAGACATCAAAAATAGAGACAATATTGTTATGCGACAGCTTTGCAACCGCTTGGGATTCATTTCGGAATCGTCTACGAAATTCTTCATCATTCGTAAACTCGTCCTTCATAATCTTGATGGCTACAAAGCGATCCAAAACCCGGTCACGCGCCTTATATACCACCGCCATGCCGCCGACACCAAGGATTTCCAACATCTCGTAACGGTTATCGAGCAGCTTTCCTATGTATTTATCCATTTTCAGCTTCTCCTTGTTTTAGAATGCCTGCGCCTGTAAATAGAATGGCGGTCACGTTGTCTAATCCTCCATTTTCACAAGCGGCAGCAATCAGATGTTCCACTGCTTCGTCAAGAGAGCGGGATGCGTTGACGAGCGCGACGATTTCATTATCCTCTAACATACCAGTCAGTCCATCTGAGCACAGCAGCAAAAGGTCTGTGGGCGCGAGTTCACCTTCAAAAATATCAGCTTCTACAAACTCATCTACGCCAACTGCGCGGGTAATCAAATTGCGATTGGGATGATGACGAGCTTCTTCTGCCGTCAACCTGCCCTTGCGGTACAACTCTTGTACATAAGAATGGTCAAGCGTTAACTGCGTAATTTCGTCACCGCGGATGCGATAAGCGCGGCTGTCACCAATATTGATGAGAACAGCGTGCCGACCGTGGATGAGTGCAGCTACCAGTGTTGTTCCCATGCCCTCCATTTCCGGGTCACTGATAGATTCCCGAAAGACCGCTTCATTGGCGCGGTCTACCGCCATGCGAATCGCGCGAATGGATGGAGAACTTGTATTGGAGAGTAATTCTTCGATACGGTCTGCAAAGGTATGTGCAGCAATGGTCGAAGCAATGTTTCCGGCTTTTGCGCCTCCCATACCATCACATACGATGAGTAGTGCACAGCCAGTTTCTTCGTGCAGGACGGTCAAAAAGGTATCTTGGTTGTTTTTTCGAACCATGCCCTGATGAGTCTTTCCAGAAACAATCATTTATCGTTCACCTTCTTCAAGGGTTCTGCGGCGGAGCTGTCCACAAGCAGCATCAATATCCGGGCCAAGTTTACGCCGAACAGTTGCCGTGATGCCGTTGCGTTCCAAAATTTGTTGAAACTTGCGCACGGTCTCGCGGGAACTGGGTTGGAGCGGACTTTCTTTGACCGGATTCAGTGGAATGAGATTGACGTGCGCGGGGCGACCACGCAGCAGAGCGGCCAACCGTTCAGCCTGCCAAGGGCGGTCGGTTTTTCCGCGCGCCATCATATACTCATAGGAAATGCGGCGACCAGTTGTATCGAAATAGTGGTTACATGCTTGCATCAGTCGTGCAACTGGATATCGTTTATCAACCGGCATAATACTGCTTCTGCTCTCGTCGTCTGGCGCATGAAGAGAAATCGACAAGGTGATTTGCAGTTTCTCCTGTGCCAACAATTCTATTTTATCAGCTAGACCGCTTGTTGACAAGGAAATATGACGTTGACCGATTTGAATTCCGCCTGCGCACGATACAAGATGTAAGAACTTCAGTACATTGTCATAATTATCCAGCGGTTCGCCGGTTCCCATTAAAACAATATTATGAACCGGTTCTCCGCAATCTTTTTGAATAAAAAGTACCTCATCCAAAATCTCCCCTGCACTCAGATGACGTTTTAGACCAAACAGGCCAGAAGCACAGAATTTACAGCCCATACGACAACCTACTTGCGTGGAGACACAGACCGTATTTCCATGCTCATATTTCATCAGTACACTTTCGACACAATCGCCGTCATGTAGCTGCCACAAGTATTTGCGTGTACCGTCCACCTGTGAAATCTGCTTACGGGCGCAAACGGGAACGGTTAAAAGAAATCGTTCTTCTAATTTGGCGCGCAAGGGCTTTGATAGATTGGTCATTTCGTCAAATGAAGTGACGGGAGTATGGAGCCATTGAAAAATTTGACCGGCGCGAAATGGCTTTTCGCCCATTTCTTGCAGAGCAACTTTTAATTCTTCAATAGAAAGACATTTGATTTCTGTTTTGAGCTTATTTTCGCTCATGATATTCTCCTTAGTTTTGCAAAGAAAAAGCCGTCTGTGTTGTGAACCGAGGGCAAAAGCGTAACCATGCCGTCGTCGGCTTGTCCAAAGATTGGGTGCGCAATGGGAACGGCCTCAAAGTTGGGATGATTTTGTAAAAATGCGTGGACAACTGCTTGGTTTTCGGCCTGTAAGATGGTACAAGTGGAATAAACCAATGTACCACCGGGACGAACGTAACGTGCGCAATTTTCTAAAATGTTTTGTTGAATTTGGGGAAGATTTTCAAGTTCATCGGCATTTTTATAGCGGATTTCGGGTTTTTTGCGGATGATTCCCATACCAGAGCAAGGAACATCACACAAAACAAAATCTGCCCTTCCCTGCCATTCTGGGCGATATTGTGCTGCATCCTGTAAGGTAGGCTGCACGATAGATAGACCTAATCTGTCAGCACCCTGCTGAATTTTTTCCAGCTTATGTGCATAGATATCACAGGAAATTAGCGTTCCGCAATTGTCCATGCGTTCTGCGATGTAAAATGTTTTGCCGCCGGGTGCAGCACAACAATCAAGAACAAATGTATTGGGCTGTGGGTCAAGTACCTCTACACAAATAGCACTGGCTGTATCCTGAATGGTGACAGCCCCCTGTGTAAATAACGAATGTGCGGCAATGTCTCCACTCTCGGCCAAAAGAATGGAGGGAATCAACGGATGTTGTCGTACAGCAAAACCGTCAGCAACCAAACGTACTAGTGCTTCTTGCGGTTGTATACGCAATTGGTTTACCCGAATTGACACAGGTGCAATTTGGTTGTTGGTCTCCAAAAGTTTTTCAGTCTCTTTTTGTCCATATTGTGCGGTCAATCGGCGTACCAACCATTCTGGATGACTGTACCGGAGACTGTAAAAACTTTCTTTATCCGGACAATTTAAGCGTGGCAGGGTATTGTCTGCAACGGCCTGTGCGACAGCGCGTAAAATACCATTTGCAAATCCAACTGCGCGGTCGTTTGCGTGCCCATAATGACGAATGAGCGCTACGGTTTCATCAACCGCGGCATGTGCTGGAATCCGGTCACTCAAAATCAACTGATAGATGCCTAAGCGCAGACAGATTCGTACACGAGGTGCAATTTTGGAAAGCCGTAGTTTGGAGAATTGACGTAAATACCAATCGCACAGTAACTCGTTTTGCACTACGCCATAAGCAAGCCGTGTGGCAAGTGCCCGGTCACGCAGGGAAAGTTCGGCGCGCTGCAAATAGTGATGCAGTGCGCCGTCTGACCATGCGCCGTCTTCCGTCATGGAAAACAGCGTGAACGCTGCGACTTCTCGTGCAGTGCGCGGTCGTTTTTTAATCATCTCGACGACCTCCGAACAAAATTAGCAGACGGAGTAATTGCGCCAATGATACTGCTAATGCGGCCACATAGGTGAGCGCGGCAGCAGTCAATGTTTTGCGTGCAAGCGGGTATTCGTCATCGTACAATAACCCACCTGATTCAATCGCGGCCAGTGCACGGCGTGAAGCATTGATTTCGACTGGCAGCGTAATCAGCTGAAACAGGGTCGATAATGCAAACAAAGCAATGCCTAAAAGTGCCAATCCTTGGAAGTTAAAAATCAGGCCAATGAGCAAGAGAGGTAAAGAGAGCGCCGACCCGGCATTGGTCAAGGGAATAATTGCTGCACGAATCCGAATCGGTGCATACCCCTTTGCATATTGGACAGCGTGACCAGCTTCGTGGCAAGCAACGCCGATAGATGCAACAGAAGTAGAATGATATACCCCGCTGGAAAGGCGAATTACATTGGAACGCGGTTCATAATGGTCGGTTAATTTACCAGAAATTTCTTCGATGCGTACATTATGAATGCCATTTTGCCGCAAAACCATATCAGCCGCTTGCGCACCACTGATATGTCGGCGGGAATAGACCGCAGAGTATTTGGTAAAAGTTGCATTAACATTGTGTTGTGCCCAGAGTGCAAACACAATACAGGGCACAACCAATAAAAGATAGGTCCAATCAAAGCCGTAGTAATATCCAAACATTTGAGAACCTCCGTGTAAAAGAGAAGTTAGTTGCCAAACTGTGTACCACAGGCAATGGCATGTCCGCGCAAGTAATCACAGGCCGACATACGCTTTCCACCAACTACTTGCAATTCCATAATACGCAGTGCACCGGTACCGCAGGCAATGAGCAGGCCTTTTTTTGCATCTGCTTCCAGTACAGTTCCAGGGGTTCCGGACGCAGATTCTGGTAGCGCGGCATAAATTTTGACGCGAGCACCGTCTAATGTGGTCAGCGCGATAGGCCACGGATTGAGACCACGTATAAAACAATCCAATTCGGTTGCCGAGCGGGCCCAATCAATGACACACATTTCTTTATCCAGCATAGAAGCATAGCAAGCCTGCGTCTCATCCTGTGGTATGCCATCCATATCCTGAATCGCCAACTGATTTATGGTTTTTTCCAACAGTTGCGCGCCCAAAACAGCTAGACGGTCAAACAATTCACCAGCGGTTTCCCGTTCTCCAATTTTCGTTTTTTCCATGAACAGGATATTGCCTGTGTCAAGCCCTTCTGCCATCTTCATGGTGGTCACACCGGCATCGGTATCGCCTGCAATGACCGACCATTGAATGGGTGCTGCACCTCTCCAGCGCGGTAAAAGTGAGCCATGGACATTCACGCAACCTAAGCGCGGGAAATCTAACACATATTTCGGAAGAATCTTTCCATATGCGACAACAATGATTAAATCGGGCTGCGTCTGGTCAAGTAAATCAGAAATCGCACCATTTTTCAAAGTAGTTGGTTGGTGTACAGGAATATTGTGTACCAAAGCGAGCGTTTTAACCGGAGGTGGCGTTAAAATTTGTTTGCGTCCCTGTGGTTTATCGGGCTGAGTCAACACACCAACAACTTTGTGTGTGCTGTCTATCAGCATTTGCAGAGATGGAACCGCAAAATCAGGTGTTCCCATGAATAAAATGTTCATTCCTGTTCGACCTCAACATATTCCAGAACCTTTTCGGTAAACAGATGACCGTCTAAGTGTTCGGTTTCGTGGCAGAAACATTGTGCTACAATGCCTTCCCCTTCCCTTTCAAACCAGTTGCCGTGACGGTCTTGCGCGCGAATTTTTGCCCAAGTAGGACGCATGACATAGCCATAGGTGCCCGGAACCGACAGACAGCCTTCAATCACCTGTTCGGGTTCATTCATGTCAATCACTTCGGGGTTAATCAGTTCAATTACTTCTTCAGGCTCTTGATTGATGTCGAGCAGCACAACAACACGGCGCAGAACACCGATTTGTGGTGCTGCCAACCCCACCCCACCAGATTCGAGCAAAGTCTGAGTCATATCGTCAAGTAAAGTTGCCAAATGGTCGTTAAATTCGGTAACAGGGCGGCACTTTTTTTTGAGCATTTCGTCACCGACTGTCAGAATGGTTCTTAATGCCATAATGTTTTCTCCTATAAAGTGTCTGGGTTGAGGTCGGCAAACAGCGACACTCCCCGATTTTGCTTATCTTTTGAAAATTCAATCATCACACCAGAAATTAACTGCCTACGCCGTTTGTTATCTGGACAGCGCACAATCAGATGATAACGATATTGCTTCATCACGCGCACAACAGTAGCGGGTGATGGGCCGAGTACAGGATAACGAAAATCAGCAAACTGCCCTTGCATGAGACGCAAAATACGTTCTTTCAGTCGCAATAACGCAGATAACACATCGGTTTCCTGTTCACCGATTGCAGTCAACATCAAGAGCTGTTCCACGGGCGGCACGCGAAGTGCCTGACGGTTTTGGATTTCACAATCATAGAACCGTTCATAGTCTTGCCGGGCAGCGCACAAGATAACCGGATGGTCAGGATGATAGGTTTGAATAATGGCTTGTCCTTGCCGCCCACGGCGTCCAGAGCGTCCAACCACTTGAGTAATCAGAGAAAATGTGCGTTCTCTGGCTTGATAATCTTGGGCAAATAACGATTGGTCGGCGTCAAGTACACCGACGAGTGCAACATGGTCAAAGTCCAATCCTTTAGCAACCATTTGTGTACCAATCAGAATATCCGCACGGCCTTTTGCAAATATCTCCAGCAAATGATGATGGGAACCTTTTTTGGTCGTAGTATCGGCATCCATGCGCAAGACGCGAGCAGTTGGAAAAAGGGTGTGAAGTTCCTCTTCCACTTTTTGTGTTCCGGCATGTTCGGTAAAAAGATGTGGGGAATAACAGACCGGGCATTGCCCGGTAATTTTAATAGAAGCACCGCAAAAATGACACATCGCACGTCCGCTGACCGAATGATAGGTAAGCGTTGTGGAACAGGATGGACATTCTGGTATCCAGCCGCACATCGTACAGCCAATAATACGACTATTCCCGCGCCGGTTTAAAAACAGAATCACCTGTTCTCCACACGCAAGGGTTTGTTCCATTGCTTCATACAGCGTGTGCCCAATCATGCCCGTCCATCCAGCGCGCATTTCGCCGCGCAAGTCGGCAATGGTGACTTGCGGGAGTGCGACACCGTGATATCGTTCGGGCAATCGAAAAAGCGGATATTTACCTTGTTCTGCCCCATAATAGGTTTCGATTGATGGGGTTGCAGAACCAAGTAACAGCACAGCATTTTCTTGCTGTACACGACGCTTTGCCACATCTCGTGCATGATACCGCGGGGATTGTTCTGACTTATAAGCACTATCCTGTTCTTCGTCCAGAATAATAAGCCCCAAATGGTCAACCGGGGCAAACACGGCTGAGCGCGTACCGATGACAACTCTTGCCTGCCCAGAGCGGATTTTCTTCCAACTGTCATAGCGTTCACCAGCTGAGAGTGCGGAATGAAGTACGGCAACGGTGTCTCCAAACTGACCGACAAACAGCCGAATGAATTGCGGAGTCAAGCCGATTTCTGGAACCAGCATAATCGCAGAACGACCAGCTTGCAACGTATCTGCAATGAGTTTTCGATAAATTTGTGTTTTTCCGCTGCCAGTCACACCAAAAAGCAAAGCGGCCTGTGGATTTCCTGTATTCATCAGCGCACGAATCCCGGAATAAGCGCGTTCCTGCTGGGCGCTCAGCTCAGGAACGTCCAAAGGTTCAACTGTAGAGTAATCAGGAATACGCAAACATTCAACGGTATGCTGCTCCAAAATTCCACGCCGCACCATACCGCGAAGTATACTGTCCGAAATACCAGTCATATAGACTAGTTCTTTTTGACTCATAGATACACCATCCGATAGCAGTGCAACAACTTCAAGTTGTGCAGGACTGCGCCCACGCGCAGCTTTCTCCATTGCACTGGGCGCGTCAATTGCCAAAGACAGCATTTTCTCGGTTTTATCCAGCGTTTTTTGCCGAATATTGCTGTGATACAATAAATAACCCATACGTTCCAGCTCGGATAATCGACTGTCTGTGCTGCGTCCATTGGTTAAGATGCGCAGTTCTTCTACGGTGCGCTCTGGTGTATCATCTGAAAAAAAAGACAGAATTTCAGTAAGGACAGCATCATCCAATGGTTGAGTGGGTTGCTGTATTAAGGTATAGGTTTCTCGACGGCGAAACCAAAGACCACTGGGTAACATCAACCGCAAGCAATCAAAAAAGGTACAATAAAGGTGTTCCCGCATCCAAATGCCCAATCGAATTTGTTGTACATTTAGGACAGGTTCCTCGTCCAAAACCTGTATAACAGTTTTCAAGCGTTGTGCTGTATATTCTGTGGGGCGAAGAACTAGAACCATGCCTTCTACTTTTCTGTTACCGCGCCCAAATGGCACCAAAACCCGGCAACCAACCTTGACGGCTGGGATGAGTGAATCGGGAATCCGATAGTCATACAGTTTATCAATTGCGTAAGTGGCCGCACTGACTGCAACAGCGCAAATGGACATTGTAAATTAACCTTTCTTGCGATGCAGCGTCAACATGCGGTCAAGCACGATGTCTGCAAGAGAATCTTTCTGCATCAAATCAAGCGGTTCACTCGAACCGTCCCGATATAACAGCGTTGCAACATTGGTATCATGTGCAAAGCCAGCGCCTTCGATTTTGAGATTGTTTGCAACCAACATATCACAATTCTTAGATTTCAGTTTGGCAGTGGAATTGGCGATTAAATCGCGCGTTTCCATAGAAAATCCGCAAACGGTCTGGTCATCCCGTTTGCGCTGACCGATTTCTTTTAAAATATCGGGATTTTTAACTAGAGTGACCGACAAATCATCTGCATGTTTTTTGAGTTTGTCAGATGCTTGCGTTGCGGGGCGGTAGTCTCCCACAGCAGCCGCTTTGATGACCCAATCTTGCTGCGGCAAATGTGTCAGAACGGCGTCATACATCTGCTGGGCAGAGCTAACTGGAACAAGTGTCACACCTGTGGGCGGCGTTAAACTAACAGGGCCAGAAACCAGCGTGACTTGCGCACCACGCATTTGAGCGCGCTGGGCAAGTGCATATCCCATTTTACCAGTTGAATGGTTGCTGATAAAACGTACAGGGTCCATTGCTTCACGCGTTGGGCCAGCCGTAACGAGAACGGAAAATCCTTTTAAATCCTGTGGTGTGGCAGCGATTTCGATTGCATGGGCGATGTCGGCAGGGTCTGCGAGTTTACCCTTTCCAGTATCTCCACATGCCAAACGACCGCTGGCAGGCTCTACCACTGTGACTCCGCGTGATTTCAATATTTCAAGGTTGGACTGTACGGTTGGGTTTTCATACATATTGGTGTTCATGGCAGGTGCGATAACAATGGGTGCTTTGGTTGCTATCAGCGTGGTCGAAACCATATCATCTGCAATACCATGAACGGCTTTTCCGATAATATTTGCTGTTGCGGGTGCAATCACAAAGACATCGGCGCGTTTGGCAAGCGAAATATGCTCTACTTCCCAAGTAAAGGTACGGTCAAACATATCAGTCACAACGCGGTGTTCAGACAACACTTCTAATGTTAAGGGTGTGATGAAGTGGGTTGCCGATTCGGTCATAATCAAATAGACTTGTGCGCCCATTTTACGCAAACGCGAAGTAAGGTCGGCGGCTTTGTAAGCTGCAATCCCGCCGGTCACGCATAAGACGATATTTTTTCCCTGTAATGCGCCAGTCATTTAGGATTCCTCATCATCTGTCGATGCTTCTTCATCTGCGATAGACTCTGAATCAGATGATTCGGTTTCTTCGGATTCTTCCATCTCTTCATGGTCATCCAAATCCAACATGCCAGGAATCAGGTCTGCATTCAGGCGGATTTCAGGTTCTACCTTAGGGCCAGGACAATAAACGATGGTGCCGGCAGCGATTTCATCCAATGCGAGTTTAACCGCTTTATCGGGCAACGGTTCATCAGCTTCTTCTGCTTCCTGTGCAATATCGCGGGCACGCTGTGCGGCCAGATTGACCAACAGATAGCGATTGCCTACTTTGTTCATCAATTCTTTCATCGACGGTTTTAACATACTCTTTTACCTCTTTTATGCGTAGATTTTTTAAATAAACGAAATAAAAAATTGACTGATAGGGGTTATGGTTCCACACGGCAATGTTCTGCGTGAATAATGGAACGCAAGTCAAATACTGCATCAGACAGGGTATCATTTACAATAATGTAATCAAACTGCTTCTGATAAGTCAATTCTTTTTTTGCTTGCTCCAGTCGTTCAGCAACCTTTTCACTATTTTCAGTGCCGCGGCCATACAAACGGTGCTCTAGTTCTTCCATAGAGGGCGGCGCAACAAATATCATGACTGCATCTGGGCGTTTGTCGTGGATTTGCATGGCACCTTGCACTTCGATTTCTAAAATCACATCATAACCGGCATCCAATTGTTCGTTTACGGGTTCTTCTGGTGTGCCATAGTAATTTCCTACATAACAGGCATGTTCTAAAAAAGCATTTTGTGCGATTTTTTCTTCAAAGGTGGAGTGGTTCATAAACCAATAATGGATACCGTGAATTTCACCTTCTCGCGGTGTGCGTGTGGTAGCGGAAACTGATACGCGCAAGCGCGGTTCGGCTGCCAATACTTCACTTAAAATCGTTCCTTTTCCAGTGCCAGATGGGCCTGTAAATACGAATAACTTACCCTTGTTCATGTTCTTCCCCCTCAACATCCTGCGTATGGGCATCAACGCGTGCTGCAATCGTTTCTGGTTGAATGGCTGATAAAATGACATGGTCGCTATCAGTAATCAACACTGCGCGTGTACGACGCCCATATGTTGCATCAATTACAATACCGCGGTCGCGTGCTTCCTGAACAATACGTTTGATGGGCGCGGAGTCTGGGCTGACAATGGCAACCAGACGGTTGGCAGATACCATATTACCAAAACCTATATGAATGAGTTTCATTGCAAGCCCCTTTCTTTGCGCATAAACCGCTAAAAATTCATGCGTATCTTTTACTCAATATTTTGAATCTGCTCGCGGATTTTTTCTATTTCGGATTTTAATTCGACAACCAATTTTGATAATGTGACATCATTGGCTTTAGAACCGATGGTATTCGATTCGCGATTCATCTCTTGTACCAAAAAATCCAATTTGCGGCCAATCGGTTTGGATTCCACCAGCATTTGGTCTAGCTGGCTTAGATGACTGCGCAGACGTACTGTTTCCTCATCTATCGCAGTGCGGTCGGCAAACACAGCAGCTTCTGTCAAAATGCGCTGCGCGTCAATTGTTGTATCAGAAAGCAATTCATTGATACGCTTTTCCAACTTTTCTCGGTATTCAACCGTACGTTGTGGCGCGCGTGCCTCCACCTGCTCTAATAATTCTACAATCGTTTTGCTTCGGGCACGCACATCGGCGGCCATTTTTTCCCCTTCGCGCAGACGCATATGCTCAAATTCGTCTAGGGCCAGATGAAAAACAGATAATACATTTTTGGTCATCTGCTCAGTATCTGGTTCGGATTGTTCCTCTGTCAAGACTTCGGGCATTTTTGCCAGTGTCAATAACGATATATCATTGGGAAGCCCGGTCGCTTGGCTCAGTTCCTCAAATGCGTGCAAATAGTGTTGTGCCAACGGCAGGTTGACTTTAACGGTCACATCGTCAGAAGATGCGTTGATAAACTGTACAAAAATATCAACTTTACCGCGTGCAATTCGCTCTCCAGCCGCTTTTTTGAGTGGTTCTTCGAGAAAACTATATGCGCGCGGGCACTTGATATTGACGTCAAGGTAACGATGATTTACCGAGCGGATTTCAATTGAAATTTCGCGTCCATCAATTGCGGTGCGTGCGCGACCATAGCCGGTCATACTTTTCATGTTTTGATACACCCTTACTTGAGAATTTATTTGATAGCATTATAAAAACGTTGTGCCAGTGGTAATAGATTAGGAAAGATGCGGGACAAGCACAAATCGTAATAGACTAAAATGAGATTTCCGCCAAGGAAAAGAATTACTGGAACTGGGAGGAAAGCAAAGGAAAACTGTGGTATGAATCCGACACGAATCCCCCAAAAAATAATGAATATCCAGACATTAGCAAAAATGAATTTACAACCCCAACGAAGGATACGATTGGGGAGTTGTTCGATAAAAAAGCGCAGTACGGTGTATAATCCGAACAATCCAGCGTAAAGAATAGCCAGTCCTTTATCAGGTAATAGGAACAGGGCAAGTACGGAGGTGGAAAGATAAACCAAGCAACCGAGTTTTCGCTCCCCTACCAGAAAAAATAATTCGGGGATAAAACCAATCAACATACATGCGGCCCAGCTGGCGACCGAAAGAAACGTCGCAATATACAACAATGCAATCGAAACGCCAGTTATCATCCCGCCGCGTGCAATCTGTCGTGCCGACATCAGCAGCCGCCCCCACAACAACAATTCAGCAGGCAGTTAAAACATAGAAGCTGTGCGCAGCAGTCGCAGGCATTTGCCGAATTCATTGGGCGGTATCCACCATAATTAGCACCCATGTTCAGATTGTTGAGCGCATTTCGGTATTCAAAATTATTTGGCTCCATCGAACATGCTTGTGTATAACAGCGCTGGGCTTCGTCATACCAGCCTTTGCGAAAATATACGGTTCCCATCAGAAAGTACCATTCGGCATCCCGAGTGGGAGAACGCATTAAAAGTTCTTCCGCCATTGCCAGATTTCCAGAGGTAATGGCATTGCGAATTTGCGCATAAATACCGGTGCCGCTTTGGCGATTTTGATAGTTTTGCTGTGATTGAGATGCTCCTGACCCGCTTTTAGATGCGTTGCGCGCATTCATAATCATGTCATACGCCTCATTGATTTCCTTCATGCGAGCTTCCGCAAGGTCAGCCAATGGGTTATTGACGTAATTATCCGGATGATATTTGCGTGCAAGTTCTCGATAAGCGCGTTTGACATCATCATCGCTTGTCTGCGGTGTCACACCTAATACTTTATAGGGATCCATGTGTTTCATGTCCTCCGTTTGCATGATAGGTTCCATCCAGCACCTGCCGTGTGATAATTGGCAAGCCCAGATCAATGATATTTTCAATCAAGCCCTGGTCCCGATATAGGGTCAGAAGCTGACAGGCAGTATGAATATCGAGCAGAGAACGCTCTAATGTGTGCTCCAATGTTGTACGGACAGAGGATAAAGAGGGCGTTTGCAAGGAGAAACGCAGACGAATGGGGTTATAAGAGTTACTTTTAAAATCTTCCTCTAAATCGGTACAAGCGTCTAGTAAATAAATCCAACGACCAACATGATAAAACATCTGTGAAAGCACACGTTTGATATTAGAAGGATACGAAGCAGGAACTGCTGCGGCAAGCAATCGTGCGAACGTATCGGCTGGACGGTCAAGCGAAGCGGTCTGTGCTTGTTCGATAGCGTGCAATTCTGACAAGCAATCACACATTGTTTGATTCAGCTGTGGATGGGCTTGACTTGCCTTTTGGTAATCATGTTGTAAAAACCATCGCAAGAAACGAGCTGCAAGCCGTTTTATACCACGCTCATCTTGGATACTGTCGTTTACTTTGTGATAGGTCAAAAGAACACTGACATCGGCGGCATAGGACAGACTGGGAGAAGAACAACAGACGTTTTTCTTTCGAAATGGGCTGGCATCGCAACGACAACGTTGCGTTCCAAAATCTGGTTCACAGACTGCATCAATAACAAGAGAGAAGAACGCCATATCATAACTTAAAAAATAGGTCTGTAATCGGCCGTATTTCCGTTTTAACTCATGGCACAAACCGCAGTAAACAGCTTGAAACCGTTCGACTTCTCGTACACGCAGCTCCGGTTTAAATGGACGGATAAATCCGAACATGACACATCTCCTCCACATGCCTGTCCGTTGGGCATACCATATTCATTATATTGTACAGGATATTTTGGAAAAAAACAAGACTGCCCATCAAAAGGCAGCCTGTATCCATAAAAATTTTTACCCTTTCTTCACAATTGTAAAGACAAACTTACCAGAAGATTTCACTTGTTGATTGTGACGAATGGCTAATAAAATCCCAATCACAAACCCTGCAATGCCTGCTATAATAGAAAAACCTTCGGCAAAACCAAATGCAGCGCAAATACCGTAAAATACAAAAAACAAAATCAGGGGAATGGAATATACAATTGCCGCCATGCCAAGAATTTGTTTGCTGGAGCCTTCTACCGTTACAATCTCCCCTACTTGCGCCTGAACTGAATTCACAGCAGTTGCTTTGATGCGTTCGGTTGGCGTACCACAGCCACCGCATTTAGAGCAATCGTGTCCGCAAGCGGATTGTCGCTGTACTTCAATTTCTGCATGGGTTTCATCTAAAATTTTTTTAACAACCGCTTTTTGAATCATGTTGATGAAATGACCTCCTGAAATTAAGGTTGATAGGTTTGGATGATACGGCAGGCCGCACGCAGACCATCGACGGCTGCCGACATGATACCGCCAGCATAACCAGCCCCTTCCCCACAAGGAATAATGCCATCAATCGCTTGACTATACAAATTCTCGGTTCGAGTCATGCGCACAGGAGACGAAGTGCGCGTTTCGGGAGCCGTCAGCACCGCGTCTGCGGCGCGGAAAGCACGCAATTTGCGCGCAAAGACGGATAGACCGGTGTGCATTTGTTGGCTGATGAATGCTGGGAACAGTCGGTTCAAATCGTAAAATTGGGTACCAATTGGGTAAGTCGGACGAACGGCACCAAATTTTTTGGAAGCGCAACCATTCAGAAAATCGCCAACCAACTGACAGGGTGCTTGATATCCTTGTGTTGCAGTATAAGCGGCCTGTTCTAACTGTCGTTGAAAAGCAATACCGCCGAACGGTGTACCATCTGCGTAATCATCAGGGTCAACCGATACTACAACCGCAGCATTGGCATTTTGTCCGTTGCGTGCGTGATAGCTCATGCCGTTTGTAACCACCGTGTTTGATTCACTTTGTGCTGCGACAACATGACCACCCGGACACATACAGAAAGAATAGCAAGCTCGTCCGTTTTCTCTGTGAGAGAGTGTATATTCTCCAGCAGGTAAAAGCGGATGACCAGCAAACTTGCCATAAAGTGACCGGTCAATCTCCTGTTGCAGGTGCTCAATTCGAGCGCCAACCGAAAACGGTTTGGGTTCAAAAAACATACCTTGCTCGTGTAAAGAAAGAAAGGTATCGCGTGCACTGTGACCAAGTGCGAAAATAGCCTGTTCACAGGCAATGCTCTGCCCTTGCGCTTCGACTGCGCATAAATGACCGTTTTTATGTTTGACACTCGTTAAGGCGGTGTTAAAATGCACTTCCCCGCCCCATGCAATAATTTGTTCGCGCATACTGCGCACGACATTTTTTAAAATATCGGTTCCAATATGGGGCTTTGCCAAGCGTCCAATTTCTTCGGGGGCACCATGTCGGATAAATGTGCGCAGCACCTCATCGCACAAGGGGTCATGAATGCGCGTTGTAAGTTTTCCATCTGAATACGCACCAGCTCCGCCTTCTCCAAATTGAATATTGCTTTCGGCGTTTAAAATACCATGTGTCCAAAATTGCTTAACCGCTTGGTCGCGTTGGTCAATCGTATCACCACGTTCGAGTACAATTGGACGATATCCATATTGTGCCAATAAATAGGCGGCAAACAAGCCGGCTGGCCCAAGCCCGACAACAACCGGTCGATGGAGCAACGGCTGTTGACCGCAAACCGGTTGTAATCGCTGGATAGGTTTGTAACGAACAGAGGGCATTTGCAGACTTGCTGCAAATGCCTCTTCGTTCTCGATTCCATCAATGAGAACCGAGTAAACGCGGTCAATTTTGCCACGGCGCGCATCAATGGATGTGCGATAGATAGACGCGCTTACGCTGGATAGCGGGCGATTGCACAACGATACTGCTTGTGCAATCGCCGCCGACTCGTCCTCATCAAACGGCAGACGAATACCAGAAACAAGAATACTCACTCGGTTGTATTTTCCTCCTCTGTGGGCGTTTGGGCGACACTTTCATCTTTAATCTCAATCGTTACCTTTTCATCCGGATTCAAAACAGTAAAGCCCAAACCGGAATTTTTAAGGGCATCTGATTGAACATCAATCGCAACTTCATGAACACCCGGCCCAAGTTCATCTGCATTAAAGACAGCGCTGACTTTCAAAGCATCAGCCGTCAAATTAGCAAGCGCTGCGGTTTCTGCCTGAATCCGAATGGTGATGGAAGTCGTTTTCAATGTTGCAACAAGATTTGGATTTGTGCCGCTGTTTTGCAGTTCAATATTGGTGACCGGAATTTCGCGTGTACTCATACCAACCGGTTTAATCGTAACCTTGGCTGAAGTGGGTTCGCCACTCACACGTGTAACACCGTCCGGTAATTGAATGGTCATAATGGTCGGTTCGTCCAAGGTAACCGTACCCAGCTGCAATTCACCCAAGCTAATTTCACTGAGCTTACTGATAATCGCTTCTTCTCCATATACCGAAATCTCAGCCGGAGAAATTTCAGCCTTAACAGAGTTTTCTGCAAGTGTTTCAGAGCCAATCAGGTCAACGGTCAGCGGCAATTTTGCAACGGCATAGACCGGAATGGTCACATTCATTTCGTTGGGTTCGCAAGTCAAATGCGTCTTATCCACTTCTTGATTATTTTCATCAAGGAAAGTGAAAGATGCCAACAAGCTGGTCGTTTTGGTCAAACCGGTGGAATCCTCTTCTGGCACAACCGCAAATACCTTTTGAATCTGATTTACAACGGATTTGGGGCCGCTGACGGTAACCGTTTCTCGCTTGACTTCTGGGTCATCATACAGATAGCCGTCCGCAGGTTGCCCCAATACTTGTACCGTCACCGGGATTTCTTTGGAGATAATCTCATCAATTACAATTTGGAATGAACCAGGCGATGAAATATATTTTTTGGAAATCCCTTGTGAATTATGATTTAAGATAGACAGGGAGCAATTAGAGGAATCTTCTGCCGTACTGATGGTGTAAGTGCCGGGAGTTTTGAAACTGGAAAGATTGACTTTCACTTGAATATCGCTGGCTGGAAAATTGAGGGCGGCATAAGGTCCACTCACTTTCACAGTAACGGTCTGGTCACGGCCTTCAATCAGGCTTAAACCATAGTCATTGGTCAAGGTGTCTTCATTGAGATAGGTGACCGGAATATTTGTGAATGTTGATTCGCGCTCTACATTCTCGTTGTTTACAACCACAACGACCCACAGTGCAATTGCCATTAGAATGGCAAGCAGCTTGCGGGGAATGTCATATTTTTCTAAAAATTGTTTCATTTTGACTTGCCCTTCCTTTCCGCATTTGACTTCTGTTTGTGCGGCAGCAAGCCTTTTCTCTTTTTGGGCTCTTCTTTTTGCTCTGGGGTTAATTCAGCAACTAAAATTTTACGCAGTGTTTCGGGAGACAGATGCCGTTTGAGCATACCGCCGATTGCGACCGAAATAGCTCCTGTTTCTTCTGAAACGACCACAAGAACTGCATCAGAAGCCTCACTCATTCCCACCGCCGCACGGTGGCGTGTACCGAGGTCACGGGAAAGAGCTTGACTGCTGGACAGCGGAAGCACACATCCAGCCGCATACAAACGGCCGTCACGCACAACCAGTGCACCATCATGCAGCGGTGAATTGTGAAAGAAGATGTTTTTAATCAATGCTTCAGACGGTTCTGCGTCAATTCGAGTACCGGTGTTAATAATTTCGCTCAATCGCTCTTGACGTTCAAAAACCATAAGAGCGCCAGTACGTGTCCAACTCATCGATTCGCAGGCCGACACGGTCTGGTTGATACATTGGTCAATGGCTACCACATCGACTTCTGTACCGGTTAAGAACTTACGCAACTGCCCTTGCCCTTTTCCGAGCTGTTCAAGCATGCGTCGCAGTTCCGGTTGAAATACAATCGCAAGGAAAATAGCGCCAAACGCAAAAATTTGCTGCAAAATCCATGAAACCGTATTCAGACCAACCGATTCGGCTATGATTTGTGCAGCAAAAATAATCAGAATACCTTTTGCCAAACGCATGGCGCTGGTATCTTTGAGCAGCTTCATACCGCGATAGATAACATAAGCCATGATGCCCATATCAATCACATCTTGAATGGAAATGAGCTTAATATTGCGCTGTAAAAAGTCTAAAACTTCTTCCATATTATGTAAACACCTAGATTCTGAAATTCCGTAAAAACTTTTCAATCGTCCGAATTTATTGTATCATACTCCCCTAAGGATGTGAATAGGGTTCAAAATTTTTTCACATTTACCCAAGAATATCATGCAAAATCTGAATCGTTTGGGCAATTTCAAAAGAAGTATTATACGGACTAATGGAAAAGCGAATGGTACCGGTTCGCTCGGTGCCGGCAGAATAGTGCGCCAATGGTGCACAGTGCAGACCAGCCCGCACACAGACATCATGTTCGGCAAGTGCTTGTGCTAAAATTTCAGAAGATTGACCGGGAACCCGCACAGAGACAACACCAGCTTGATAAGCAGTATCTGATGCAAAGAATACCTCCAATTCTGGAATGGTTTGCAGCCAGACAACCAGTTGATTTTTAAGTGCCTGTTCTTCTCTTTGAATCCGTTCGATACCGTATGTCAGCAGAAACTCTAATCCGGCACAAAGACCCGCAATCCCGGGAACATTAGGTGTTCCACTTTCTAAACGGTCAGGTAAAAAGGCCGGTTGTTCCAAGCTCGCGGATGCACTGCCTGTTCCGCCTTGTATAAGCGGAACAGGCAATGTGTCGCTTGGAAGAATCAGCAACCCGGTACCCTGTGGCCCTAACAGACTTTTGTGCCCAGGCATACAAACTGCACATACCGAGCGCAACTGTTGTAAATCCAGCGGGATAGCACCTGCCGATTGAGAAGCATCTAAAATCATAGGAATATGATTTTCATATAAAAGTGCATCTAATTGTGCAAGTGGTATGATGGACCCAAATACGTTGGATACATGGTTGATAACAAAGAATTGTACACCTGCATCAATTGCCTGTTTTGCCTGTTCTAAGAAGTCTGCGCAATCAAATAAACGACTGCGCAAAATACGAATCGGACAGCCGATTGCATGAAGCGGACGCATGACCGAATTATGTTCATATCCACTGACTGCAACCGTAGTTTGTGGCGTACAAAATCCATGAATTGCCAGATTCAAGGCGTGTGTTGCATTCATGGTAAAGATAATTTTGGCAGGGTCATCAACTGAAAATAATTTTGCAGCCATTTCACGGCAGGTATATACGACTTCGCCTGCCCGTAGTGCGGGCGCGTGACCACTGCGCGCATAGCCTGCACAAGTTTTGCTTGCAGTCAACATGCTTTGCACGACTTCAGGTGGTTTTTGCAGAGAAGTTGCTGCTTGGTCCAGATAAATCACAGGCTGCTCCCTCCCCCATCCATCCATGCACATGGCTCAATTCCATGTGATTTACAAGTTTGGCGGCACTTCGTTTGTTCTTCCCATCGAATCCCGACCGCCCAGGTGCAAGAACGCTGTCCATCGGCCGTGCGTGGCGGTTTGCCCAAGTGCCCAATAACCCCGTTTTGTGCCAGTACGTTTCTGCATTGTATTGCTTGAGTCTGACTATGGAATACAATCCAAATCATAAAAAATCCTCCTAATATACGTTTTTCTAGGGCATACTATGCAGTTGCACTTGGAATTGCCAACCGCACACAAGCATGCTATACTGATAATATAGAAAAATAGAAAAGTCTGAAAAAGGGGATTTTGAACTTATGGATTTGCAGACATTAGCATTGGATTTAGATTTTCTTTCGGTTCTGCGCACATTGCGTAAGCATACGTTGGTGCAAAGATATCAAGATGTTTTATGGTCGTTATCGGATACGCCACGCAGTTTTGCTAAAGCGTATGGTGCGCTTTGTGCGGAAGTTTATCGTGCAGGCGACCCGACCGCAGTTTTATTGAGAAGTATTCACTGTGACAGTAATGTACTGACCGATACGATTGACCATCCGACGGAACAGGTAATGCAAGCAGCCGAGCACGATGTGCAAACGTTGCGTTCTTTGCTGTCTGTTGGTGGTAGTGAATTGTTGGATACTGCAAAATCAATTTTTGGAAAAGCATTGCCCGATTTGCATACACTTCCAGTCTTTGCAGCAGGGTCAAATCTGCCGTTTGCCGATGCCAAAGGGCTGCGCGATTATTATCAAACACAGGGGTTTGGATTTTTCGCCGAAGCGACTTTTTATGCAGTTGACCGCGGTACACTTGTGCCAGTTCAACATCCAGACCCGGTACGTCTGAGTGATTTGAAGGGATATGCGCATCAAAAAGCACAAATTTTGACCAATACGCGCGCATTTCTTGCAGGCGGATTGGCGAATAATATTCTATTGTATGGGGATAAAGGCACAGGAAAATCTTCTACGGTCAAGGCAATTGTCAATGAATACGCCAAGGATGGGCTTAAAATTATTGAGTTGTCAGTGCCGCAAATTTCCATGTTCCCTACTATCTGCGCTTATGCTGCCAAGAGTCCTTACAAAATTATTGTATTCTTGGATGATTTGACATTTGAACGCGAGGATGATAATTTTGCAGCACTCAAAGCCTTTATTGAAGGTGGATTGACCGGAAAACCGGACAACTTGATTTTGTATGCAACGTCCAACCGGCGTCATTTAATTCGGGAGAGCTTTTCCGACCGCGAAGGCGATGATGTTCATCGGCGGGATACATTGGAAACGGTCACATCGCTATCAGACCGGTTTGGATTGGAAATCACCTTTTCTGTCCCCGACCGCGATGAATATTTGGAGATTGTTGACCAGCTTGCCGCAGATTGCGGTTTGCAGATGGAAGAAAATGAATTACATTTGCTTGCGGAACGGTTTGCTTTACGGCGTAATGGTCGCTCACCGCGCACCGCACGTCAGTTTATTCAGATGCAGTTGGCACAGACAATGGCTTAAAAATAAATGCCGGATGTATGAACATCCGGCATTTTATATATATACCTTTACAGCGTATCCAGCAAACAAACTGCATGAGCAGCAATGCCTTCTTTGGAACCTGTAAAACCTAGTCCTTCTTCGGTTGTCGCTTTGACGCTGACTTGCTCAGGCGTAACATGTAAAGCAGTTGCGATATTCTGGCGCATTTGGTCAATATATGGTGCCATTTTGGGCGCTTGCGCAATAATAGTGGCATCTAGGTTGCCAAGTTTCCAGCCGTGTGCGGTTAGAATCGTATATACTTCTTGCAGCAAACGCATAGAATCAGCACCCGCATACTTTGGGTCTTTATCGGGGAATAAGTGGCCGATATCGCCCATTGCCGCTGCACCTAGTAGTGCATCCATAATCGCGTGCAATAACACATCGGCATCACTATGACCGAGCAATCCGGTTTCATGTGGGATTTCCACCCCGCCGATGATACATTTTCGGCCTGTAACTAATTTATGGACATCATATCCGTGCCCGATGCGCATGTAGATTCCTCCTGTTCGAGTAGCGCGAGCGCCATTGGTATATCTTCTGGTGTTGTGATTTTGAGATTCCGATAGCTGCCTTGTGTTGCTGTTACGGTTATGCCCATACGTTCTACAGCAGCACAATCATCTGTCAAAGAAGCGCCACTGGCAATTGCTTCTTTTAAAGCAGTTGCAATCAATGTGCGCCGAAATACTTGCGGTGTTTGCACAGCGGCAATACTATCGCGTGGGACATCTGATAAAATCTTTCCCTGTGCAATGCGTTTAATGCTATCTTTCATTGCGACAACCGGTGCGGCTGCATCGCTTTCCAGTGCAGCCGAAACGGTCTGCATGATAATATCCTGACTGACCAAAGGGCGAGCACCGTCATGAATGGCAACGAACTCGACTGCATCGGAACAGGCAGATAAACCAGCTAATACTGATTGGGGGCGCGTATCTCCGCCACGCAAAACTTGTCTAACTTTTTCGCATCCAAACTGTTGTGCAAGGTTACCATAAGATATAATATCGGCTTCCCGACAGACCACGATGATTTCATCTATAAGTGGGCACTGTTCAAATGCGAGCAATGTATGAGCCAAAACGGGCAAATCTCCAAGAGGAAGCAGCAACTTGTTTGTGCCCATGCGAGTAGACGAACCCGCAGCGAGAATAATTGCTGCAACGCGTGGCCGAACCGGTACTTCTTTTGATTTCCAGAACATAAACTTCATCCTCCAAAGTACCTATATTTTACCTTGGATATATGCGGATTGCAAGCCTATTTGTTGTTCAAAAACCAAAACCAATCCCATAACAGCCAATCCCCATCCATTATGTGCAATCCCCAAATAAATACCACCAAAGAAAACCAGTACCGCAAAAAAATATGCGATAGCTTTTGGAAACGCATGTCCGGGAAAAAATAAACTTTCCAATGCGCGTCCACCATCTAAAGGCGGAATGGGTAACAGATTGAATACACTGAGCAGTAGACTTGCACCTGCAATAAGTTGCGTATGTGCAAGGCTGGCACCATATGCCAATAACAGGCCAAACAGCGGCCCACCCAAAGCAATACACAGGTCAGCTTGATGAGACAAACGTGGTAATTGATACTGCATCATCCCCCCTGCTGCCGAAATATGAAAGCATTGAACGGTTCCTTTGAATAGATGAATCATGATGAAATGCCCTAATTCATGCACAGCCGCACAAAAGAGAAAAGCCGGAAACACCATTTCGGTATCAATCAGTAAAATTGTTGCTAAAAGCAGCCAAAAAGAATCATGAATTTGTAATTTCTCACTCATATAATCATGTAGTCCTCCGGATTTAACAATTTGCCTGCGCGCCAAAGCTCCAAATGCAAATGATTTCCTGTCGCCATTCCAGATGCCCCTACACTTGCAATTTTCTGTCCTGCACAAACTGATTGCCCATCTGATACAAATAATGTATCACAATGGGCATATAAAGAACAAATGCCATCAGAATGTTCTAAAATTACATAATTTCCATAGCTATTGCTTTGTGTGGCCGTACGAATAACACCGTCGGCCAAAGCATAAATAGGTGTTCCCCGTTCGGCGGCCAAATCAAGCCCTTTATGAAAATTATCCTGTTCAGAAATGGGGTGAATTCGCGGGCCGAAACGAGAGGTCACAACAGCATTTTTTACAGGTGTCTTGCAGGGCAAATCAAGAGCATAAACCGTTGTATCTGCATCTTCTGGAAAAACGCCCGCCGCAGTGGCGGCGAGCGTTTGAAGTGGTGGTACAGATTCTGCAACCGGTTGACTGGTTTGGGGTGTGACGGTTGGAAACCAATCGGAAAATACGGCTTGTAGGCTTTCTTTTTCTGTAAAAGAACCGATGGCTTCTACGGCCTTTTCGACCGATAAATCACCTGAAAAAAAGGTTTGTATGGTCTGTTGTGCTTGTAGAAAAGGTTTAAACTGAATAGTACGTAATACGGTTACACTCAGAAAAATTACTGCAACCCCCAGTAATAGCCGCTCAAATCCAGTTAAGCGATTGGGGCGTTTCCGCCGCATCAAAGTCCCCCCTTTCGGTTTAAACTTTGATACAGTATACGCAAAATCCGAAGGCAACATGCCTTCGGATTTTTGATTAGGATTCTTTTTTTAGATTGGGCTGTTGAATTTTTGAAATAATTTTGCGAACTCGAACTAAGAAAAACGTCATTGTGGTCATAGCTGCTAAAAAATCAGACACTGGCTCGGCCAGAAAAACAGCAAACAGTTTATCGTCAAAGAAGTTTGGCAAAATTAAAATCAACGGAATCAACAAAATCACTTTGCGCAACAGAGCGAGGAAAAGAGAAATCTTGGCTTCGCCCAAAGCGATAAAGGATTGTTGGAAAGAGGTTTGAATACCAAGAACAAAGACCATTGCCATATAAATGCCAAGTGCCCAAACAGTAAACTGTTGTAGTTCTGGGTCAGAAGTAAACAGACCAACCAGCATATGCGGGGCAATACGAGTCAGCAACCAGCATACAAACGCATAGGCAACTGAGCTGGTCAACAGTAACCGAATCGCCTTTTTCATGCGGTCAATCTGCTTTGCGCCGAAATTGTAGCTAATAATGGGCTGCGCGCCCTGTGTCAATCCGGTCATAGGCAGATTGACCATTTGCAGCAAACTGGTCAAAATGGTCATGGCACCAACGGCTAAATCTCCGCCATATTTGGCAAGAGAGACGTTAAACGTGATAGATAACAGGCTTTCGGTG
Source organism: uncultured Butyricicoccus sp. (assembly GCF_944381005.1). Classification (GTDB taxonomy): domain Bacteria; phylum Bacillota; class Clostridia; order Oscillospirales; family Butyricicoccaceae; genus Butyricicoccus. The sequence goes on along the minus strand of NZ_CALWJM010000001.1, from coordinate 64,149 downwards.
GACTGCATCACAAAAGGTGACATACCAAGGCCAATGACGGATAGCAAAATTTTAAGTTGTGGGCGAAGGTTTTCTTTGCGCAGACGAAGAATGGCTTTTGAACTGGTTAAAAAGCGAATGACCCAAATAGCGGAAACGAATTGAGAGAACACGGTAGCAATCGCGGCACCGCGCACACCCAAGCCGAAAACAAAAATAAAAATGGGGTCTAAAATAATATTCAGTGCTGCGCCAATCAAAACGGTACACATTGCAGTTTTTGCTTTGCCTTGTGTGGTGATGAACCCATTCATGCCCAACGCAATCTGAATAAATAGTGTACCCAAAACATATAAGTTCAGATATTCCAAACCATAGGGAAGCGTATCTGCACTTGCGCCAAATAAAATCAAAATTTGTTCTTGTGTAAGCAGAAAAAATACGGTTAAAATAAGAGAAATTACAACCAAGGCGGAAAAACAATTTCCCATAATTTTTTCTGCACGCTCGTTATGTTTTTGCCCCATTGCAATAGAAGCATGCGGTGCACCGCCCATACCAATCAAGGAACTGAAAGCGGTGATTAAAATGATAATGGGAAAGGTTACGCCAACACCAGTCAAGGCTTGTGAACCAATTTCAGGGATGTGTCCAATATAGATACGGTCAACAATGTTATAAAGCATGTTGACGATTTGTGCTGCAATATTGGGGAGTGCAAGGCGTAGTAGTAATTTGCCAACCGGAGCAGTGCCCAGTTCATTTTCGGTTGTTTGCATTTGTTCGGACAAGGGTTAGGACTCCTCTCGGTCGGTTTGAATGAGAATTTTTAATGCTTCAATCGCGGTACGCACACCGCGTTCTGCCATTTCAGGAGAAGCATCTAGCGTGTCATCCGTATCTGCATTCCAAAGTACGTTGAGTACCCCACCGCAGCGGACATGGCGCACAGCGCCTACAACAAATACGGTGGAACATTCCATCTCGCTGGTCAAAACACCAGCCGCTTTCCACGCATTCCAGTTTGCTTGCAGTTGTGCTGCGGTAGGCTGCTCGTTGGGACGGATTTCCCCATAAAAGCTGTCTTTGGATTGAATCACGCCAACATGCTGGCGATATTGGAGTTTTTGAGCGGCTTGGTGCAGCGCACTGACCACCGAAAAATCGGCGGCCGCCGGATATTCGATGGGCATATATTCACGGGTTGTACCTTCCTGACGCACGGCAGCTGTTGCAATGACGATATCCCCACCGCGCACGGTTTCAGCAATACCGCCCGAAGTGCCCACACGGATAAAGGTGTCCGCACCACATTCAATCAATTCTTCCAGTGCAATAGCGGTTGAAGGGCCGCCAATGCCCGTCGAGCACACAGCAACCGGCTCACCGCATAGCATACCGCGCCAGACCGTATATTCTCGATTGGAAGACAGAAATTCAGGTGCATCAAAATACCGTGCAATGCGCTCACAGCGTCCGGGGTCACCGGGTAGAATGACATAGCGGCCAATATCTCCTTTTTGAATCTGGATGTGCATTTGTTTTCCCTGAATCAACATGAAGCATTCTCCTTCCGCTCAATGGATTTGATATTTTTTTCAATTTTGCTGCGCGGAACCATGATTTCATGCCCGCAGCCCAAGCAGCGCATACGGAAATCCATGCCAACGCGGAGCACCAGCCATTCCCGGCTTCCGCAAGGGTGTTCCTTTTTCATCATAAGCTTATCGCCTACTTGAATATCCATAAACATTACCTCCGAGGTCGTAAAATCTAAATTGCATCTTTCAGGATAATTCCAATCCGGCGTCGCATATAGTAAAGCAACGCGAAAAGGAGGTCTTGACAGGCATGAGACAGATATATTTTCCGGAAGGAATCCGGTTACAGGAAAAAGAAAACTTGAATGCTGTCAGTTCGTTGGATAATTTGCGGCTTGCACAAAAACATGGCACAATCCTGGAAGGGCTTGCCATCGCATGTACAGCAGAACATGATTTGGTCGTCGAACTCCCCTGTGGCCGTGCAATCATACCTCGTGCAGAATGTGCGCGTGGCATTAGCGAAGGAACAACAAGGGATATTGCAATTTTATCGCGTGTTGGACGACCGGTTTCCTTTCAGGTGACCGATATTCAGACCGAACCAATAACCCTTTCCCGCCGTGCTGCACAAGAAAAAGTTATGGCGTGGGCGTTGGACACTTTGCAGCCCGGAGATATTTTACCCGCGCGTGTCACCCATTTGGAACCATTTGGCGTATTTGTTGACATTGGATGCGGGGTGCCCTCCTTCATCGGTATTGAACATTTATCGGTGTCCCGTATTTTCCATCCAAGTGAACGATTTACTGTTGGCCAATCCATTTATGCCGCCGTTTTGTGCGTAGATGCTGAACGGGAGCGGATTGCCCTGACACATAGAGAATTGCTGGGTACATGGGAAGAAAATGCCGCCCTGTTTCACCCTTACGAAACCGTTCCTGGAGTCGTGCGCAGTGTAGAAGATTACGGTATTTTCGTAGAATTGACACCCAATTTATCCGGTTTAGCCGAGAGTAAGCCCAATATTAAAAATGGAGACCGTGTATCAGTCTATATCAAATCTATTTTGCCCACTCGCATGAAAATCAAACTGAATATTATTGATTTACTGCGAGACCAGCCGCCGTTTCAGCCACCTCTGCAATATTATATAACAGAAGGGCGACTGCACGAATGGGTATATTCTCCTACTAGCTGCATGAATAAACACATTGCAACTGTTTTCCAATAAGATTTAGTCTTGATAAATGCGGAAAATACAACTTCCCATTGGTGCCAGTCGAATGTTTGCCTGATGGCGGTCATTGGAATAAATGACCCAATCATTTGTTACATCTCGACCGCCATACTTTGAAGTATCGGAATTGATAAGTTCACGCAAGGTGGTTGGACGGTCAAATTGCAATAGATATTCAGGATATTTAGTGTTAGAAAGATTGAGTATGACCAATAGCGTTTCGCCATCTACCCGCCTAAAATAAGAATAGACAGAATGGGCGCTGTCATTGGCATCCAGCCACTGAAAAGAGCGCATGTCATATTCTGCGCGATGTAAGGCAGCACATTCACAATATAGCTGGGAAAGGTCGGTCAGGTAGTGCAGAAAACCGATGTGTTTGGGATACGTCAGCAGATTCCAGTCTAGCTGCAATTTTTCGTCCCATTCACGAAATTCACCAAGCTCATTGCCCATAAAATTGAGTTTTTTGCCGGGATGTGTGTACATGTAAGTGAACAACGACCGACACTGTGCAAATTTTTGGTCATAGTCACCCCACATTTTATCTAAAATCGTTTTCTTTCCATGTACTACTTCGTCGTGAGAGAGTGGGAGCAAGTGCAGATTATCGTAAAAGTAGCTCATGGAGAAGGTCAAACGGTGATGTGCTTGTGGGCGTTCTTCTGGAGAGAGTTCAAAATAGGCAAGCGTGTCATTCATCCAGCCTAAATCCCACTTATAATCAAAGCCCAATCCATCATACTGTACCGGAGCCGTGACTTTAATCAAATTGGTGGAATCTTCTGCGATTAAAATTGCATGGGGATGGCGTTGTTTTAGACCTTGATTACATTGCTGTAAAAAATAAGTTCCAGATGGATTGACCCCATTATTTTCATTGCCCTGCAAATAGATGACATTGCGAATCGCATCAAAGCGTAGACCATCACAATGGCAGACACTCAGCCAAAAATCAGCGGCAGATTGCAAGAAAGAACGCACAATCGGTTTGACCAAATCAAAATTACACGAGCCCCATTCGCTCAGACGTACACCGCTGTCATCGGGATATTCATACAGTGTAGAGCCATCAAAACGCGCCAGAGCATATTCATCGGGAATGAAATGAACTGGAACGAAGTCCATAATCACACCAATACCATGTTTATGGCACTGGTCAACAAAGAAACAGAAATCTTCAAGCGTACCATAGCGCGAAGTGACCGAAAAATAGCCACTTTCCTGATATCCCCACGAACCGTCAAATGGATGTTCGGCTAAAGGCAGCAATTCAACATAGTTGTAAAAATGCTCTTTGCAATATGGAATCAGTGCATCTGCAAGTTCTCGATAGTTGAGCCATGACCCGTCTGCATGTTTACGCCAAGAGCCTGCATGAAGCTCATAAATGTTAAGGGGTTCATCGTAATGGTTGCCGCGCGTCGAACGCCAAGCACTGTCAGAAAACTGGTACTTCCCTGCTTCTGTGATAATAGAGGCAGTGGCGGGACGTATTTCAGAACGGCGTGCAAATGGGTCGGCGCGGTCACGATAACTGTCTTGTTCAAATGCGTGAATACGGTATTTATAGCGCTGTCCAACATGAGCATCGCCCCAGAACAATTCAAATACGCCCTGATGAGACGGTGTCATTTGTACCGGTGTCCAGTTGTTAAAATCACCTATGAGTTCGACAACAAACGCATTCGGTGCAAAAACACGGAACACAACACCTTGTTGCTTGTTGCGAATGGTTGCATGTGCGCCAAAATAATCATAAGCATTAAAACAGGTTCCGTGTAAAAAGTCTGACAGAATGGGGTTCACACAAATCAACTCTTTCTATGTTCGGGTGTTGTTCCCTTGATTTTTTCCCAATAGTTGCGAGCGGCCTGTTCGGTTTTGTTGGGGCCGTATTCATAATACTGTCGGTCTGCAAAGACATCTGGCAGAAATTGTTGTTTAACCCAATGATTGGGATAGTCATGCGAATAGAGATAGCTTTGTCCGTGTCCTAGATTTTTTGCCCCGCCGTAATGGCAGTCTTTTAGGCTGTCTGGAATATCGCCGGGGCCATTTTTACGAATATCTGCCAGCGCAGCGTCGATTGCGCAGATAGCCGAATTGGATTTCGGTGCAGTTGCCATTAAGATGACAGCTTGTGCCAGTGGGATGCGGGCTTCTGGCAATCCCAACTGAAAGGCACTGTCTACGCAGGCTTTGACAATGGCTGCACATTGTGGGTAAGCAAGTCCAATATCTTCACTGGCAATGACCAACATACGCCGAGCAGCCGAAATCATGTCCCCTGCTTCCAACAAGCGCGCCAGATAGTGCAGGCCAGCATCGGGGTCAGAACCGCGAATGGACTTTTGGAAAGCTGATAGAATATCATAATGGCTGTCTCCGTCTCGGTCATAGCGCATATTAGACCGTTGCGCGACCTGCCCAGCTGCTTGGGCTGAGATGTTTTCTCCTTCATGCGTGCTGTTGACCAAGAGTTCTACGGCATTGATGGCTTTGCGCACATCACCACCACAGCTTTGCACAATAATACTGGTAACATCTGGTTCCAGTACAATAGAACGATTTTCACACGCAATTTGAAATGCGCGCTGTACTGCGCGCTCCATTTCGCTTGCAGGGATAGGGACAAACTCAAATACAGTACATCGACTTAAAATAGCATTATAAATATAAAAATAGGGGTTTTCGGTGGTAGACGCAATTAATGTAATGCGACCATCCTCGATAAACTCCAATAAACTTTGCTGCTGTTTTTTATTGAAATATTGAATTTCGTCCAGATAGATAAGAGCGCCGTTGGGAGCAAGGAAAGTATTGAGTTCGTCAACAATGGATTTGATATCGGAAATAGAAGCAGTAGTTGCATTGAGGTTATATAATTTTCGGCTGGTTTGTCGGGCAATGATAGATGCAACTGTGGTTTTTCCGATACCAGACGCACCATAAAAAATCATATTCGGAATCTGTCCGCTGTCGATAATACGACGCAGCAACCCGTTTTCTCCCAGCAGATGGCGTTGCCCAACAACTTCATCTAAAGTTTGAGGACGAATCCGGTCTGCAAGTGGCTGATACATTTGTGCTTCCCCTTTCCGAGCGGCGTGCATATTTTTATGAATATGTATTATTATAGCAGTTTTTGGTGTGAAAGACAACTGACGCTTGACTTTACTAATTTATTGTGATAAAATGCAGGAAGTTATAAAATAATAACTATGAGGAGATGTTTTTGTGAAGAGTAATTGGCGCGATAAAATTCGTAAAATTGACCCATATGTACCGGGAGAACAATCGAAAGACCCTGATATCATTAAATTAAATGCCAATGAAAACCCCTATCCACCGTCTCCAGATGTGGAAGCTGTGTTACACCAATTTCCAGTTCATGCGCTGCGCCGGTATCCGGACGCAAACAGTGGTAATTTAAGACATGCACTGGCACAGCATTTTGGTGTTCAAGAAAATCAAATTTTTATGGGAAATGGCTCGGATGATGTGCTTGCGCTATGTTTTCAGACTTTTTTCTGTTCTGAACAGCCCATTTTATTCCCAGATATTACCTATTCATTTTATCCAGTTTGGTGTGATTTGTTTCACATTCCCTATGTGCGTATTCCTCTAACGGAAGAATATCGAATAAATCCAAAAGATTATCAAAGAATAAATGGCGGTATTATCTTACCAAACCCCAACGCGCCAACTGGTATCGGAGAAGGATTGGAGTTTGTAGAGGCACTGCTGCGCGGTAATCCAGATAGTGTGGTTATTATTGACGAAGCATACATTGATTTTGGTGGTGTTTCCTGTGTGCCATTGCTTGACCGTTATGAAAATCTGGTTATCGTGCAAACCATGTCTAAATCGCGCTCATTGGCTGGTTTGCGTGTTGGCTATGCCATTGCTTCTCCTGAATTGATTTCTGCATTGGAAGCAGTCAAAAATTCGTATAATTCCTATACGATGGATATGGTGACTTTGGATGCTGCAACCGCATCGGTACAGGATGACGCATATTTCCGAAAGACTTGTCAACAGGTGATTCAGACCCGTGAACGTTCAGTCGAGCGTTTTCAGTCGCTTGGATTTACCGTGATGCCTTCGTTGACTAATTTCCTGTTGGTCACACATCCGAAACGTTCTGCAAAAGAATTGTTTGAAAATCTCAAAGCACAGAAAATCTTTGTACGCTATTTTAATCAGCCGCGCATTGACAATCATCTTCGTGTCACGATTGGCACAGATGATGAAATGGACAAGTTGTTCTGTGCATTGGAAGTATTGTTTAAATGATAAAAATACCCAGTATGTTTTGTGACATACTGGGTATTTATTTTACGATTTGTCAAGCAACGCAATGATTTCGTCTAGTTTTGCATCGCGTTCGGCAGGGTCATCACAAGATACCGCTTGCCGTACACATCCATTTAGATGGGCTTTCAGAACTTCCTTGCGTGCTTTGCGCAACAGGGCTTCGGTTGCAGATAGCTGCGTCAAAATATCCATACAATAGCGGTCATCTTCAATCATTTTGAGCACCGCTTCAATCTGACCGCGCGCGGTTTTTACCAGCGGTTCTACTTTTTTTCTATCGGCTCGCATTATGAAATCTCCAATACTTTATAGCCAGCATCAGAAACAGCTTTTATCAACAGGTCGTCAGATACATCGCTGGATAAAGTGCAAACGGCTTTGCCGGTTTCGTGGCTGACTTCGGCCGATTGTACGCCGGGCAGATTGCACAGTGCATCGTGTACATGGCCCGAACAATGAGGACACATCATGCCTTCAATAGAGATGGTTTTCTTCATGATAACATCTTCCTTTCGCGTGAGATTGACTTCTATTCCACGAGATTCTTGCTCTGTGTGGGCAGGCGTGGATAAAATTGGACGGAAAAATTTGAGACGCAATGCGTTAGACACAACAAAAATAGAGGATAAACTCATTGCAGCTGCACCAAACATGGGGTTTAGTTTGAGTGCAAACGGAATCCAGAACACACCCGCGGCAAGCGGGATACCGATGCAATTATAAAAGAATGCCCAAAACAAATTTTCCTTGATATTGCGAATCACCGAGCGGGAAAGACGAATGGCATTGACTGCATCCATCAAATCAGATTTCATTAAAACTACATCGGCAGAAGAAATGGCTACATCTGTGCCAGCACCAATTGCAATGCCTACGTCAGCACGGGCAAGAGCAGGTGCATCGTTAATGCCATCGCCTACCATAGCGACAGTCTTTCCTTGTTCTTGCAAACGCCGCACTTCCCGTTCTTTTTCGTGCGGTAAGACTTCAGATATAACATGAGGAATGTCCAATTGCTTGCAGATAGCTTGTGCAGTCACATGATGGTCACCGGTCAATAGTGTAACGTCAATTCCTAAATGCTTTAGTTGCGCAACCGCTGCGCGACTGGATGATTTCACTACATCAGCGACCCCAATCACCCCAATCAATACGCCATCTTCGGCAAAATACAGAGGTGTTTTGCCCTGCTCGGCAAGCTGTTGTCCCAATGTTACACCATCTGAAATGGGAATCCCTTGGGCTTCCATTATCGCTGCGTTTCCTGCTATGCAGCAATGCCCGTTTACCGTAGCAGTAATGCCTTTGCCAATCTGCGCCGTAAAATCAGATACCGGCAGATGACGGACATCATGTTCTTGCGCATAAGTGACGATGGCTTCCGCGAGTGGATGTTCAGACGGTTGTTCGAGTGCATAGGCGATTTCGAGTAAATGTTGTTCGGTGTGTCCAATTAGCCGCAAATCGGTTACAATCGGATGTCCTTCGGTTACAGTTCCAGTTTTGTCCAGCACGACTGCGTCAACTTTATGCAGCAACTCCAATGCCTCAGCAGATTGAAATAACACGCCATTTTGTGCACCAACACCCGTCCCGACCATAATAGCAACCGGTGTAGCCAAGCCGAGCGCACACGGGCAGGAAATCACCAACACTGTAATGCCACAGGAAAGCGCAAAGGTAAACGTTTGCCCCGCTATTAACCAGATAATCGTCGTAAGCAGCGCGATACCTAATACAATCGGAACAAAAACACCTGCAACGCGGTCGGCTAGTTTGGCAATGGGTGCTTTAGAAGCACTTGCGTCTTCGACCAATCGAATAATTTGAGAGAGTGTCGTTTGTTCCCCGACTCTTGAAGCCCGAAAAGTCAAAAATCCAGTTTTATTCAGCGTCGCGGCAATCACCGTGTCACCGATTCCCTTTTCAACCGGAATACTTTCTCCTGTCAGTGCCGACTCATCCAAGGCAGATTGTCCTTCTGTAATGATACCATCGACCGGAATACTTTGTCCAGGCCGGACGATAACTAGGTCACCAACTTGCACTTGTTCAACAGGAATGGAGATTTCCACGCCATCTCGAAGTATAATCGCGGTTTTCGGACGCAAATCCATCAGTTTTGCAATGGCATCTCCAGTTTTTTTCTTTGCTCGAGTTTCAAAATATTTGCCCAACGTGACCAAGGTTAAAATCATGGCAGCCGATTCAAAATATAAATCGTGCATATATTGGTGCACACGGGCAAGGTCTTGATGCCCTAGTCCCCAACCGATTTGATAGAGTGCAAACACACCATAAACTAGAGCAGCTCCAGAACCGACTGCTATCAGTGCATCCATTGTGGGGGCACGGTGCCATAAGGTTTTCCAACCATTGCGATAATATTTTTGATTGACAATTACAATCGGTAAGGTCAACAAAAATTGTGTGAATGCAAATGTTATGGCATTTTGTGTGCCAACAAAAAAGGCTGGAACAGGCAACCCTAACATACTGCCCATAGAGAGATACATTAGAAGTGCAAGAAATACAAAGGAAATTTGAATACGGCGGCGCATCGTGCGCACTTCATCTTGTCCTTTATCTGCAAGAGTCGATTTTGCCTGAACGGTCTCTCCCCGGACGGATGCCCCATATCCAGCATCTTCTACTGATTTGATAATGGCAGCTGCATCGGTTTGTTCTTCATCATAGATGGTTGTCATGCTTCCGGCTAATAAGTTGACCTGCACTTCTTGTACACCGGGTAAGGCACAGACAGCTTTTTCCACATGTGCTGAACAGGCGGCACAACTCATACCGGTCACGTCAAATTGTTGCTTCATAGTACACCTCCAATCCCTCCCCCACAGGGGGTGGCTTTAGTATACTGCATTTGTCTCTCTTTTGTCAAGATATTATAGATAAAAATAGGCTGCCCGATTCAATCGGGCAGCCTAAATTGTGTTAAGAAATGGTTATGGTAAAGGAAAGTGTTTCTGATTGACCGGGTGCAACTTTGCGAATGCCCACTTTATTTTCTAGTGCATCATCCAAGTAAGAACCATCAGGCAGCGTGCTCCAAGGTTCCAGACATACAAAAGGCACATCTACATCAGATTTATAGGGGCTCCACATAGCAAAATAGTCGAAATCGGTAAAATCCATTTGAATTTTGTGGTCATGTTTGGTGCAACCCAGCGTGCAGCGCCGCACAGGAAGATGTTCCAAAATAACCGTATCAGGATGAAAAGATTCTCGTGTTAAAAAGAATCGTCCTTGGTCGAGCGGCAAGGTGCGGTGTGACTGTGAAAGAAAAGCGTCTGCATCACTTACGATGGTTTGCAGATTGTCCATTCCCTCAAATTCAACATAGTAATCGGTCAAATTTGCGTGTTCGAATGACAGTCGGTAGGCGTCGTGTCCACCAACTTCATAGTATAGAGTCTCTGTGCTTTGGTTGTGCACAATATATTCTTTTTTTAGAGAGGAACCATCCAGTGTGTATCGTACAATAAATTCAAACTCGTATGGATACATTTCCCTTGTATTTTCATTCGCACAAATTGAGAATGTTACACAGGTATCGGATACTTGATTGGCAGAAAACTTCATATCACGCGCAAAACCATGACGTGAGATTTGATAAGGCTTGTGATTCAAGGTATATTTTTGGTCTTTTAACCGTCCAATGATAGGAAACAGTACGGGGGCATGTTTTCCCCAAAAAGTTGGGTCGCCTTCCCAAATACATTCGGAACCATCTGATTTGCGTATCAAAGATACAATTTCAGCGCCTTGTTCGTCGATACAAACGCGCAGATGTTCATTTTCCAGATATTGCATCTGAAATACCTCCTTGTTATAACTTTATTTTTGGCTGATGAGACAGCAAACGCACAATAGATGATACGATTACAATGCCCATTGCCATCGCTCCTGCGATACCAATGGTGTTGATACATTCGCTCAAGGCAGCATCAGGTGTTCCCTGAATACAAAACAGCATTGTGCGATAAATACCGCCGCCGGGAACCAGTGGGATAACACCAGCTGCAAGATAGACAATGGCTGGTGTGCGCAAAATACGGGCAAAAAATTCAGAATATATTGTAGTCGCCACCGCAGCTAGAAAATAAGCTGGAATTTCATCGGATACGAGTTGTCCAACAAGTGCATATACCAACCAGCAGACGGCACCAGCAATTGCAGCATAAATCAAATTGCGGCCACGCACTTGGAACAGGACAGCAAAGCATAGACTGGCCAAAAAGCTCATAACCGTTTGGTAAATTATTTGCCCCATATGTTACAACACTCCTAATAAAATGGTGCGCATACTCAGCGGAATGGCGGCACCAGCGGCAATGCCTGCCGCAATTAACAATGCTTCAGAAAAACGGCTCACACCAGACATAAAATCCCCCGCTATCATATCACGAATAGAATTTGTCATCAATAGTCCGGGGACAAGTGGCATAATAGAACCAATGATGATGACATCATAATTGCTTCCAATTCCAAGAGCCGTTCCTGCAAGCGCCGCGAAACTAATCCATATACCCCCCAGCAGATTGGTAAATAGTGGGTGCATTTCCCAATGTGCAGTTCCAGAAATAAACATCTGTAAAATACAGCCAATGAGGAAAGCGAGAAAACCTTCCATTACTGATGCCCCGAATAGTAAAGCAAAAAAAGCAGACACTCCCCCACAGGCTAAACATAAAATACGAGTTGAATAACCGACACGATTTTCAATATCATGCAAATCTTTTTGAAATTGTGTGTAAGAAACGGGACAAGTACATACTGCACGACAGAGTGCATTGAGTGCATTAACCTGATTTAGGTCGGTACCGCGTTGCTTGATGCGGCACGTCTGTGTTACCATCTGTTCATCATCCATTTGAATGGTTGCGATAATCGCGGTTGGTACAGCATATACATCGGCATTGCGTGCGCCATAAGCGAAACAAATTCGCTGAATAGATTCTTCTACTCGATAAATCTCAGCACCACATTCAAGCAGCCGCCGCCCCAGTGATAATGCACAGTGCAGCAATTCGGTTGTCGTCATAATGGGTTTCATCGGGTATCCTCCGGAATCCGAAGTTTTACTAAGTTCAGCATACCTGTTTTGTAGCACAAAGTCAATGAAAAAAAGAGCCGCATAAAGCAGCTCTTTAAAAATCAGTCTTCAGCCGAAGAAAGCATCAATTTAATGCGATTTTCTTGATTGATTTTGGATGCACTCGGATCATAGTCTACCGACACAATATTGGCTTGTGGGTAGTGTTCGCGAATTTTGCGCACCATGCCTTTGCCTGCGATATGGTTTGGCAAGCAACCGAACGGCTGTGCACATACAATATTGTTTACGCCCTCGGTAATAAGTTCGACCATCTCAGCGGGCAACAGCCACCCCTCGCCCATTTTGACGCCGGGGTTTATGATTTCTTGGGACAATTTGCGAATCGTATCAAATGGAGCAGGTGGACGAAATTTTCCGTGCTGTTCAATCATATGAATCATATCTTTTTGTTTGCCCAGCACAAAGCGGTACAACATTTGATCGCGTAAAGCAGTTTTTGCAGAGCGCCCATATAATTTATGGTCAACAATACCGTTGTAAATGCTGTATAGGCAAAAATCCATCAGTCCAGGCAATACCGGTTCACAATTTTCAGAAATGAGGAAATCTTCCAGATGATTGTTGCCCAACGGAGAAAATTTCACATAAATTTCCCCCACAATACCGACACGCTTTTTAAGTTTGCTGTGGTCAAGTTTCAACTTGCCGAATGCTTCCAGCACAAATTTATATAAGCGACGCACTTCGCTGTACCGAATCAAACGGTTACCTGTAAAACGTTCTGCTACGGTACGCATGCAAATCTCAACCGCTTTTTGGGAACTACCCGGAATCACTTCGTAAGGCCGGCACTGATTATAAATTTGCATAATCAAATCACCAATCATAATGCCGTAAGCTACTTGTAGCAGCATTTGCGGGGTTAATTGGAAGCCGGGATTTTCCTCTAAGCCGGAAAAGTTGAGCGAGATAACCGGAATATAATCATAGCCATTATTTTCAAGCGCTTTTCGCAGCAAATGAATATAATTGGATGCTCGGCATCCGCCGCCGGTTTGGCTCATAATCAAGGCTAGCTTGTGGGTATCATATTTGCCGCTTTCAATCGCGTCCATCAACTGCCCAATAACCAGCAAGGCTGGATAACAGGTATCATTATGAACATTTTTTAAACCTTGGTCAACAATTGCGGGGCCATCTGTTGTTAAAAGCTCCATATTGTAGCCGTAATTCTTCATAATTTGAAGTACCAGACCAAATTGGATGGGCAGCATATTGGGCACGAGAATGGTGTAATCTTTTTTCATCTCGGCTGTGAAAGGTACATGATTATTGCTGTTTTGCAAGTTTTTTGCCCTCCTCAATCGCGGCCAGCATACTACGAATACGAATTTTTGCTGCGCCTAAGTTATTGATTTCATCAATCTTGAGCTGCGTATAAATTTTTCCACCGCTTTCGATGATGGAACGGATTTCGTCTGTGGTGATAGCATCAATACCACAACCAAAAGAAACCAGTTGAATGAGCTGTGCATTGGGTTTGTGTACCACATAATTGGCTGCCGAATACATGCGAGAATGATATGTCCATTGATTGAGTACATGTACATCAGGCTTGTCTGCCAAATTCCACACAGCATCTTCGGTTACAATTACCATACCATAAGAAGCTATCATTTGGTTCAAACCATGATTGATTTCCGGGTCGATGTGATAGGGACGACCAACAATAACAGCTAACTCCAATCCATTTGCATCGGCATATGCGATGGCTTTGCGTCCCTGCTCCCGGATGGCAGCATAATAATTGTCCAGTGCGCGATAAGCAGCCTCTGTTGCGCGACGGATATCCTTTTTCTTAATACGCGAATATTTTTTGTAAAAGAACTTTGTCGCCTGTACCTGAAAGCGCTTTTGGTCTTTCAGTTCAAAGTATGGCATCATAAAATCAATATTTTGCAGTTCAGCAACATTTGCCTGCAACAATTCGGGATAGTATGCAACAACTGGGCAGTTATAGCAGTTATCGGCGCGTCCTTCATCCAAATTGTAGGTCATGCACGGATAAAAAATAGACGAAACGCCTTTTTTAATGAGGTTGTCAATATGTCCATGAATCAGCTTTGCCGGATAGCAAACGGTATCAGATGGGATAGAGTGCTGGCCATGCATGTACATTTCACGAGAAGAAGGGTCACTTAATACCACTTCAAAATCCAGTTCATTGAGGAACGTCATCCAGAATGGAAGCAGTTCATAAAAATTTAAGCCAAACGGCAACCCGATTTTTTCACTGGCCGACTTGGATTTGAGTCCACGCAGGTATTCATATTTCCATTTGTACAGGTCTGGCAATTCTACGCTTTTATTTTTGCCTAACGGACGCTCACAGCGATTACCGGAAATAAACCGTCGGCCACCCGGAAAACTGTTTATGGTCAAGCTGCAATGATTGGTGCACAGACCACAACGCACATTACTGACACTGTGAGAAAAGTGTTCCAATTCTTCGGGCAGCATGAGAGCCGTTTGCTCGGGGCAGTTATCTTTGGCGTGCAGTGCCGCACCATAAGCGCCCATCAAGCCGGAAATTGCCGGTCGGGTTACTTCCCTGCCGATTTCCTGTTCAAATGAGCGTAAAATAGCATCATTCAAAAAGGTACCGCCCTGCACAACGATATGTTTACCCAAATCATCCGGGGAGTGCGCACGAATTACCTTATAGAGTGCATTTTTTACCACAGAAACCGACAAACCGGAAGAAATCATGTCAATCGAAGCGCCATCTTTCTGTGCTTGCTTGACAGAAGAATTCATAAAGACGGTGCAGCGAGAGCCAAGGTCAATCGGATGTTCTGAAAACAAGCCCAGCTTACAAAATTCCTCAATCGAATAACCCATAGAACGCGCGAATGTTTCGATAAAAGAGCCACAGCCGGACGAACAGGCTTCATTTAGGAAGATATTGTCGATACAGTTATTGCGAATTTTGAAGCACTTGATATCTTGTCCACCGATATCAATAATGAAATCAACTTCCGGGCAGAAATGGCGTGCAGCGCGGAAATGTGCTACGGTTTCTACCAGTCCGTGGTCAATACCAAAAGCATTTTGAATCAAGGCTTCGCCGTATCCTGTAACCGCAGACGACAGAATATGCACACGGTCACCACATAAGCCATATAGTTTTTTTAGTTGTTCCTGAATCACATCTACAGGATTGCCCTTATTGGGAGAATAATGATGATATAAAATCTGATTATCTTCACCAATTAGAACCAGTTTAGTCGTTGTAGAGCCACAATCAATTCCAAGATATGCGTTGCCGCGATACATCGTGACGTTTTGGGTCATCACATCATGTTTACTATGCCGGTTAGAAAAGGCGCGGTATTCTTCTTGTGATGTGAAAAGTGGCGGCAAGTAATTGCTAACAGCAGGAACATTGGCCGCTTGTTCGAGAGTTTGCAATAAATCCTGATAGGTATAACAGGTCTGCGTATCGCGTGCATACTCTGCGGCACCTGCTGCAATCGCATACGGTGCAAGTTCAGGAAAGTGGGCGTGTTGGTCATCTAACTGTAATGTCTCGCGAAAGCGCTGCTGTAAGCCTTTAAAAAAGAACAGCGGACCTCCGAGGAAAAGGACATCTCCAATCACTTGACGTCCTTGTGCAAGACCGGTTAAGGTCTGGTTGACGACAGCTTGAAAGATAGAAGCAGCAACATCTTCTTTGCGTGCTCCTTCATTGAGAAGCGGTTGAATATCTGATTTTGCAAAGACACCACAACGGGAAGCAATGGTATAAATACGCTCTGCGTGTTGGCTCAAAGCATCCAGTTCTGTCGGTGTAACATCCAGCAGAACGGCCATTTGGTCGATGAACGCACCGGTACCACCGGCACAGGAACCATTCATACGTTCTTCTAACTGACCAGTCAAGAAAATAATTTTTGCATCTTCCCCGCCGAGTTCAATTACAACATCAGCTGACGGCACATGAACACCTACAGCTTTACGAGTTGCAAACACTTCCTGAACAAAATCGACACTGCTTGCTTTTGCCATGCCCAATCCGGCAGAACCAGTGATTGCAACATAGAGATTGTCTTGTCCAATGATGTTCTGTGCGGCACGAAGCATTTCACAGGCTTTTTCCCGCACTTTGGAAAAATGACGTTCATATTGCTTATAAATAATTGTATTGTCGCGTACAGCGACCAATTTGACCGTTGTAGAACCGATATCGATTCCAAGATAAGTAGTGCTGTTCATAAAAATTGCTCTCCGTTTGCTTTACTAAACAAGATAAAGTCCGCGCGATACATCAGGCTGATATGGCACAGTAGACAGTGGATAACTTTTAACAGAAAATTTAATATATTCATGGTACAACTTTCATTTTTCAAAGTCAATTTGAAAGTTCGCCATATCCGGCTGCCTGAAATCAAAGAATTTTGACGAAGCAGACAGAAAAAAACCCTGTCAGAAGAATGGAACTGCGTTCTAAAATAGAGAACGATACATTCATTGACAGGCAGATGTATTTATATAAATATAACATAATATGACAGGTTTTTCTAGCACAAAGCACTTAAATTTTACAAGCATTTTACAGTATTTTTTTGTCAAAAAAGGTAAATATATATTTTTTCTTTATGTTTTATGAAAAATGGGCAGAAAAAACTTCTTGACAAGGTGCGACACAAACGTTATAATGAAGCCACAATAAAACAGCATACCTTATCAAGAGTGGTGGAGGGATCGGCCCAATGAAACCCGGCAACCTGCAAAAAGAAGACGTTGCAAGGTGCCAAATCCGGCGGTAGTATCGTAAAGATGAGGCTTCTCTTTGTAAATGTGCTCCCGCCTGCGGGAGCTTTTCTTTTGCTTTGGGGTATGCGTGATGTACAGAAAGGATTGGAAAATTATGGCAAGACATCTGTTTACTTCTGAGTCAGTCACCGAAGGACATCCGGACAAAATCTGTGACCAGATTTCCGACGCGGTTTTGGATGCGATTTACGCAAAAGACCCCAATGCCCGTGTCGCATGTGAAACCACGGTTACCACTGGTATTGTATCCGTTATGGGTGAAATCACTACAAACTGCTATGTAGATATTCCGAAAGTGGCGCGTTCTGTAATTGAGGATATTGGATATACCCGCGCAAAGTACGGATTTGATGCCAGCACTTGTGCTGTTGTCACTTCGATTGATGAGCAATCGGCTGACATCGCGCTGGGCGTTGACAATTCGTTGGAACGCAAGGAAGGCGATGCCGACGCAGCTTTCCAGAATGGTGCTGGTGACCAGGGTATGATGTTCGGTTATGCTTGCGACGAAACCCCTGAGCTAATGCCGCTCCCCATTTCGCTGGCGCATAAAATGGCAAAGCGTCTGACCGAAGTGCGCAAAAATGGCACTCTCTCCTATCTGCGTCCGGATGGAAAGACCCAGGTTACGGTTGAGTATGATGAAAATAATCGTCCGGTTCGTCTGGAGGCAGTTGTTGTATCGTCTCAGCACGCACCAGAAGTTTCGTTGGAACAGATTCGTGCAGATATTCTGGAACATGTCATTCACGCCACGGTTCCGGCAGAATTGTTGGACGACAAGACTAAGATTTATGTGAACCCGACAGGTCGTTTTGTAATTGGTGGCCCGCAGGGTGATTCCGGCTTGACTGGACGTAAGATTATTGTTGATACTTATGGCGGGATTGGTCGTCATGGCGGCGGCGCTTTTTCGGGCAAAGACCCGACCAAGGTTGACCGTTCAGCAGCATATGCCGCACGTTATGTTGCGAAAAATGTAGTAGCTGCTGGTTTGGCAAATCGTTGTGAAGTTCAGCTTGCATATGCGATTGGCGTTGCAGAACCGGTTTCGATTATGGTGGATACGTTTGGAACCGGTAAGGTGGATGAAGAAAAATTGGAACAGGCGATTGAATCTGTATTTGATTTGCGTCCGGCTGCAATCATCGAAACGTTGAAACTGCGTCAGCCGATTTACCGTAATTTGGCAGCGTATGGACATATGGGACGTGAAGATTTAGGCGTTCGTTGGGAAGATACAGACAAAGTAGATGCCTTGCGTGCAGCCGTAGAAAAGTAAAAAATTGTTTTTAGCGCAATAATGGGAGAAGTGTCTGGCGATAGCAGAAATGATTATCGTCAGACACTTTTTTTATCACCATCTGGTTGTTTACCGCATAATCTGCCATAGACAGAAAAAATAATCAAATGAGAAGGGATGGAATGTGTGATGGCAGATTGTAAAATCAGATTGTCGTCGCTCTCGACAGGACAGCGTGCGATAATTACCAGAATCCATGTATCTGATGCGCTGCGGGAACGATTGACCGCACTTGGATTTCTGGAAGGCACAAAAATTTGCTGCTTAGGTGCGGGGCCATCTGGTGACCCAGTTGCTTATGAGGTGCGCCGCACAGTCATTGCGCTTCGGCGTACCGATTGTGATGGAATTGAGGTGTTGTGCTAAATGCCGGAATCCGTATATGCTGCAACCGTTGCGCTTGCCGGAAATCCCAATGTAGGAAAAAGTACGGTGTTTAACGCATTGACCCATTTACATCAACATACAGGAAACTGGACAGGAAAGACGATTACTTGTACGAGTGGTACGGTACGTTGGAAACAACAGGATATTTGTCTAGTAGATTTGCCGGGAACTTATGCGCTTCAGTCACATGTAGCAGAAGAAAAAATCACGCGAGAATTTTTACAGTCAAATACTGCGGATTGTATCATTGTGGTTGTAGATGCCACTTGTTTGGAACGCAATTTGATTTTTGTTTTACAAGTTCTTTCTATTACCCGTCGCGTGGTATTGTGTTTAAATTTAATGGATGAAGCAGCAAAAAAGCACATTCAAATTGATATTCCCAAATTGTGCGAACAATTAAATATTCCTGTTATCCCATGTGCGGCGGCTAAGGGCAAAGGCTTAAATGAGTTGATGCTAGCAGCAATTTCTGTTGCACAACGAGCAGACATGGATAAAAATGATTGCTGGCCTATCACAAGTACGCCAGAATTGGTGTCCCAAGCAGAACAAATCGCAAAAACAGTCGTTTCTTTTGGCAACACACAGCCAAATCGTGACCGAAAAATAGACCAAATTGTGACAAGCCGTCGTTTGGGTATTCCGATTATGCTTATGCTGCTTGCTATCGTATTATTCATTACGATTGTTGGTGCGAATATACCATCCGAATGGCTATCCCAGCTATTATTTTCATTTACAGCACCTATGGATGCGGCATTGCATTATATTGGTGCACCTGAATGGCTGTGCGCGCTGTTAATTGATGGGGTTTGGAAGGTACTGGCTTCGGTCGTATCTGTCATGCTTCCCCCAATGGCAATCTTTTTTCCGTTGTTTACTTGTTTGGAAGATGTGGGTTATCTTCCGCGCATTGCATTTAATCTGGACCACTTGTTTTGTAAAGCGCGTGCATGTGGAAAACAGGCGCTAACCTTGTGCACTGGGTTTGGATGCAATGCGGCGGGGGTCGTTGGATGCCGTATTATTGATTCAACAAGAGAACGTATGATAGCCATTCTCACCAATACAATGGTTCCATGTAATGGACGATTTCCAGCCATTATCAGCCTGATAACGCTGTTTATCGTTGGAACTGCACAACAAAGCTGGAAAAGTTCATTTCTTGCGGCGCTCAGTCTTACGGCCGTTATTATATTAAGTGTCTGCATGACGCTGATTGCTTCATGGATACTGTCGCATACCGCATTTAAAGGGATGCCATCGGCATTTTTTTTGGAGCTTCCCCCCTATCGTAAACCACAATTTGCAAAAATTATCGTACGCTCTTTGCGAGACCGTACCTGGTTTGTACTTTTACGCGCAGTTTGTGTTGCAGCTCCAGCCGGTGCAATTATTTGGCTTTTGGGTAACCTTCATTGGGATGGCCAGAGTTTATTAACAGTATTTGCTGGAGGATTGGACCCGTTTGCACAGTGGATTGGACTGGATGGCATGATTCTGCTGGCGTTCATCTTGGGATTTCCAGCTAACGAAATTGTAATTCCGCTTGTGTTAATGGGCTATTTGTCGGCCGGCAGTTTGGTCGAACTGAATCATTTGACAGATTTAGCCCAGCTTTTAAATGCGAATGGTTGGACTCCTGTTACAGCAGTTTGCTTTATCTTATTTTCATTATTTCATTGGCCGTGTTCAACTACCTGTCTGACAATCCATAAGGAAACAGGAAGTTGGAAATGGACGATATTTGGTATGATATTTCCCACATTGTTTGGCATTGTACTGTGTTTTGCAGTTCATATGGTCGCAACATATGGGTTTTTAATCGGATAAGTTATGAAAGAATGAGCGCCCCGTATATGCAACACTGCATATACGGGGCGCTCATTTTATTGCTTACAGTTTTTTCATAAATTGTGCGGCAGACTTTGCCATTAAACGCTTTGTGCCTTTTTCATCAAAGGCAATTTCTAATAATTGGTCGTTACCCATCGACTTAACAGATGTAATCATGCCCGCACCAAATGCTTTGTGCTGTACACGGTCACCGCAAGCAAACACAGGAGTTGGCGAGACAGATGTAGATGAAAGCAGTGCAGAAGTAGAACGGTAGGACGGATTCACTGTGGAATGGGCGCGGCGGCGTTGTTGTGCGCGTTCGGCTTCTGTTTGTCGAGTGCGTTCAGTCAAATTAGAATCCATCAGCTCGGCAGGGATTTCCTGCAAAAAGCGAGATGGGCGTGCATATCGCGTTTGACCATACATGAGCCTGCGTTCCGAACAGGTCAGGTATAATTGCTGTTTTGCGCGTGTAATTGCAACATAGCACAACCGGCGCTCTTCCTCTAAATCTTCATCACTTTCATCTACTCGGAAACTGGGGAATAATCCGTCCTCCATACCACACAGGAAAACGGTTGGAAATTCCAAACCCTTTGCTGAATGCATGGTCATCATCAAAACGGCATCTTCGTCTTCCTTTATTTGGTCGGCATCGGTGTATAATGCCATTTCTTCCAAAAATCCGGCAAGGGATGGATGTTCCGCTTTGCTTTCGTACGACACAATGTTGGATTTTAATTCCATGATATTTTCTAACCGCGAGCGAGATTCCATGTCGTTTTTACTTTCCAGCGATTCTCGGTAACCGGTCATATCCAACATTTGTTCATAAAGTTCTGACAAAGGAACAGATGCACCAATCTCGCGTAGTTCATTCATCATTTCGCCAAATCGCTTCATAGGTGCGGCACCACGTCCAAGCACACTAAATTCATTGGCGTGTGTAACAATTTCATACAGTGTTTTGCCCTGCTGTACAGCCAATTCTTCTGCTAATTCAATTGAGCGGGCACCTATCTTGCGCGCAGGTACGTTGATAATACGTTTCAATCGCAGGGTATCAGATGGATTTTCAATGACCCATAAATAAGCAAACATATCACGAATCTCTGCGCGACTGAAAAAATCACGACCTTTATAAATGCGATATGGAATGGAATTTCTACGAAATGCCGATTCGATAGCGTTTGACAAAATATTGTTGCGGTAAAGAATCGCAAAGTCGCTCCATTTCTCCCCTTTTGCAACGCCTTCTAAAATTCGTGCCGCAATATATTGCGCTTCGCTCTCTTGGGACTCTGAACGATGTAGCTTGATTTTATTGCCGCCATTTTGGTTTGTCCAAAGTTCCTTACCTTTTCGATTTACGTTATTGCGAATTAAACCGTTTGCGGCATCTAAAATAATGTTAGTGGAGCGATAATTTTGTTCCAGACGAATGATTCGTGCATTTTTGAATTGTTGTTCAAATTCCAGAATATTGGTGATGGTTGCACCACGAAATTTATAAATAGACTGGTCATCATCACCCACAACGCAAATATTTTGATAGCCGTCGGCAAGTAAAGAAGTCAAAACATATTGTGCGTGGTTGGTATCTTGGTACTCATCAACCAAAATATAGCGAAACTTTTTCTGATAGTGTTCCAAAATATCAGAATTTTCGCGCAAAAGCTGTACGGTTTTCATAATAATATCGTCAAAATCCAGTGCATTGTTGGCACGCATTTCCTTTTCGTATAAAGTGTACAGTTCAGCAACTTTTCCCATATAAAATTCGTTTCGCTGGTCTACTGCGAAGGTGCGCGGCGTTATGAGATTATCTTTTGCACGACTGATTTCCCCCATAATCTTGCGGGGGTCAAAGACTTTATCATCTAATTTTAATCGACGTACAAGGTCAACGATTACCCGTTTTTTGTCATCTTCATCATAAATCGTGAAGGTGCTGTTATATCCCAATCGCTCAATATCCCGGCGTAGAATATGTAGGCAGAATGTATGGAATGTATATGCCCAGATAGCCTCAGCATCGCGCTCTCCAACAGCTCGCGCCAAACGCTCTTGAAGCTCATGGGCAGCTTTGTTAGTGAATGTAATTGCAACAATTTCCCAAGGTTTGGCAGGTTGAACAGCACATAATTGCATTGCACGTTCCCTATTTTCTGGTTTGGGGTCTGTCATATAATCTGCAAGAAATGCGAGGTCATCCATTGTTGCGCCCGGTGTTGCGTATGGGCTGTCATACCCACGACCAAATCGTAAAATATTGATAATCCGGTGAATCAAAACGGTAGTCTTTCCGCTTCCAGCACCTGCTAAGACTAGCAGCGGGCCTTCGGTTTGGAATACAGCTTCTTTTTGCCGGTCGTTCATACGAGAGAAAACCTGTTCAATTACTGTGCGGCGAATGGATGCAAATTTTATGTCGAATTTGGTTGGTTCCATTGAAATATCCTCTTTCCAGTTCGGTTTTTAGATTTTATATATTTTTATTATACCACAGTTTGCGGTGAACCGTAACAGAGATTTCAAAGACAAAGGCATCCGTCAAATGACAGATGCCTTATATTAGGAGGATAACTCCTGCTTTAGGAGCGCAACAGCTTTGCGTTCTAATCGTGATACTTGCACTTGTGATACACCGAGCACACGGGCAACCTGCTGCTGTGTCATCTCGCGTCCATAGCGCATGGCAATCACCTGTGCGGAACGACTCGGTAATTTGGCGATGGCCTGTTGCAATGATAGCCGCGTAGTGACTTCTTCTTCCATATTTCCACCGGACAGGATATCTAAAAGATTTTGCTCGCGTTCTCCAGAGGGACATTCTAAAGATTGTACAGGTTGTACCGATTGAATTGCCGCAGCGGCTTCTTCAATTGATAGCCCTGCGCGTTCAGCAAGTTCAGAAACGGTAATGGAACGTCCAAGTTCACGTTCCATATTTTCCTGTATTTGCCGCAGCTGAAATGCCCGTTCCTGTAAGGTGCGTCCAACTTTGACAGTGCCATCATCGCGTAGAAAACGACGGATTTCACCTGCAATCTTTGGCACTGCATATGTAGAAAATTGTGTGCCGTATTGTGGGTCGAATCCACGCACAGCCTTAATTAAGCCGATACTTGCCAATTGATACAGGTCATCCGCATCCACACCGCGGCCAAGATATCGCTTGACAATGCTCCAAATCAATCCATTGTGTTGATGAAGCAGTTGCGTTTCGGTTTCGTGCATCAAATAACGTCCTCACGGCCTTTAATATGGCGAATCATGGTAACGGTAGTGCCGCGCCCAACAGCAGAACGGATTTTGAGTTTATCCGAAAAGCTTTCCATGATGGTAAATCCCATACCGGAGCGTTCACTGTCACCCGTTGTAAAAAGTGGCTGTCTGGCTTGTTCAATATCTGCAATGCCGCAACCATGGTCTTTTACTTTAATTTCAGCAAAGTTTCCTTCTAATAGCCGTGCACTGACAATAATTTCTCCCATTTGGTCACGATAGCCGTGTACGATTGCATTTGTAACCGCTTCGCTGACCACCGTTTTTATATCATTTAATTCTTCCAACGTCGGGTCAAGCTGTGCGACAAAGGCGGCAACTGTCATACGGGCAAATGCTTCATTTACAGAACGGCTGTCAAAACGCAATGTCATTCGATTTAATGTCTGCAAGGGGAACCCTCCTTTTGGGCTGGCTCGAAATGAATCTGCTTTTCTAAATGTGCTGCACGAAAGACACGCATCGCTTGAGAAGGCGTATGACGGATGGTTAATGTACGGCCGGTGTCGCGCAACATACGGTGTAGGTTGACTGCTACAGCTAAGCCGGAGCTATCCATAAAAGTAAGACGGCTTAAATCTAAAACAATCGTTTCTTCGGGATATAGTGTTACAATCCGGTCAAGGGCTTCAATAGCGCTTCTAGCACTATGCTGGTCAAGTTCATCTACCAGATATACGACAAGACTTGTCCCCTCTCGTTCGTGTAGAATCTGCATAAAAATTCACTCCATTATGATACTGTTAGCGATTTCTGGCATCTTTAGTATAGCATGGAATGAAAGTGAAATTTAGCTCATTTTGTCATCACATAAAATCTGTCGTGCTTCACCAACAAGATACAGTGAACCACAGACCAGGATGAAATCGTTTGGAGCAGCTTTTTTGCGTGCCTGTTCTAGTGCATCTGCGCAATCTTGACAATGAACGATTTTTGAAGATTGGGGAAGTAACGATGCTAATTCTTTTGTTGAGATAGTGCGTTCGTTATTTAGTGGTGTGAGATAGAATTGCTCGACCGGAAAGGTAAATTCCTTTATAGATTGACTTACCAGCTTATCTGCACACATTCCTAATATAACGTGAATTTTCCCTGTGATATGAAATAGCTTTACAGCGTTTGACAATTCTCGAATTCCATCAGGATTGTGTCCGCCATCCAAAATAAGACATGGATTTGTTGATATTTTTTCCAGTCTTCCCGCAATGCGTGCAACACATAGACCTGCATGAATGGCTGCATCTGGAATATGCCAACCACGTTGTGAGAGCAATTGTAAAGTGGTAAGCGCTGTCACTGCATTTGAAACTTGATGGTATCCGGCAAGCCCGATTTCATATTCTTGCTCACACCAAATAAACCGTGCACCCCAAATACCAGCATCTAAAATTTGAGCAGGTTTACAAATGACTAAATCTGGTGCATGCTCGCGCAAAACGGTATAGACCGATTCGGTCATTCCGTATGCAGCAATATGGACGCTATCCGGTTTATAAATGCCTGCCTTTGTCTGTGCAATTTCGGTCAAAGTGTTGCCTAAGATGGCGGTATGGTCAAGCGAAATAGAAGTAATCAAAGCCGCTTCTGGTGATGCAATAATATTCGTTGCATCGTATGAACCTCCAAGACCGGTTTCTAATACAACGATATCACACTTTTGTTCCACGAAGTATAAAAACGCCAATGCAGTTACAAATTCAAATTCTCCGATGTGTTCATCTGGAGGTAAATGAAGAGTATGTACTGCTTTGTGTACAACATCAAAAAGTCGGCTTAAATCACGGTCTGAAATGATTATGTCATTCACTCGAATCCGTTCGTTAAAGACAACCAGATAGGGTGAAGTGTACAATCCCGTCTGATAACCAGCGTGTTTGAGCACGGATGCCAGCATCGTTGCAGTACTTCCCTTTCCATTTGTACCAGCAATGTGAATAAATTTGAGCCTGTCTTGCGGATTTCCTAATGCTTGGCACAGTGCCCGTATACGATGCAATCCGGCTTTGCCTGAAAAACGTCCTAGTGCATGAATACGCTGTGCTGGAGATAAACAATTTGACACGGTAGAAACCTCCCTGTTTTTATCACAAAAAGAAAGGACTCGAACCGAGTCCTTTCTGATTTTTTACTTGAGTGCTGCAAGACTTGCGTCCAACTTGGTCATCAGTTCTTCGAGTTTTGCAACTTTTTCTCGTTCTTGTGCAACGACAGCTTGCGGAGCCTTTGCAATAAATCCTGGATTGTTCAATTTTTTATTGAGGAAATCCAAGTCTTTTTGTACCTTCTGTTTTTCCTTGTTGAGGCGAGCACGTTCTTTTTCAAAATCAATCAGTTCGCCCATTGGCATATAAACAGTGGCACCCTTTGTGACCACAGAAACCATAGAATCTGCATGTTCGGGCATGGCATCTACAAAACAAATCTCTGAAGCATAAGCCAATTTGCTAAAGAACAGACTACCTGCTTCGTAGGTTGCGCGGTCATTTGTCAGAAGAATGACCTGAGCCTTTTTGGACGGCGGCACATTCATTTCTGCACGGCGGGCACGAATGGCGCGGATAGTGTCCATCATGGTTTCTACCTGTTCTGCCTGCTGTGCAAAGCACAAATCGGGCTGATATTCTGGCCATTTGGAAATCATAATAGATGGGCCTTCGTGCGGAAGGGCTTGCCAAATGGTTTCGGTGATGAACGGCATAAATGGATGCAGAAGCTGCATCGTACCGCACAGGACATAGCACAGAACCTTTTGCGCACTTTCCTGTGCAGCAACATTGTCTTGATTTTGCAGACGGGGCTTGACAATTTCAATATACCAATCGCAGAAATTGTCCCAGATAAAGTCATACAGCTTTTGAACGGCAATGCCCAGTTCATACTTATCAATGTTTTCGGTCACAGCCTTGACCAGCTCATTGTACTTATGCAAAATCCATTTGTCCTCCAAGGCAAGCTCGTCGGGCAAATCAGCGCTGTCAATGGTCAGATTCATCTGGATAAAGCGCGATGCGTTCCAAATCTTATTGGCAAAATTGCGGCTAGCTTCCACTTTCTCGGTGGAGAAACGCATATCATTTCCGGGGGAATTACCAGTAATCAGCGTAAAGCGCAATGCGTCAGCACCGTATTGCTCGATGATTTCCAGCGGGTCAATGCCATTGCCCAGTGACTTGGACATTTTACGACCCTGTGCATCACGAACCAAACCGTGAATATATACGGTCTTGAAGGGTTCTTCGTGCATTTGCTCCATGCCGGAGAAAATCATGCGGGCAACCCAGAAGAAAATAATATCATAACCGGTGACCAATACCGAAGTGGGATAGAAGTAATCCAACTCTTTGGTTTTGTCAGGCCAGCCCAGTGTTGAGAACGGCCACAAAGCAGAGGAGAACCACGTATCCAGTACATCTTCTTCCTGATGGATATGCGTTCCGCCGCACTTAGGACAAACGGTTACGTCCTCTTTGGCAACGGTCATTTCGCCGCAATCCTCACAATAATATGCCGGAATACGATGACCCCACCAGAGCTGACGCGAAATGCACCAGTCATGCACATTTTCCATCCAACGCAGATAGGTGTTTGCAAAGCGACTGGGTACGAACTTTACGCGACCGTCGTGTACCACTTCCATCGCAGGCTTGGCGAGTGGTGCCATTTTCACAAACCACTGTGCGGAAGTCATCGGCTCTACAGTTGTGCCGCAGCGGTAGCAGGTGCCGACATTGTGTTCATGTTCTTCCACCTTGACCAGATAACCGCCAGCTTCCAAGTCAGCCAAAACAGCCTTACGGCATTCATAGCGGTCAAGCCCCTGATATTTGCCGCCGTTTTCGTTGACTGTGGCATCTTCGTTGAATACCAGAATCTGTTCCAGATTATGACGCTGTCCCATTTCAAAGTCATTGGGGTCATGGCAGGGCGTTGTTTTTACGCAGCCGGTGCCAAATTCCATATCAACGTAATCGTCGGCGAAAATGGGGATTTCGCGGTTCATAATGGGAAGAATACAGGTTTTGCCTACCAGATGCTGATAACGTTCATCGTTCGGATTGACTGCAACGCCAGTATCACCCATGAAGGTTTCCGGGCGCGTGGTGGCCACAACCAAGTATTCATCGGAATCCTTAATCGGATACTTGATATGCCACAATTTACCGGGCTGGGTTTCGTATTCTACTTCGGCATCGGACAGAGCGGTTGCACAATGCGGACACCAGTTGATGATACGGCTGCCCTTGTAGATAAGTCCCTTTTCATACAGGTTGACAAAGACTTCCTTTACTGCTTTGGAGCAGCCTTCGTCCATGGTAAAGCGTTCGCGCCGCCAATCGCATGAAGAACCAAGTTTTTTAAGCTGAGAAATGATGCGGTTTCCATACTGGTGCTTCCAGTCCCAAACGCGCTTTAAAAATTCCTCACGTCCCAAATCATAGCGGGTTTTGCCTTCATTGACGCGCAGATTTTCTTCTACTTTAATTTGTGTGGCAATACCTGCGTGGTCGGTGCCGGGCATCCACAAAGCCGAATATCCCTGCATTCGTTTGGTACGAATGAGGATATCCTGCAAAGTCTCATCAAAAGCATGACCCATATGCAGCTGACCGGTAACGTTCGGGGGTGGAATGACAATGGTAAACGGTTTCTTGTGTTCATCTACTTCGGCATTAAAAAAGCCGGAGTCATTCCAGAACTGATACAGCTTGTCTTCGACTGCCGAAGGGTCATAAATCTTGGGAAGTTCGTTCGACATGTTGTTCGCTCCTTTTATTTTTAAGATTTCAAATTTTAATTGTTCCTATCCGAGTGAGGATAGAAAAAATAAAAAAGGTTTTCGTCCGAATAGGACGAAAACCTTGATTTCCGTGGTACCACCTAAATTCACAGTGATAAACTGTGCACTTTTCGTCGATAACGGGACGCACCGGAAACATCTACTATTGTTCAATGTTTCAACTCCAAAGCGACATTCCCTCTGACCGCCCTGTGGATATTGCAGCGAACTATCCACTCTCTGAAAAAGCCGGTGCAAGAGGTACTCCTCTTTTTCTCGGTATTTGCGATATTCACGAAAACGATGATGGAGGTACCACCCAGAATCGAACTGGGGATCAGGGAGTTGCAGTCCCACGCCTTACCGCTTGGCTATGGTACCAAATCAGTTCTTATATAGTATATCTGGTATGGGCGCATTTGTCAATAAAAATTTCCAATGATATTTTGAATGCGATATTTTCCGGTCAGAAGGGCTTGCCAAGCACTGTAAACTGTGTTATATTGATAAAGTATTCTGAATATTTGAAGAAATGCGATGAGCAGGAAAAGTAACCCGATTTCAGTTCCCTCAGAGAGCGGCAGTCAGCGGCTGAAAGCTGCCGTGTGAAACGGTCTGGCGAAGTTCCCCTGTGAGCAGAAACGCTGAACAAAAAGTAGGCGTATTCCGGATTGTCCCACGTTACGGGAAAACGAGCGCGTAGAATCATGATATTTTGCGAAGCTAGGTGGTACCACGGAGTCATTGCGGCCTTCGTCCTAGATTTGGGACGAAGGCTTTTTCGTTCTTGGTTGTGAAAAGGAATGCCGCAGTTGTATAATCGTAAACAAAAAACGTGACAAGGAGTGTTCATTTATGAAAGAACAGCTCGAAACCATCCTCGCCCAAGCGAAGGAAGAGCTGCACACGGTGCGTTCTGCCCGTGAATTAGGCGATGTGCGCGTAAAGTATCTGGGCAAAAAAGGTGCTTTGACCGCCATCCGCAAAGGATTAAAGGACGTTGCACCACAAGACCGTCCGGCAATGGGGCAGCTGATTAACGATGTTGTTGCACAGCTAGAAACCGCGCTGGCATCGCGCGGAGAAGAAATTGAGCGCATTGCATTGGAAGAAAAGCTCGCCAGCGAAACCATTGATGTGACCATGCCGGGCAAGCCGCTTGCACTGGGCAAAAAACATCCGCTGAATGTTGTTTTGGACGAGTTCAAGGAAATCTTTTTGGGGCTGGGCTTCTCGATTGCAGAAGGCCCTGAAGTAGAGCTGGACCACTACAACTTTGAAGCACTCAATATCCCCAAAGACCATCCGGCGCGTGATACGCAGGATACATTCTACATCTCGGATAATGTAGTGCTTCGTACCCAAACGTCTCCCATGCAGATTCGCACCATGGAAAAGAAGAAGCCCCCGATTCGCATTATTGCGCCGGGCCGTGTATATCGTTCAGACGCTGTGGACGCAACCCACTCTCCCCTGTTCCATCAGATTGAAGGCTTGGTCGTAGATAAAGGCATTCGCATGAGTGACTTGAAGGGTATTTTGGAACTGTTTGCCAAGAAACTGTATGGCGAAGATACCGTGGTTCGCTTCCGTCCACACCACTTCCCCTTTACTGAACCATCGGCAGAAATGGACATTCAATGCTATCAGTGCCATGGCGAAGGCTGCCGTTTGTGTAAGGGTGAAGGCTGGATTGAAATTTTGGGCTGCGGCATGGTACATCCTCATGTATTGGAAGTCTGCGGCATTGACCCCAATGAATATTCGGGTTATGCGTTTGGTATCGGTTTGGAGCGTATGGTAATGGGTCGCTTCAAGATTGATGATATTCGACTGTTCTATGAGAACGATGTTCGATTCCTGCATCAGTTCTAATTCTATGCTGCACTGCTTATTATCGTATTGGGAGGAACAAAACTATGAAATTGCCTCTTTCATGGCTGAAAGATTATACGGATATTGATGGCATCTCACTGAAAGAATATGCCGCTGCACTGACCATGTCCGGTTCTAAGGTAGAAGGTATTGAAAATCTGGGTGCAGAAATTGATAATGTTGTGACCGGTGAAATTCTGTCGGTTGAAAAGCATCCAGATTCTGACCATCTGGTGATTTGCCAACTCAATGTAGGACAGCAGGAACCCGTGCAGATTGTAACGGGTGCCCCCAACATCACACCCGATTCGGTTGGGCAAATCTGCCCGGTGGCACTGCACAAATCTACCTTGCCGGGCGGTGTAAAGATTACCAAAGGCAAACTGCGCGGCGTTGCATCCAATGGTATGATGTGTTCTTTTCAGGAACTTGGCATTGACCATGGCTGTGTACCGTATGCGTGTGATAATGGCATTTTGATTTTGCCTAAAGGAACGCCGGTCGGTGCAAAGATTCAGGATGTTCTGGGACTGAATGAGGACGTTGTGGAATTTGAAATCACTTCAAACCGTCCAGATTGTCTTTCGATTATCGGTCTTGCACGCGAGACGGCAGCGACATTTGACCGCCCATTTTCCATCAAAGAGCCTCAAGTAAAGGGCTGTGGAGAAGATATCAAAAATTATGTTTCGGTAGAGGTCAAGGAACCCGAACTATGCCCTCGCTATACCGCAAAAATTGTGAAAAACATTAAAATTGAACCTTCTCCGGCATGGATGCGTGAGCGTTTATACGCTGCTGGCGTTCGTCCAATTAACAATATTGTCGATATTACCAACTATGTCATGTTGGAATACGGTCAGCCCATGCACGCCTTTGACTATGCTTGCCTGTCAGATGGAAAGATTGTCGTGCGCCGACCGGCTGCTGGCGAAGCAATTCAAACGCTGGATGGTCAAGACCGTGCCATTACCGACGAGATGTTGGCGATTTGCGACGGTACAAAGCCGGTTGCAGTTGCCGGTGTTATGGGTGGTGCAAACTCAGAAATCACCGATACAACCAAAACAGTGGTATTTGAATCGGCTTGTTTCCATGGCGCTACCGTGCGTGTGACAGCCAAGGCACTGGGAATGCGTACCGAAGCATCTGGACGATTTGAAAAGGGTCTTGACCCCAGCTTGACCATGCCAGCATTATTGCGCGCTTGTGAACTGGTGGAAGAACTGGGTGCTGGTGAAGTCATTGATGGTGTCATTGATGTCTGTGCCGCTGATTTGGCACCCAAGCAGCTTCCGTTTGAGCCGGATAAAATGAATGACTTGCTTGGCATTTCTTTGACAGCAGAACAACAGATTGATTATCTGAAGCGTTTGGAATTTGAAGTCAAAGATGGTATGGTTTTGGTTCCGGGCTTCCGTGTTGATATTGCGCGTATGTGTGACCTTGCGGAAGAAATTGCGCGTATGTATGGCTATGATAATATCCCGACAACGCTGTATGCGGGTGAAATGGTACAGGGTGAGTACACTCCCAAACAGCAGATGGAGCGCAACGCATCGACTGTATGCCGAATGGCAGGGTTTGACGAAGCTATGAGCCATTCGTTCATTAGTCCCAAATTCTATGATGCTATCAACCTGCCCGCTGATGATGTACGTCGTATTTCGACGACCATTCTCAATCCGCTGGGCGAAGATTTTTCCATCATGCGCACCACGGTGTTGCCGTCCATGCTGGATAATTTGGCACACAACCATGCACATCGCAATCCGTCTGCTTGCCTCTTTGAATTGGGCACTATCTATACCCCTGAAATTCAGGATGGCAAGGCAAATCCCGATGTGTTGCCGCACGAAGAAAAAATCCTGACATTGGGCACTTACGGCTGCATGGACTTTTTCCAGTTTAAGGGCGTAATCGAAGCATTGTGCCGTGAACTAAATATTCAGAACGTTGCATTTGTTCCGGAAAAGAACAATCCGTCTTACCATCCGGGGCGTTGTGCTGCTGTTTATGCCGGTGAAGCACGCTTGGGCGTGTTCGGTGCAGTGCATCCACTGGTTTCCAAGAAATACGGCATGAACGGAGAGGTTTTGGCAGCAGAACTGACAATGGATGCGCTGTTTGCAGCGATGGATAATACCAAGTTGTATCAGCCGTTGCCCAAGTTCCCGGCATCCACAAGAGATATTGCAGTTTTGTGTGACAATGAAATTCCAGTTGCTTCTCTGGAACAGACCATTCGCAAAGCTGCGGGCAACTTGTTGGAAAATGTAACCTTGTTCGATGTATACAAGGGTGACCAGATTCCTGCTGGAAAGAAAAGCGTTGCCTATTCGATGAGTCTGCGTGCCGCAGACCGCACATTGACCGATGAGGAATGTGACAAGGCGATGAAAAAAGCCATTGCTGCGCTGGAAAATGAATTTGGCGCGACATTGCGTGGATAAAACACTTTACTTTTTCGACGAAATGTATTATGCTATAAGCAGAGCTTTTCTTCAATAAGAAAGGAGGCAGCCAAAATGCTCGATGGAACTAGAAAGTTTAGCCTTGTGGACGATAAGAATGCCGAAATGAAGCGCGTTCTGACAACGGTTTATGATGCCTTAAAGGAAAAGGGTTACAATCCCATTAACCAAATTGTCGGCTATCTTCTTTCCGAGGACCCCACTTACATCACAAATCACAACAATGCACGCAGCTTGATTCGCAAGATTGACCGCGATGAATTGATGCAAGAGCTTGTTGCGCATTATCTGCACAGCTAAAGAACAATAAAAGCCTTCCCAATCGGGAAGGCTTTTATATCGTTAAATTGTTTTTGCGTCCTCATGTACTAAATACCACACAGAAAGCAATGTGAATGCAAAAAAGAATAGAATACAGGAGATAACAAATTGAGGATAGCTAATGACTTGATTGGGATTATTTGCTTTCATTCCAAGACATATAAGCGCATAAGGGTTTAACAGGGGGTATCCTTTGGCCGTCATAGCCAATCCAGAAAGTCCACCCAGCAAAGCAATTCCTACTGTAACAGCAAATGAGCGAATGATAAGTGAAAAAAGCATTTGAATCGCACAAATTACTATGCCTCCAGCGATTCCGCCAGTCATCCATATGAGAACTTCTTGCATGGGGAATGTTGTAATGGAGAATCCACACAGACATCCGGCAAGGCAATATAACAGGACAGTCCAAATAATGGATAATATCGTTAACATGCTTGCCTGTAATAATTTTACTAGCACAAACACGGTTCGAGAAATCGGTGCAGTAAGCATTGCATTCCAATTATGTCCTGTGTGCTCTAACCTCCATAAATAGGCACAGTAGCTTCCGATTATAATGGGTAAAAAGAAATAACATGAGAATAAAGTGTGTTGCGTCCAAAGCGAGTACCATAAATCGTCCAGTAGTTCCAGATTCCCTAAATAATTTACAGTACCAAAGAATGCAGGAATCAGCGGCAACAAGAAAAATGCCAACCACATCGGACTATGCCGAAGTTTTAATCGTTCGGCACGCCAAACAGATAAAAACATGTATCACACTTCCCTTTTATTTAATAAACTGCTTCCCAGTATAAGCAGCAGAACCAGTTCAGCTATTACAATGACTATGGCAATAAAATCAATCGGCACATATGCTAACTTCATAATGCGAGAATCAGGATTCCAATCCACCAAATACACCAAAAATAATAGGCTGGCGTGTCCCCAAGGTAAAAGGTATTGTAGTATTTTTATCGGAACAAACAGCAGAAGCAACCCTAAAAATGCTCCCCCGCATCCTATGCAAAACGGTATCATTTGATTGCGAATATAGGATGATAGGATAAGCTGAACTGCTAAAATTTCCAATGCTATGAACAATTGAAAAAGAAAAAATATAAAATATTTATCAAATGCCGGAGTACCTTCATAGTGAAATATATAACCGAAACTTAACATGCTGATGGTGATAAAAAATATACTTACGAGCATATACCATCCACCACATATAAACTTTGATAGAAACAGCATTCGAGGGCTTTGCATGGTTCCCAGTAACTTCCAAGTATCACCTTTATGTTCTAAATCAGCCAATCGAGATGCCATAACTGCGGCTAAAACGGGAAATAGAATGGAATTTAATGATGGGACTTGATATAATAACTCCATCCATCCTATCTCGATTTCAGATGCACTGGGGTTGCGAAATGCAACGTATATCCATGCAAGTTCCAACCCAACAAAAGCCAACAGTGTAAGCCATATTTTTTTTCGTTTTGTTTTAAAGAATTCCAATCGGATTGCAGATATCATTATAAACTCACCGCGCCTCCTGTTAAATCAAGGAAGATGTCTTCCAAACTCTTTTTACGCTCTTCTAATCTCAAAATATCAATATTTTGGTTTTGCAAGGTATGCGTTATCACAGCTGTTGTGTTATCATCCAGCGGCGGTAAAGCCAACCAATCGTCTTGCTGCTGTATTTGAATCCCGCGTTGTGCCAAACAATGATAAGCAGCAGAATTATTGGTTGTGCGTAAAGCAAGATGATGCTCACTGCGAAGATGCAGTTGTTCTAATGTATCCTGATACACCAATGCCCCATTAGAAATGATACCGACATGCGTTGCGAGTTGGTCTATTTCAGATAATAAATGGGAGGAAACAAGTACAGTCATTCCGTATTGTGCAGGCAAAGATAAGATTAGTTCGCGCATTTCTTGAATGCCAGCAGGGTCAAGTCCGTTTGTCGGTTCGTCCAAAATCAATAGTTTAGGATAGGATATCAGCGCAGCAGCCAGTCCTAAGCGCTGTTTCATTCCAAGCGAAAATTGTGAGACTTTCTTATTTTTCTGTTGCTCTAAACGAACAATAGATAAAACTTCTTGAACATTCTTTTCGGGAAGATTGCGCAATTGCTGTATAACTTGCAAATTTTCCTCGGCTGTTAAATGTCCGTAATATGCAGGAGATTCAATCAGCGAACCCACTTGACGTAACAATGAAAGTCGATTTTGGGAAGTCATGGACTGTCCAAAAACACAGATACTTCCACTGGTTGGATGCACCAAACCGAGAATCATTTTGAGTGTTGTGGACTTCCCTGCTCCATTTGGCCCCAAAAAACCATAAATCGCACCTTCTGGTACACACAAGTTTAAATCTTTTACGCGTAAAGCGGTTCCGTACCGTTTACATAATGTATGTGTTTCCACTAGATTCATTATAATACACACTCCTTTTGTTCTGTTTTGATTATACAGCAATGTCCTTAAAGCAATCTGAAGCCTACCTTACATTTTCCTTAAATATGGTTTTTAATAGACGATTTACTATCAAGGTATGGTAAAATAATGTTGTTCAAATAGGCAGAAAAAAGGAGTGCTTCAATATGGATGAGACAAGAAATTGTTCTATTTTAGTGGTAGAAGATGAAAATATGCTCCGGAAAATGTTGTTGGAAATTCTACAACATGCAGGTTTTTCTAAAGTATACAGTGCTGCCGACTGTGCACAAGCACGCACTGTGTTTTATCAAGAACAGCCCCAAGCTGTGATTTTAGATATTATGTTGCCTGACGGCGATGGATTTCAATTGATGCAGGAAATGCGCCATATCAGTAATATACCGGTTCTATTTCTTTCTGCAAGGGATGCGGATGCAGACCGACTACATGGACTTGGGCTTGGTGCCGATGATTATATAACCAAACCATTTTTGCCGGACGAGTTGATTTTACGTCTGACTGCCATTTTAAAACGTTCGTATCATTTTATAGACCATCCTCTTCCCTTGCGGCTGGGAGATATCTATGTTGACTGGGCATCTGGTTTGGTCAAACGTCCGAATCAGGTAGATGTTCCATTGACTGCGAAAGAAACCGCACTCTTGCGCAAATTAGCCGATGAACGCGGAAACATTGTAACAATTGATGCGCTCTGTCAGGCCGCATGGCAAGATGGCGCATTTGGTTATGAGAATACACTTATGGTGCATATCAGAAGATTAAGAGAAAAAATTGAACATGACCCATCCAAGCCAATTTGGCTGCGTACTGTGCGCGGGCTTGGATATAAATTGGAGCGAGAACCCCAAAAATGAAAAATTTAATTTCTATTATCTTGCGTTATGCAGTTTCTGCGGTTGGTGTGTTGATATTTTTAATATTTTCCAACTTAATAGCCGTTTTGATTATCGGAACAACAACCATTCCGCAACTGACTCCGTTAAAATACAATGTGCGTCAAATCTCACAGGCATTAGCACAAGATGCGGAAGGATGGTACATGCCAGAAGAAATTCTGCATATTTTACATGAAAATTATGAATGGGCAATGCTGATTGATGAGAATGGTGAAGTTGTTTGGTCTGACCGCTTGTCTCAATCTTTATTTCATCACTATACGCCAGCACAGATTGCGTCTTTTACCCGTTGGTATTTAGATGACTACCCGGTATATGTTTATCAAAAAGAAGATGGTATTT
This sequence comes from uncultured Butyricicoccus sp., assembly GCF_944381005.1. Taxonomy (GTDB): domain Bacteria; phylum Bacillota; class Clostridia; order Oscillospirales; family Butyricicoccaceae; genus Butyricicoccus. Next base: position 27,201 of record NZ_CALWJM010000001.1, on the reverse strand, counting down.
TGGTGTTAGGCAATAAAATAGGTTCTCGGTGGAAATATCTTATGGAAATGGACCGCGATACTTTGACGTATCTCATCCAAATGTTTCCGGTTTGGGCTGTTATCAACCTTATTTTGGCTGCGTGCTTAATTTTGTTAAGTAGTATTCGGTTTTTTCGTTCGCTTCGTCGAATTGCGGCTGGACTTTCAGATTTGGCACATCAACAGCCAGTTGATATACCGGAAAAAGGTATTTTTGGCAGTCTTTATCATGATTTAAACTGCACCTCTGCCCATCTGATGCGTCAACAAGAAATACTCATACATCGAGACCGAATGCGTACAGAATGGATTGCTGGGGTTTCGCATGATGTCCGGACACCGCTAACGCTTATATTGGGTCACGCCGCTCAAATAGAATCTGATACATCGGTAAATGCACAGACACAAGAAAAAGCGCAGGTGATTCGTGTACAATGCGAACATCTGCGCCAGTTAATAGGGGATTTAAATTTAGCTTCAAAATTAACTTATGGAGCACAACCAATTCAGAAAATAGAATTTGATGCAGCCGCATTTATGCGTCATATTGCAGCAAATTTTTTAAATGAATATCCGGATATTGACTTTTTATTGGAGATTGACCGAGCTTGTGAGGGAAAGCTGGTCAAAGGAGACCGTACACTTTTAGAACGCGCTATTCGGAATATATTGGTGAACAGTGTCAAACATGCAACAGATAGCACGATTACCGTAAAATTGATACAGCATACAACTTTTTTAGAGTTTGCGATATCTGATACAGGGAATGGGTATCCTACCTCTGTGTTAGAAAATCTACATCATCCATTAGCTCCTGAATTACCAACACACGGTTTAGGGTTATCTATTGTTAGACAGATTGTTGCACTTCATGGTGGAACGACCGAATTTTCTAATACAGATAGTGGAGCCTGCACGATTATCACTATTCCATTGCAGGAAATATAAAAAATCCCGGACAAATATTTGTCCGGGATTTTCCTATTTTACGCATTTTCTGAGAACTCTGCTAGTTTTAAACCTTCATTGTGGTCAAGCGCCCAAGTGATATTCCAAGGACTGGTAAACAAAAGCAGTAATTGGTCACGGAAGTCCTGCACAACGCGCGTATCGGAAGTGAGCATCAATTTTTTATAATCGAAATCTTCTTCGGTATTTTCAATCCAGCGCAAATGTTCATATGGCAACATATCGCGAATGATATCAACACCATATTCGTTTTTGAGGCGATATTCCAATACTTCAAATTGAAGCTGTCCGACCACGCCGACAATCACTTCTTCCATGCCGGTGTTGGGTTCATGGAAAATTTGAATAGCACCTTCTTGTGCAATCTGCGTGACACCCTTTACAAATTGTTTGCGCTTGAGGGTATCTTTTTGCCGAACAGCGGCAAAAAGTTCGGGTGCAAATGTCGGAATACCTGAATAAGTGCATTTCAATTTGGGGTCGCATACCGTATCGCCGATAGAGAAAATACCGGGGTCAAACACACCGATGATATCACCGGCATATGCTTCATCTACAATCGAACGGTCTTGCGCCATTAACTGCTGCGGCTGTGCCAACTGAATTTTTTTACCGCCTTGAATATGATATACTTCCCTACCGCGTTCAAACTTTCCTGAGCAAATACGCATGAATGCAATACGGTCACGATGCGCTTTGTTCATATTAGCTTGAATTTTAAAGACAAATGCGGAAAAACGCTCGTCAAATGGGTCAATGACACCGATATCAGAGGCACGCGGAAGTGGTGCAGTGGTCATGGTTAAAAACTTTTTCAGGAACGGCTCTACGCCGAAATTGGTCAACGCAGAACCAAAAAAGACTGGAGACAATTTTCCATGTCGAACCGCATCCAAATCAAATTCGTCTCCGGCGCCTTCCAACAATTCAATATCATCTGCGAGAGTCTGATATTGTGTTTCGGACAAGCGTGCTTTTAATTCATCTGAGCCAAATTTGAGATGGGTTGCAGTCACTTCATGTCGTGCATCCATACCTTCAAATGCAATTACTTCGTCGTCCATGCGGTCATAAACGCCACGGAAGTCTTTGCCTGAACCGATTGGCCAGTTGACCGCATAAGTGCCAATGCCCAGTTCATTTTCAATTTCTTCCATCAGTTCATAAGGGTCGCGCGCTTCGCGGTCCATCTTGTTGATGAAAGTAAAAATGGGAATATCGCGCATAACGCAGACCTTAAACAGTTTTCTGGTTTGCGCCTCGACACCCTTAGAAGCATCAATGACCATGACCGCAGAGTCTGCTGCCATTAAAGTACGGTAGGTATCTTCTGAAAAGTCCTGATGTCCAGGTGTGTCCAAAATGTTGATGCAGTAATTGTTATAGTGGAATTGAAGCACAGAGGAAGTAACCGAAATACCACGCTGCTTTTCAATCTCCATCCAGTCAGAAACCGCATGGCGGGAATTTTTCTTTCCCTTAACCATGCCGGCTTCCTGAATGGCACCGCCATACAACAGAAATTTTTCTGTAATTGTTGTTTTGCCGGCGTCAGGATGCGAGATAATCGCGAACGTACGCCGATTCTGTATCTCTTGTCTCAAATCGGACAAAGTCCATTCCTCCAAAGTATAAAAATCGGATGTTAAAGTTCTCGTCTACCTTCGAGTGCTCGCATGAGCGTTACTTCATCAATATATTCCAAATGTCCACCAACCGGAATGCCATAAGCCAACCGCGTCACAGCAACACCGAAAGGCTTTAAAAGCCGTGCCAAATACATGGCAGTGGCTTCCCCCTCGGTGTCTGGATTGGTAGCAAGAATCACTTCTCTTACGTCAGTATCTGCTACACGCTGCAACAATTCTCGAATACGGATGTCATCTGGGCCAACATGATTCATTGGGGAAATCACGCCATGAAGCACATGGTATAACCCATTATATTCGCGTGTGCGCTCAAAAGCGAGTACATCGCGCGGGTCTGCCACTACGCAGATGACGCCTGTATCTCGATTGGGATTGGAGCAAATGGAACAGGTTTCTGAATCGGTCAAATTCTGACAGATTTTACAGGTAAATACCGTATTTTTCGCCTGTGTAATCGCGTCAGCAAATCGCTGTGCATCTTCTTTTGACATATCCAACACATGAAAGGCCAGACGCTGTGCCGTTTTTTGACCGATGCCGGGCAAACGAGCAAATTCTTCTATCAACCGCTCAACTGGCGGTGCAAAGAATTTCATTACTTAGAGCACACCCGGAATACCGCCGCTCATGCCACCAGTGATTGCACGCATATTGTTCTCGGATTTTTCCTGAGCCTTGCGCAGTGCTTCATTGATAGCAGCCATTACAAGGTCTTGCAGCATTTCGATATCCTCAGGGTCAACGACTTCAGGCTTGATTTCCAACGACTTCAGAGAAGTAGTGCCCAGTACAACGGCCTTGACTGCTCCACCACCGGCAGATGCTTCGGTCTCGGTCTGAGCCATTTCTTCCTGTGCGCGCAGCATTTCCTGCTGCATCTTCTGTGCATGCTTAATCATGGCCTGCATATTCATGCCGCCGCCAATACCGCCAAACTTACCCTTTGCCATGTTAAATTCCTCCTAGAGTTAAAATTCGGTGACTTGAATGTCAAATTCTTTTGCTTTTTCTAAAATTTCATCAGAAGCCGTTCGACTTTGCTGCTGTGGTTTTTGGTCAGGGCCAAATATTTTGACTCGAACCGGCTGCCCAGCAATAGCTGAAGCGATTTCCGATAATCTATCGATGGTCGGATGTGCTTTTGCAAGCCCAGCCGTTACATCATCTTCACAAAATACAAGCACTTTTCCGTTTTCTATCTCCGCATGTGAGGAGAGTTGCAAACAGGTTAATGCGCCCATATTGATTTTCCCCGTAGCCTGTTCCAAAACTTCAGGCCAACCACTCCAGTGGATGGGGGTAACTGCCGCAGATTTTTTTGATGAATGTGGTGCATCGGGCACAGGATGAGAAGTCTCATCTTCCCTCACCCATGCAGGTGCATCTTCATCGCCTGGCGGCGGTGGGATTTCGCTGTCCGATTCTCTTACGGTATCAGATGTTTGTACAGTTTGACCAGATACCGCAATCGGAATACCATGCTTTACTTTTTCTTCCAATGCCTGTACGCGACCTGCAAGCGAATCATAAGCATCTGCACCAAAGGTACACAAGCGAATCATGCACAATTCGGTTTCTACTCGACGATTGCTGGCTGATTTGATGCGAGCAACTGATTCTTGTAAAATTCGGCTGTATGCAATCAAAGTAGCAGGTGCTAGCCCTTCCCCAAGCCCTTCCAGTTGCTTATATGAATAGGCAGGTGAAAGCATCGCAGAAATGTCACCATGCGCCGTTTTTACCAATAGCATGTCCCGAATCAATCCAAGCAACTGGTCAACTACACCGGCTAAATCTCGTCCGGCTTCATAGGCTCGACCAATTTCAGCGACTGCTGCGGCTAAATCACAGGATTTAATCGCGTGCATCAAACCTAAAATATCAGTTGCCCCTAAAATACCGAGACATTTAGAGATTGCTTGTTCGTCAATCGTTTCACAGCCCGATGTACGGTCGAGCATAGAAAGCGCATCACGCATTGCACCATCAGACAACCGTGCAATGAGCTTGGCGCCACTTGCAGTCAAAGGAATCTGTTCCTGTGCAGCAATTTGCAACAAACGTTCAGCAATGGCATCCGGTGTAATCCGCCGAAAATCAAACCGCTGGCAGCGAGACAGGATGGTCGCTGGAACCTTGTGAATTTCAGTCGTTGCAAGAATGAACATAACATGGCTAGGCGGTTCTTCAAGTGTTTTCAGCAAGGCATTAAAAGCACCCGCAGATAACATGTGCACCTCGTCGATGATAAACACTTTCTTGCGAACAGAAGATGGTGCATAGCGCACTTCATCTCGAATTTCACGCACATTGTCTACACCGTTGTTGGAAGCAGCGTCAATTTCTACCACGTCGAGTACCGACCCGTCTAATATGCCGCGGCAAGCGGCACATTCGTTACAAGGGTCACCATCTTGTGGATGCTCACAGTTGACTGCACGCGCCAAAATCTTGGCGCAGGTCGTTTTTCCAGTGCCTCTTGTGCCGGTGAACAGATAGGCATGGGATAAGCGGCCGGAACGCAACTGTGCCCGCAACGTATCTGTAATATGCTGCTGACCGATTACATCGGCAAAACAAAGCGGTCGCCATTTGCGATAAAGCGCTTGATATGTCATGGCACAAGCCTCCCAGCCAGAATGAAAAAAATGGGCAGATTCAGCACCTGCCCACCTTTCCAATGCGTTGTTCTGTTATGCAGTGCCTTGTAAGACCGCACACCAGAAGATCGAAACGAACATCCGGACAGCCTTTTTACCAAGCCAACTCAAAATCGGCAGCTCTGTGGCACACGCAGGGTTCTGTTTAATGCTGCTCGGTTCCCCGCCTGACATGGTTCACAGTCCCACGTTGCACAGTACCAATCTCTCATCGTCGGCCCGTTAACTGCAAGCATCCAGATGCCGCACCTCCCAACCGGAATTCAGCCCTGCTATAGCGGATTGCAGGTACAGGGCACCGCTACCGCCCCGCCTAGTGCAGCCATACAAGACACTGCATAACATGCTAGTATATTATACTATATGATTTCTAAAAATTCAAGACCTAAGTTGATTCAATTTTCAGGGTCAACATCTTCGCCTGATTCGCTTGTACCTGTTTGGTTGTTTGCGCTGTCAGATGATTGAGTTGTATCGGTTTCATTTTCAGAAGAGGAGGATTCAGAAGACTCTGTGTTATCAGTTTCCGAAGATTCTTCTTCGTCATCATCATTTGAATCGCCCCAAGAGAACCAAGAATGACTTCTATGGCAGACACCCATAGAACCACCCGAAACCGTGACATCACCACTACCAACGGGGTCATTCTTACCGGTAAAGCAATAAGACGCATCTTCAATTTCCGGAGAAATTTCTATTGGGAAACGGCGTGTCAAATCTAATTTAGAAACGGTACTTGTCCATCTGCAATTATCGCCTGCGACCAATCCAGATTCTCGACAGATGGTGACGTAGTCATGCAGATAACATTCCTGTTTTGGCTGGTCGCCTTTCCAGAACCGCCCGGTTTCTACCCGACTGCCGCGCGAATCGTCCTCACAAGCATCAATAGGTGCCATACCGCTATCTACACAATAATCAGCATAAACAAAGTTAGAATCATTGCCCATATCGAAATCCGCGGCCGGTAAATCTGCATGAATCCGACGCATAACCGCAGTCCAAAGAGACAATGCAGTATTACCTGAAATTCCATCTAAATTGTAGCTTTGGTCATAACCGAACCAAGTGGCACCAACATAGTATGGAGTCAGACCACAGAACCATACGTCGCGCTTAGAGGTTGTAGTACCTGTTTTACCTGCGGTTTCGATGTTTGGGATGCTTGCTTTGGTACCAGTACCAGAATTGGTGACTTCTTTTAGGCAATCCAACATATAGTATGCGGTTTTTTCGTTTTTGAAGGCATTGACAGCAACTAGCTGACTATTATCAATCAGTGTGTTTCCTTCACTATCCAGCACCTTAGTATAGGTGCGGGAACCGGAGAATTTGCCGTTGTTTGCAAAGATGGTGTATCCTGCAGCCATTTCGCGCACAGTGACACCGCCATTCATACCACCGAGCGCCAGCGGGGCATAGTCGATATCGGCCTGATTTAAGTGCTCAAATCCCAGCGTATCGTGCAAGAACGAATAGGATGCTTGAGGCGTAATCATGTCCAGAACACGCACGGCTACACAGTTAATAGAATGTGCAATCGCTTCCTTTATAACCATTTGCCCCTGATACCGGCGATTATCATTACGCGGCCACGCCTTGCCGTCATAAACTTTAAACGGCATATCAGTTACGGTGGAATACGGTGTGATTTTATCATTGTCCATTGCTGGGCCATACACGGCAAGCGGTTTAATGGATGAACCAGGTTGTCTCGTGGTCATGGTTGCACGGTTGGTAAGCAGACTACCTTGTTTTTCTCCGCGACCGCCAACTAGTCCCAAGATATTGCCTTGTTTATCACATATCACCATTGCCGCTTGCGGTGCAATACCATTTTTCGTTGCACTTGGAAAATTTGATTCATTGGTGAATACGGCGTCCATTGCATTTTGAACATTCTGGTCAATGGTGGCATAAATTTGCAGTCCACCAGACATAACACGCGAACGCGCCAAATCATAGGAGATATTTTCTTTTTCTTGTAAGTCCTCGGTCAAATCCGAAATGATGGCTTCGGTAAACCAAGAGTAAGGCTCATTGGTATTTTGCTCATATGCGTCCGAATGATAAACCAATTCGGTGCGAATGGCTTCATTATACTCGCCCTGCGTAATAAAGCCCAATTCCAACATTTTATCTAAAACCAGCGTTTGTCGCTTTTTGACATTTTCTGGATTTCGGAATGGATTATAACGGGTTGGAGCGTTGGGAATAGCCGCCAACACGGCACATTCAGCTAAGTTTAAATCGGAGAGTTCTTTTCCGAAGTAGGTCATGGCGGCAACCTTGGCACCAGCAGCGCGATTGCCATAAGGAATGGTATTGAGATACATCTCCAAAATCTGTGATTTTGCGGTATCTCCCAAATTCTTTTCTAATGTGAGTGCTTGAAAAATCTCGTTGATTTTTCTCTTCACTGATTTATCATTGTTTCCGGTCAGGTTTTTAATCAACTGTTGTGTAATTGTGGAGCCGCCACCGCGGTCACTACCTGTAATAAATCCTTGAACAGCACCTAAGGTACGAATCCAGTCGACTCCGTGATGAGAGTAAAACCGTTCGTCTTCGATAGCAACAACAGCATGTTGTAAATCCTCTGGAATTTCACTGAGCGAAACCCATTGACGGTTTACGTCCCCTTCTAGGGTTTCATAAACTTCATACTCACCATTATCTGGATTTTTGGCATAAATTACAGTTGTTTTAGCCAAATCTTTGCTATAAGACGATACATCAATATCTGAATTTGGAATAACCCAGATACCAATATAAAACGCAAGCGCGATACCACATAAGCAGGCAGTAACAACTGCAACGAGCGGAATGGCTAGAAGGGTCATAATGACCTTATGTGCGCCAGAACGTTTTTTTCGTTTTGCCATATTTGTTATGCCTCCTTTTGCATGGCTGCAAAGGTCGCCCGTCCATCTGCGTCACACGAAAAGCAATTATATGACACATAGGCGAATACAGTATACCATATTTTACACAAAATTGCCAATATTTTTATTTTTATGTATCATTCTGAAATATGAGGACATACTGAAATGTAGAAAAGCACCAATAGAAGAATCGTGGGAGGGTTGCTACATGCAAACACATTATCGTTCGCGAGGGTTTAATATTTTTGTATTGACGCTCACATTTATAGCCGTTATTTTTTTGCTTCTGGCTTTATTATGGCCAGAACCATCGGTTTCTAGCAATCCGGTTTCGGGTGATATCACACAGTATACCGCAAAGAGCGTAGGATACCAAGTCGTAATTTATCAAACCGGAAATAGTGACCCTGTTATGTTGACTGGAATTGATATCCGCACGCTGCCAGAAGCCGACCAACAAGCTTTGTCCAAAGGGATTCCCTTGCAGGATGCAACTGCTTTGGCGCACTTGCTGGAAGATTATGATGCTTGATATTGAGACATAACCGCCTGATGATTCGCATATATTGGCAACAAAAGTATGGAAGGCGGTGTTGTTCTTGTTACGTTTTTTGTCCCAGCGCAATCAAAAAAAGATTTTATCTGTGTTGGCAGTGATTGCGCTGGTTCTTATCCTAGCTGGAGCAGGTGCTCTGTATCAAACGCGATTTGGCCCAGTGGTAACGACGACAGGAGAAATCACAGATTGGGGGCTTTCCTTCCCTACACCCGGACAGCCACCTGTCGGGAATGCTTCTTCTGAAGATTTGGAAGCACTGTCCGCACGTTTTTTAGGTGATGTCAGCGACCCTACCATTTACTTAACTTTCGACGCAGGTTTTGAAAACGGCCATACAGCAGCAATTTTAGATGCACTGAAAAAACATAACGCGCCGGCAGCATTTTTCCTGGTTGGAAATTATTTTCAAACAGCGCCTGATTTAGTCCGCCGTATGGTTGCGGAAGGACATGTGATAGGCAATCACACGATGAATCATCCAGATATGTCGAAAATCTCTGATATGGATGCCTTTCAAAAAGAGTTGCAAGGTGTAGAGGATTTATATCGGGAAGTGGTTGGTTCAGATATGCCAAAACTTTATCGGCCTCCACAAGGAAAGTTCAACCTAGAAAATCTTAAACAGGCGCAGCAACTAGGATATACAACTGTTTTTTGGTCTCTAGCCTATGTGGATTGGTATGCAGACAATCAGCCCACAAAACAACAGGCATTTGATAAACTATTGCCGCGTATTCACAATGGTGCCATCGTATTGCTACATTCAACATCGGAAACCAATGCGCAAATTCTGGATGAATTATTAACTAAATGGGAACAAGCAGGATACAAGTTTGGCAACTTAACTGATTTAATCATAGATTCTGCCATTACTGAATAAGACGGAACAAATAATAGAATGGTTCCATAGTCAAAATAAATTTACAAAAGGGGGAGTCGATATCGTATCGACTCCCCCTTTTCATATATCAGTATACAGGCGTATACCATTTATTGTGCTGTTTGAAGCGTTTTTCCTTCAAAGTCTACACGACGTTTGACATCTTCCATGACGGTTTCAAACATTGGAATATTCAGCGATTGCGCGCCGTCACACAATGCGCGTTTTGGGTCATTGTGTACCTCAATCATCAACCCGTCAGCACCAGAAGCGATTGCAGCGCGTGAAAGTGGCTGAACCATGTCACGGCGTCCTGCTGCATGGCTTGGGTCGATGATAATGGGCAAGTGGCTGAGCATTTTGACCAGCGGAACCGCAGAAATATCTAAATTGTTGCGAATCATGGTTTCATAAGTACGGATACCACGTTCACACAAAATAACGTTATGATTTCCCCCAGCAAAGATATATTCTGCCGCCATCAAAAATTCTTCCATTGTTGCAGATAAACCGCGCTTTAGCAGAATGGGCTTGTTAGAACGTCCCAGTTCTTTTAACAACATAAAATTTTGCATATTGCGCGCACCGAGTTGAATGATATCCACGTCAGCGAATAAGTCTAAATGCTTTTCACTCATAATTTCGGTGACAATCGGCAGTCCGGTTTGACGTTTGGCCTCCAATAAGAGTTTTAAACCTTCTGCTTCCATCCCCTGAAAAGAATATGGAGAAGTGCGTGGTTTAAATGCACCGCCGCGCAGAAAGCCAGCACCAGCTTGTTTGACCGCTTGCGCAACCTCTAAAATTTGTTCTTCACTCTCCACAGAACACGGGCCGGCAAATACATTAAAGTAGCCCTCCCCTATTTTGCGCCCCGCAACTTCCAGTATGGTGTCTTGCGGGTGCATTTTGCGGTTTACACCTTTAAATGGTTCGGTTACACGCTGCACGCGTTCGACCAAGTCATATACCATAATGTCGTTTTCGTCGATACGAGAAGTATCGCCGAGCAGACCGATGATGGTGGTAGACGAGCCTTCAGAATAGTTGGTATTCAGCCCCATATCGTGGAAATGCTGAATCAGGCGTTTGACCCGCTCTTTATCCGGGTTCGGCTTTAAAACGACAATCATGTTAGGGAATCCTTTCCTGTTAAAAATGCTAATAGCACTTGTTTATTTATGGTGTGCTGAGAAACATTATATCACATTAGCAACGAAAAGCAACCTTTTTAAAACATTTAAGTTTTTTCTCCATTTTGCTGAAAATATAGATAGTTCTCCTCTACTTTTTTGCAAAATTCATCCCATCGGTTCTCATTGATTAAGCGAGCGGGACAAATCTTGCCGGAAAAATCTTGATGTTTTTTTAGGTTATCCATTGTTAAATCGTATTTCCAGAGTAGATATCCAGCCAACAATGCACCATTTTGCAGAGTTTTTTCATAATCATTGTCTTCGGCTACACACAGTTCTACGCCAATTCCACATGTATTTCCGCCATCTGGTTCCATCCCGTCACCGGCATGGTATGCGGGTTCGGTGTCTGGAATATGGTGATAGGCTTCGTGGTCATCTACGGTGTAGTGCCAAGATAGCTTTTCGACTTTTGCGTTTTCATGAATAAATGCGTCATGGCGTGCAGCATTGGCTCCTGGTGCAAAATTGTCAGTTTCATGGATGACAACGTATTCTATTTCACGAGTACCACCAATGCGGCCAATCGCTTCTGGGTCAACATAATGTTCATGTACAGGAAGTTCACCAACATATGTAAGCGGATATCCATTTTCGTCGGTGGTATCAGGTTGTAATAGACGTGAAATTAGAAATCCAATGCCACCGATAAGAAGTAATAAAACCAAAAGCACAAAAAGTGGACGATAGTTGCGACGTCTTCGCCGGCGCTTTTTTGGTGCACGCGCACGCGAAGCGTGAAATGCAATAACTTTCATTTTATAACCCCCTTTATCTATTTATGATACTACGCATCCTAGAATGGATGCAAACATTCAGCTTTGAATTTTTTGTAAATTCGTGTTTCAAAGCGGATTTTCTTGCGTTCATCTGCGTGTAATCGGTTGTTCATTAGATAAAATCGTGATACAATCATTCTATGAAAGGGTGAGACAGATATGGCCTATAAAAAATTGCTTGCTATTATTGATTATCAAAATGATTTTGTCTCTGGAAGTTTGGGCTTTGATGGAGCAGAAACATTAGACGCTGGAATTTCCAAACTGGCACAGGAATATTTGGCGATGGGACATCCCATTCTCGTTACCTATGATACACATGATGATAACTATAAAAATACCAGAGAAGGCCGTTATCTGCCAGTCGAACATTGTAACCCAAATACAGAAGGATGGCAGCTTTATGGGAAAACACAAGAGCTTATCAGTGGAACCTGTGCCACCAATCTGATTTTCCCTATCCGTAAAACCACTTTTGGAATTGCTCCAGAAGATATGGTAAAGTTGAAACAATCAATTGGAGAATTAGACGAGATTCAAGTGGTAGGATTGGTCAGCAATATGTGTGTATTGTCCAATGTTTGTGTTCTGCAAGCCGCTTGGCCCGAAGCACAATTGATTGTAGATGCTGATTTGTGTGCTAGTTTTGACCCTGTATTGCATGAAAAAACATTAGACATTTTGAAAGGAATACAGGTTGAAGTCACACATTATTAAATGTGTATGTTTATATACAATATACGATTTGAAAACATATGGTTTTTCACTTGCTCTTAATATCAGGAAGGATAGCATGTGAAATTTGCACAATTTGGTTATCCTGTTTAACAAAATAGGTGTATTTTGGAAAAATTCGTATGCACTTCTTGAGATTTATGGGTAAGTTGATGTATAATATGAGAAAGAGTTCTGAGGAGGTTACTGGAACTATGTTAGAAAATCTGATTGCGACATTGAAATCCAATCCCCGCACCATCGTTTTTACTGAAGGGCCGGACCCGCGTATTTTGGAAGCCGCATCCCGATTAAAAAAGGACGGCATCTTGACTTCTATCTTGATTGGTAAGGTTGATGAGGTAAAAGCAGCTGCGGCGCAAGGTGGATTTGATATCGAAGGAATCGAGATTATTGACCCTGCAACTTATCCGGAAATGGATGCTATGGTTGCGAAAATGGTTGAGTTGCGCAAGGGAAAAATGAGCGAAGAAGATTGCCGAAAAGCACTGGCAAAAGGCAATTACTTTGGTACGATGTTGGTTAAGATGGGTAAGGCTGATGCACTGCTGGGTGGTGCAACATACTCTACGGCTGACACAGTTCGCCCTGCATTGCAAATCATAAAAACCAAGCCGGGAAATAAAATCGTATCTTCTTGCTTTATTCTGCACCGTCCAACCGAAACTGGTGATGAAAAATATGCAATGGGCGATTGCGCAATTAACATCAATCCTGGTGAAGATGATTTGGTTGAAATTGCCATTGAGACAGCTCGTACTGCAAAAGCATTTGGTATTGACCCCAAGGTTGCAATGCTGTCTTACTCAACGCTTGGTTCCGGTAAGGGCGATACCGTTGATATGATGCGTAACGCAACCGCTAAGGTAAAAGAAGCGGCTCCCGATTTGGCTGTTGATGGTGAATTGCAATTTGACGCTGCATTTTCTCCGGTTGTTGCAAAGACCAAATGCCAAGGTTCTCCAGTAGCAGGACAGGCGAACACATTTATTTTCCCTGATATCAATGCGGGCAATATCGGATATAAGATTGCACAGCGCTTGGGTGGATTTGAGGCTTTTGGCCCTATCCTGCAAGGACTCAATGCACCGATTAACGATTTGTCGCGTGGTTGCAATGCGGAAGAAGTTTATAAGATGGCGATTATTACAGCAGCCTTGAAATAAACATTTCGTATATTAAAAACAGAGCATCTTTTAAGATGCTCTGTTTTTTTGAATATTTAATTTTTAGGCGAAGCGTCTTCAGGTGGTTTTCTGCGTTTAAATCGTTCTAATTTTACCGATGTTGGTGCAACACTGTCTTCACTAATAGGAATTACTTCATGGCTTTCTGCATCAATATGGTCTAGTGAAATATAGGTCATTGTATCGGATACAATGCCTTTCTTTTTAAGAGAACGATTGACCAGCCCGGAAATTGCACTATAAATTACGGCAAATAATGGAACACCCACCACCATACCTACAAAACCGAATAATCCACCAAACAGTAGAATGGCGAACATAACCCAGAAACTTGCCAGTCCAGTGGAATCTCCTAAAATTTTAGGGCCTAGGATATTTCCATCAAACTGTTGAAGAATAAATACAAAAATCACAAAATAGACTGCTTGCAGCGGGCTGACTAAAAAAATCAAAATGGTGCTTGGAATTGCGCCGATAAATGGCCCAAAAAACGGAATAATATTGGTCACGCCTATGATTACACTGATTAGTACGACATAAGGCAGTTGAAGAATAGACATGGAAACGAAGGTAATCAGACCGATAATAAGTGAATCTAAAAGTTTACCTGAGATAAAACCACCGAAAACCTTGTGAACAAATCGTAGGTTTTCTAAGACAGCATTTGCCGTATCGGTTTGAAACATACTGTAAATGAGTTTTTTCCCTTGGGCAGAGAACGTATCTTTGCTGTTGAGCATATATACGGCGCTGATAAATCCGACCAAAACAGTTTTAAGGAAACTAATCGCATTGGATACAAAGCTACCAACAAAATTGCCCTTCATTACTTCTAAAAGTTGCGGAACCAATTGTTCATTTGCCCAATCCATCAGAGAAGCAGATACAGAAGCATATAATTGTTGGAGATTTTCTTCCAAGACAGGGTTGTTAGAAAAAAGATTAGTAAGCCACACTTCCGTTCTGGTCAAATAGTCGGGAAGTTTTTCCATTAAACCGATAATGCTTTCGGCTAATTGAGGCAAAACCATAGAAAGCAAGGCAACCAGGATGAGTAAGAAAAAAGTTACGCTTAACAGGCTGCATATCAGCTTATTCAACGATTTGGCTTTTTCCGGCTTGCGAATAATGCGTAAAAACCACGGCTGTGTTTTTCGTATCAACCCATTAAAAATAGGAAGCAGCAAATATGCTACCACAAATCCAAATGTAAACGGGCGAAGAATTGACGACAGTTCTTGTAGGATTTTAAGAATGGCATCTATCTTATAAAAAGTAAAGAAGCATAAAATGCTCATTGCGATAACCAGCCATGCGGATAGAGCAATTCGGAAATACTGGTTATGAAACGGATTTTTCATAGATAAATTTCGTACTCCCTATTTTATTGGTCATCCTGCTGGATAAATAAACGCCAAATCAGATAAACCCAAGAAGCTAAAAATCCGATTAGCAGAACCAACTTCCATTTTTTTGCGTTTTTGATGAAAGTAGTAGCCAACCAGCCACCAAAACATATCAGACACATTTTAAAGACTGCAAAGTCAAACACACTGAATGTTTGAACTTTTTTCATCAAGTATCCGATAAGATAACGGCAATTTTTGCAACAATTATTACAAAAATTAGATTCACATAAATTTTTCATTGAATTCCCTCTTTTCTTTGCTGTGGTGAAATAGCATGAGCATCCACCTTTTTGTGATGATGTTTAGACCGTGAATGAATTTTTGATTGTGTTTTCTGAGTGGACGAACATCCACGACGTTCCTGTGGAGAGATATGCCCTAGTTGTAATCCAATTTTTTCCGCTAGCTCAATCGCATCTACACAGCCGGTTTGACGCAGCGCGTGCTGCAAAATTTCGCCGCAGGCATGTGCGTCTGACCCTGCCTCGTGATGATTTAATGCAATGCCCAGTGCTTGGGCAACGGTATTTAGTTTATGATTTTCCAAATCAGGCCATACCTTTTGCGAAATTTTCACTGTACATATATATTGGCAGGTTGGAAGTGGTAGATGATAAAATTCCAAGCATCTGCAAAGTACCTCAGTATCAAATACGGCATTATGGCACACCAAAATGCTGCCTTGAATTTTATTTTGTATTTTTTGCCAAATCTGGTCAAAAGTTGGTTCATTTTCAAGCTGTGAGCGTTTAATACCATGTATTTTTACGTTGTACCAGTGAAATTTGCCGACAGAATCGGGAGGTCGGATGAGAAAGGTTTCTGAGCCAACAAACTTTGTATCCTCATAGTAGGATAAGCCAATGGAGCACGCGCTTGTATAATAGCCATTCCCTGTTTCGAAGTCCATTGCCACATATTTCATCGTTGTCCCCCCTGCCCTGCTTGTGCCCGCTCTTTGATAGCCCAAAGAAAACGATAAAATGGCGTTAAATGTTGAAAGTGTTCTAACATCTGTGGAACAAAGCTGCCATCAAAAACAGGTGCAAAATTTTGGGTTTCTTCGAAGTCAACACCGAGTTGTTTCCGTTCAGACCATGCGCGGTAAATTTCTTTTGCGTCGAGACACTTGAGACGCTTATAGAACTCTCCGCGAAGCTGCATATCAGGAATTTGCTGCACAGCGGTATACGCATCAAGGAAAAGTTTATCTTCATGTATTATCATATCACGCGCCAATGCCATTTCGCCGCGTCCGAATCCGCCCCAGCAACCATATCGCCAATATTCCGGCCCGAGTTCAAAATAAAAGAATGGAACTTCTTCAAACTGGGCGCGTGGCCGACGAAAGTAGAGCCATAGATTGGCGCGATACAGAGTTTTATCTTTGGTGTACCGTGTATCTCGACGCACGCGTGATACCATGCGTGAGGGAGTTGTTACAAATAATGGGTCGATGAGCAGCATCTTTTCGCTCATAGACTGACAAAGCGCATGAAATGGTTCTAATACAAGCGTTTTGATTTGTGGTTTATGCTCTTCGTAAAAAACAGGAGAGTTCATCATACGGTTTTCAATTAGTAGGTCTAAGCCTTGTGGATTAAATCCAGTGAATTCCATTGTTTATGGCACTCCTTTATATACTATAACCATTTTATCCTGTTTTTGCAGGAAAGGCAATAGAATTTCAAAATCCTTGGTTTTCTTTTGCGTTGGAAAGGAGTATAATAACTCTATTAAGCGATTCTTCGCTTTTTACTTTCATGAACCGGGAGGAACAGGATAATGAATGCAACCGAGAAAATCTTAGCGATGTTGGAACAGGACGCGCGATTGACTCCCGCACAGTTGGCGGATATGGTGCAAATGGAACTTGGTCAAGTACAAGCGATTTTGCGTGAACTGGAGCAAAACAACACCATCTTAGGATATAAGACTTTAATTGATTGGGATAAAACCGAGCGGGAGCAAGTGACTGCGCTTATTGAAGTCAAGATTACACCGCAAAAAGGTATGGGATTTGATGAAATTGCCCGTCAGATTTACTCCCACCATCAGGTTGAAAGTGTTTACTTAATGTCTGGTGGTTTTGATTTGACGGTTATTATTTCCGGACGTACCATGCGCGATGTGGCACGGTTTGTTTCCGAGCAGCTTGCACCGATGGAGAATGTTTTGTCAACTGGAACGCATTTTATCTTGAAAAAATACAAAGAACAGGGGGTTACCTTTGGCCCCGATGAAATCGACAATCGGGAGGTTATGATGTAATATGGTGGATTATTCCAAAATTTTATCTGACCGCGTACAAGCTGTCCGACCTTCGGGTATTCGCAAGTTTTTTGATTTGGCTTCTACGATGAAAGATGTCATTTCATTGGGGGTTGGTGAACCAGACTTTGAAACCCCTTGGCAGGTACGCAGAGCAGGTATTACTTCATTGGAAAAGGGGCGAACCTTTTACACTTCTAACTGGGGACTTCAACAATTGCGCGATGAAATTGCAGGACTAGCATTGCGTCGTTACGATTTGTTTTATGACCCCCACGATGAGATTTTAGTTACTGTTGGAGGCAGCGAAGCGATTGACAATGCTTTGCGCGCATTTGTATCCCTTGGCGATGAAGTATTGATTCCTGAACCGTGTTTTGTATGCTATACACCGCTTACGACGCTTGCAGGCGGCGTTCCGGTTGCCATTCCAACGGTGGCAGAAGAAGGATTTAAATTAACGCCTGAGCGTCTGCGCGCAGCCATCACACCGCGCACAAAAGCGTTGATTCTCCCCTATCCAAACAATCCCACAGGCGCAATCTTGAATCGTCAAGAGTTAGAAGCCATTGCAGAAGTGCTGCGAGATACCAATATCGTTGTCATTTCGGATGAAATTTACTGTATGTTGACCTATCAAGGGGAACATGTCAGCTTTGCCCAGATTGATGGTATGAGAGAACGCACCATTGTAATAGACGGTTTCTCCAAGTCATATGCAATGACCGGCTGGCGTTTGGGTTGGGCGATGGGGCCACGAGAGCTGATGAAATCTATCTGTAAAATCCATCAATTCGGAATCATGTGTGCACCGACTACCGCTCAATTTGCTGGTATTGAAGCCATTCGCACAGGAGATGATGATATTGTACATATGCGCAGTCAATATGATATCCGTCGCCGGTTTCTGGTCAGTGAATTGAGAAGTATGGGACTAGATTGCTTTGAACCACATGGCGCGTTCTATGTATTCCCTTCTATCAAATCTACTGGACTTTCTTCCGAAGAATTTTGCAACCGTTTGTTGCAAGAGCAGCATGTAGCGGTTATTCCAGGAGATGCGTTTGGTCAGAGCGGTGAAGGACATGTGCGTATTTCGTACTCCTATTCCATGGGGCACTTGAGAGAGGCGTGCAATCGTATCCGTACATTTATCCAAAATCTGTAACGAAATATGAGCCTCCGCATAGTTTGAAGTAGAAGGTTTTTCCTTCTCAATCTTTCTTATACGGAGGTTTTTCTTATGGCTGAAAAAATGTGTCCCGGTCCCTTGAATGGTGCCGTTGGTTTCCGTGAGGCAGTCTGCATCCACACCAAAAAGGTGTATGACCAGTGCCGCAGCCGAGATTGTATGCGTGATATTCGCGTATACTTGCCGGTTGAAGACCAGTGTTTTATTGAGGGCAATGCCATTAGCATCAAGCCGCGTTGCGCAGAACTTCTGTCAACGTTGATGGATGTCGAGCCGGTTGCATTCCGCCGTGGTTTTTACAGCGTGGATATCCGTTTCTTCTACAAGGTTTCGGTCGAAGCTTGCACAGGAATTGGATGCCCCCGCATCTTAGAAGGCCTGGCGGTATACGACAAGCGCTGCATTCTGTTTGGCAGCGAAGGCGGCGCCCGTATCTTCTCGTCCCAGTATGTGCCGGATGGCGCAGACGTGCAGCTTGCACAGCGCACCAACCTGCCTACGGCAGTATTGGAAGCAGTTGACCCCATTTTGTTGGATGCTCGTGTGGTTTATCCGACCCAGCCTTGTGCTTGCACTTGCGGTGAATTGCGTGAGGTTCCACGCGCAATCTGCGGTTGCTTTGCCCAAGATTTGTCGCTGGATACAACTGGAAACCAGCTTCTGGTTACCATCGGCCAGTTCTCCATCATTAAACTGGAACGTGATATTCAGTTGCTCATGCCCGCTTTTGATATCTGTATGCCCGAAAAGGATTGCTGCGACGGTATCGGTGGCGACAGCACTGAAGACCCCTGCGAAATCTTCTCTCGTTTCGATTTCCCGGTGGACGAATTTTTCCCGCCGCGTAAAGAACCATCCTGCGGTTGTGGCAATGTTTCTACACGCAGCAGCTGCAATAGTGGTTGCGCAAGCAATGCTGCTTCGACCACATCGTCGCGTTGTGGCTGCAACAATACCGCTTCAACTGCTACAACATCACATAGCTGCGGATGTGGTAATACTGCTTCCACCACAACATCACACGGTTGCGGTTGCAACTAAATCGCATGATACAAACAAAAAGCAGACGCATTGCGTCTGCTTTTTGCATATTTAAAATAAATCTTCATCTGTAATAAAAAATTCGTTATGATAAGATTCACAACGGCGGTCAAGTTCAGATGTTGTTCCAAGCGCCATGCGTACACGCTCATATTCTTTTTTTGCTTTGGCATTGTCTTGACCGGTATAAGTCGCACGAATGAGCAAGTTTTTTGGTGTGTCCAAAGGTGAGATATATTCTACAACCGATACTTTATAGCCTTCTGCTTCCAGTTTTAAGGCTCGCATACTATCGGTTAATACATCATTAAAACGCGCTTTGAAAACGCCGTATTTGGTCAACGGTTCTAATTCAGGCAATTTATATTGGTCAAGTAGTTCTTTGTGACAGCATGGTACACAAGCGATATATTTTGCTTGGGCGCGGATAGCAGTCGCCAGTGCTAAGTCGGTTGCAATATCACAAGCATGTAACGAAATGACCGCAGTAACTTGCTTCGGTGGCTGATATGTTCGTAAATCTGCGGTTAGGAACTGCATATTGTGGTACCCCAACCGTTTTGCCATCTTTTGGCTTTCTGAAATGACATGCGGATTGATGTCGATTCCGATGATACGGCAACGGCGATGCAGTACATCACGCAGATAATAATTCATCACAAAGGATAAATATGATTTTCCACATGCACAGTCTAATAAAACAATCTCATCACTGTTATCCTGTTCAAACATAGGCGCAACCAGTTCAACATAATGGTCAATCTGATTGTATTTGCGAATCATATCATTTTTTACTTTACCATCCGCAGTTAGGATACCAATTTCATGTAAAAGAGCAGATGCTTTATCCACTTGAATTAAATACTTCCGATTTTGGTCAAGCAATGGATGTTTTTTTTCGTTAGTTTCTTTTACATCTTGGGATTGTTCGGACTGTTTCATGGAGACGCCTTTGGCATTTACCGAAATGGTTATGGTCGTCCCGCGTTCTATATAAGTCAACACGCAATCTTCATAAATTTCTGTCTGTTTTTGAAAGAAATTCATGACTTCTTCTGCATCCATCGTACGGTCAGTTCCCTGAAATGTTAGCGTGTAATCGTTATCTTCTCCAAGGCTGAGGGAGGCTTTAAATTTTTTGTTTCCAGACTTAAACGCAAAGTCAGCAGAGATAAAGTAATCCCGATTTTGTTTTAGTCTAGCCTGAATCCCAATCAATAATAATTTTAGTTTGTTCTTTTCTCCTTTTTGCATGAAAACATACACCTTTCCTATGGAGTTCAATGCCATTATTATACCGAGGATTCACTGTAGGTGCAAGCAATTTGCATCAGAAAAATAATCTGATTCTACATGAGAGGACAGTACAATACAGCGCTTATCTGCGTGTGCACGAATACACGACGACACTACCGCAATGTTTAACGCATCCAATCCTGTAAAAGGCTCATCCAAAACAAGTACATCAGAGGGAGCAGCCAATGCGCGTGCAATGGCAACCCGCCGCTGCATTCCACCGCTTAACATATGAACAGGCAATGTACAATCTTCGTAAGGCAACAATTCGGTCAATAGTGCGGTAATTTCCGATATGGTTTTGTCACACACAAATTGTACATTTTCAATGGCATTTTGTTTGGAAAGCAAACGATTTTCCTGAAAAACCGGCGCAAAGCGAACCGATTCTGCTCCTAGAATCTTTCCGGAACTGGGTTTTTCAAGCCCCATCAATAAGCGCAGTAAAGTGGTTTTTCCTTGACCAGATGGCCCAGCTACACGCCAAATTTCTCCATCCTGAATACACCAATCCAAATGTTGTAATACGACTTTCCCTCCAAAGCGTTTTTCCACCTGTTTAAATTCAATTTTCATACAGAGTGTCCTCTTTGTGCATGACTTTGCAAACCTTGCAACAATCGCAATAACATTTTTTCGCAAATAAGGCTAATCACAATAATAACAATCGTCCAAGCAAATAAATCATCGGCATTTAAATATAATTTTGCACGGTATAATTGTTCTCCAATCGACCAATCTGGAAGTCCAATAATCTCCCCCGCCACGCCCGCTTTCCATGCCATGCCAATGCCTACTTGGCAACTGGAAAGTAAATATGGCATCACTTCTGGGAAGTAGAGTGCCCGTAGTTTTTTAACTTTGGGAACACGAAACACTTGCGCCATTTCGATTAAATCATGGTTGACTTGATTGAGCCCCTGATGTAAGTTGATATAAACCATAGGAAAGACGACAAAAAACGCCACTAAGATGGAAATATTTGCTGATGACATCCAGATGAGTGCAACGACGATAAAACATGCTACAGGGACTGTTTTCATAATTTGTATGGCAGGCTCCAAAATTAAGCCAATTGCCCGAACACAGTGTCCACATACCGCCAAGCAGCTACCCAGTAGAAATGCTGTTAAAAAGCCGATTCCGATTTTAAGCAGAGATTGCCCAATAGAAAGCCAAAATTCCAAAGTTATACTATGCTGAAATAAACTTTGTATGGTTTCCAATGGCCCCGCAAATAAAAAGTCGGGCAAAAAAACTGCTAAAATCGACCAAACCGCCGTCCAAAAAAGGACGACGGTTAGACGTGTCAATAGTGTTTTATACTGCATAGAAATCTTCTTCCGGTAATTTTCCGCCAACAAGTCCGGCATCATAGGTGTACAATGCATCCAAATATCCGGACAATGCCGTACGCATGTCTTCTCCTGTCAAGCTAACTAAATTACAACGTGGGATGGCGCGTTCAGCGATTGCAGCTTTTACAATATCCAGTGACTCGATTCTTTTGGCAGCATCCTCAGGATGTCCATTGACGTAGTTGACAGAATCTAAAGCGTCACTGGCAAACTGAAGCATTGCAGCAGGATGTTCTTCGGCAAATTCTTTTCTTGCAATAGTAACACCGGTTACCAACTCACTGCCATTATCAGAAACACGTGTCCATTCGTCTCCCAAACTCAATGCAATATGACGGTTTTCTAGCTGTTGTGTAGCAACTGTTGCAAATGGCTGCGGAAGAACTGCAAATGCTTGGTTATCGGTTGAAAGTGCAGAAACCACTTCGGTCGCTTCGGTCTTAAACTCAACCTTTACATCATCCCAAGAAAGGTTGTTTTTTTCTAACAGGTAGCGCAGAGATGCTTCTGGTGTGGTACCTTTTCCGGTCATATAAATTGTTTTGCCCTTTAGTTCAGACAAATCTTCCATTTGCACATCACCTGGCGTTACGACTTCCAAAACGCTCAAGGTGTTAATATTGATAACTTCAATTGCACCATTGGTCTTTTGATATAGCGTAGCGGCAAGATTAGCCGGAATCAGAGCGATATCCACTTCCCCTTTTGCAATCAAGGGGGCGATTTCATCAGCTGCTGCGTACATCGTAAATTCATAATGTTCGTTATCTTCTGTCATAAGGGAGGCAAGCCCCATAGAAGTCGGGCCTTTCAGCGAAGCAACTCGAGTGACAAGTCCATTCTCATACCCGGGTGTTACTTCCTGCTGTGCAGGTTCTGATGCAGATGGTGATGGTGTTTCTGCTGATTGCGTGTCTTGTGTTGGCTGTCCACACCCTGCTAGGGTAAAGAGCAACATAGCCGCAAATGCTAAAAAACGTTTCTTCATACTCCTTCATCCTCCCAATGGAATAGAAATTCAAACTATCACGATGTTCGTGAATTATTTTGCATACTGTGCCTGTGCACGCACTCCGGGCAACCGACCTAATTTACCAGATAATGCGTTAATCATATCGTTTGGAGCGTCCAAAACGATACAGATAATAGACATATTGCGGTCACGGTATGGGAGACCCAGCCGGCCTACAATATAATTGCTGTATGCGTGCAGTTGTGCATTCACAGCGGCACTTTGGTCCAAGTCTTGGATGAAGATACCTAAAATTGCAATCCGATTTTCCATAAAATCCTCCTAAATTACATAAAAATGCGCCCTATAACCAAGTATAGGGCGCAGCAATGTCATTTTTTGCAAGCTCCCTTCATCTTAGAACATTCAGAAACTTTGATGTCGGAAATCGGAATTTATTTCCTTGCCTTTAGATAAACTTCAGACTTGGAACAACATAGATATTTAATAATTTTCAGCCTTAATCTGGAAATAAGCCTTGGGGTGAGCACATACTGGGCAGACTTCAGGAGCCTGCTTACCAACTACGATATGACCACAGTTTGCACACTGCCAAATCATATCACCATCGCGGGAGAATACCAAACCGCCTTCGATATTGGCCAGCAGTTTACGGTAACGCTCCTCATGCTCCTTTTCAATGGCACCGACTTGCTCAAACAAAAATGCGATGTGGTCAAAACCTTCTTCGCGTGCTTCTTTTGCGAAAGTCGCATACATATCGGTCCATTCATAGTTTTCGCCGTCAGCAGCATCTTTCAGATTTTCTACCGTGGACGGAATACCGTCATGCAGCAGCTTAAACCAAATCTTAGCATGTTCTTTTTCGTTGTTCGCTGTCTCCAAGAACAGTGCTGCAATTTGCTCATAGCCATCTTTCTTTGCCTTGGAAGCATAGTATGTGTATTTATTGCGGGCCTGCGATTCACCTGCGAATGCGGCCATCAAGTTTGCCTCGGTTTTCGTACCCTTTAAATTTGCCATAATAAATTCTCCTTTCAAATATAAACAAGAATTATTATTGTTTATAGTATACGACTTTATTCCAGATTTGTCAACTATCGTAAGAAAACTTTTTAAGGTGTTCCCTGTATAGAAATTTACTTTTTACACACACTAGCATTGAAAAATCTTATAGGAGGATTTCGTTATGATGAACCAAGAAAATAAAGCGATTCGCTGCACCGTTAAACAGTGTGCACATCACGCTGCCAATGCCGACTATTGTGCTCTTGACCACATCACGGTAGGAACACACGAAGCCAATCCCTGCACACAGCAGTGTGTTGATTGCATGAGCTTCACGACAATGCACTAACGCGGCACTCGCACAATCAATTCATTCCCCTTTTCACACAAAAGACCTTTCATGTTGCCAGTGGTATCATGAAAGGTCTTTTGGCCTTTATTCAGCCAGATAATGAATGTGATTGGGTGAAAGCCATAGTGTAATTGTTTGTCCAACCACACAATTGGCCTGTGTTGTTGTCCAGTGCAGTAGACCATTTCCTTTGGATGGCGTGACTAAAACGATAATATCATTTGGGCCTTCCAAAATCTGCGCTACAACTCCAGAGATTGGAATACCATTTTCAATACGCTCACTGCAAAAAGATTTCCCTGAAACTGCGATGGCAACCGCTGAATCATGTGCCTTAACACAAATACCCCAAGCAGGTATGTTGAAATTGTTATCTTGAATCGTTCCGATATCCACTACATTTTCTATCCCTATAAGATATGCTTCTGCTTTGGTTGATGGATGTGTGAACAATGCTTGTTTTTCACGCAGTCCCGTTGTAAAACCATTGTTTAGAACAGCAATCTTTTCACACAATCGGTATGCTTCTTCTCGATTGTGAGAAACCAACATTACAGTACCTGAAAACTGTTGGAGCACATCAAACATTTGCTGTTCTAATTGCCAACGTAAAAATGTATCCAAGGCAGAAAATGGTTCATCCAGCAATAATACACGCGGTTCACTTGCTAAAATTCGTGCTAACGCGACTCGTTGTTGTTGTCCGCCAGATAGTTCACTGGGCAAGCGATTCTCTAACCCTACGAGTTTAAACTGCTCTATAAGCGACTGAATTTTATCTGTACGACCGGTGCGCCTAGCACCGCACAAGATATTTTGTCTCACAGTCATTGTTTGAAAAAGAGCATAATTTTGAAATAAAAATCCGACTTGCCTTTTCTGAGGTTTTAAATTGATGTGTTGTTCTGAATCAAAAACAGTTTTTCCATCAATTATAATTTTTCCACGGTCTGGCCTTTCAATGCCAGCAATACACCGCAAAGTCATAGATTTTCCGCTTCCAGATGCGCCAAGTAATGCAATCGGAATATTATCTGCATTTAACTGTATTCGTAGAGTAAAACCGTCTAGCTTTTTTTCAATATCCAGATAGATTGACATTATCCAGCCCTCCGCTTGCGCTCCATTAAGTTAACAGCCATTAAAACGCAAAAGGAAATTGCCAGATTGACAAATACCCAACGATATGCTTGCATCGTATCGCCTTCTCTCCATAACTGATAAACAGTGGTGGAGATGGTTGCAGTTCTACCCGGCGTATATCCAGATACCATACTAGTTGCACCGTATTCTCCCAAGCCGCGAGCAAATGCTAAAATCATGCCAGCAAAAATACCTTGTCGGCATCCGGGAAGTAAGATTCGCCAAAAAATATAATAACCGGGCAGTCCTAAGGTCTGTGCGGCATCTAATATGTTGCGGTCAAAACTTTCAAAAGCACCGCGTGTGGTGCGATACATTAGCGGAAATGTTACAATAATGACTGCAAAAATAGCTGCTTGCCATGTCATCATAATACGTAAATCAAACCATGCAAGCAATTTTGCTCCTAGTACTCCTTTTGGGCCGAGTAAACGCAATAGAAAAAATCCTACAACCGTTGGAGGAAGCACCATGGGAATGGTTAAAACGACATCACATATCCCTTTTATCCCTTTGGGCAGTTTACATACGAAATATGCAGAAAAAATTCCTAAAAAGAATGTGATAACCGTTGCAATGGCTGCAATACGCAATGAGTTCCACAAAGGAAACCAATCCACTTGCATCCCCCCTTTTTCTATATTATTATAAGTTGGTGTTAGGTTGATTACGGTCTGGTAAATCCAACCGATGCGAATACATCCATAGCAGCATCACTATTCAGGTAATCTAAAAATTCTTGAGCCGCCTCTGCTTCAGGGGCATCCTGCAAAACAGCTGCCGGATAGATGGCAGGTGAATAGGTATTTGCCGGGGCATCTGCAACCACTGTGATTTCCGGTTCACTTGCCGCGTCGGTACGATAAACAATGCCGCAATCCACTGCGCCAGCAGCCACTTGTGAGGTCACTTCTTTTACATTGGAACCGAAGGTAATCTTTCCATTTTCATTCAGTGTATCCCATAATCCCATATTCTTGAGGATTTCTTCTGAATATTGTCCTACTGGAACATCAGAATTTCCCAAAGCAATGGAGGAAACATTCACGAGGTCATCAAAGGATTTGGGTGCATCAGTAGCGTCTTTTGGTGCCACAAGTACGACCGTATTTTCAAGCAAATCTACACGGCTATCTTGCTTGACCAGTTCGCCCAATCCATCCATCTGTTTTTGCCCTGCTGAAATGAACAAGTCACAAATTGCACCTTCTTCAATTTGTGTTTGCAAGGTTCCAGACGAATCGAAATTATATACCAACTCAATGTCGGCGTGTTCTTTTTCATAAGTTTCTTTAATGGTGTTTAAAGATTCGGTCAATGAAGCAGCAGCAAAGACAGTTAATTCTTTTTTCTCTGCTGTTGGGGTTGCGTCGGTCGTGTTGGAATCGGTGCTGGTATTACCGCACGCACTCAAAAACATGGCTGCCATACATAAAAGGGCTAATCTTTTTTTCATGTCCATCGCTTCCTTTTTTTCGTTATATTTTTAAAAGTATATCGTTAGTATATCAATTTTAATTTAAAAATGCAAACGAAATAAATCTTAAAAAAAGACTGATTGACTTGAAGTGACCCCAAAAAGTTAGACAATATTTTGGGAGGAAAATTGTTCAAGCAGCCGAAAGGGCTTGTTGTCTGT